>JAEUVM010000211.1 GCA_016787125.1 Chitinophagaceae bacterium | reverse complement strand
ACCGTGGATGTTTACAACCCCAAAGTGGTGCAGGCTACCATGGGAAGCATTGCCAGGGTGAATGTTCATACCCTTAACATTGAAGAATGGATCAATGCACAGCAAAATATTCCTGTGCTGGCTGCCGCACTGGATGGAAAGGATATCAGGCTTGCGGGCAAACCTGCGGAAGCGATCATCATTATCGGCAATGAGGCGAAAGGTATCAGTCCGGCAGTGATGCAGCTGGCTTCTGAAAAGATCACCATCACGGGACGGGGACATGCTGAATCACTGAATGCAGCCGTGGCCACGGGAATCATTCTGTCACACCTTACCTGAACTGTATGGCTTTTACCGGCTGTACCTTTTTTACTATCAAAGTGGGGATCATCAGTACAAGAAAACAAACAAGCAGAGTGCCTGCACAGATATAGCCCACTTGCGCCCACACGATCTTTACAGCGGCTGTATCCATGTAATAAGCGTCTTCGGGAAGGCGGATAAAGCCGGTGGATTGTTGCAACCAAAGTATACCAAGACCTGCCAGCACGCCTAATACAATGCCGGTAAGGGTGATGATGGATGAATGCCAGAGAAATATCTTCTGAATGGTCCAGTCAGTGGCACCCAATGCCTTTAACACCCCGATCATTTTAATGCGCTCCAGTACCAGTATGATAAGGCAGGTAACAAGATTGATAATGGCCACCACCAGCATGATGATGATAAGTACATTGCGTGTATTATCCTGCATGCTGAGCCAGTCGAATATGTTGGGTGAAATGCTCTTTACACTTACGGTATCCCAGGTATCGGGAAAGTCGTCCATCTCGTACAGCGAGGTCACCATCTCATCGATCCGGTGGTGATCCTTGAGAAATATTTCATAACCGCCCACCTGGTCTTCATTCCAGTTGTTCAGCCGCCGGATAAGCCGGATGTCACCGATGGCAAACAGTTTGTCGTATTCTTCAATACCTGTTTTATAAATACCTGCAATGGTTATTTTACGTGGCCGGGGGTCTTCACCGGGTTTTATAAAGTAAATGATGATGCTGTCGTTCACCTTCAGTCCGAGCCGCCCTGCTGTATAGGTGGAAATGAGTAATTCCTTGCTGTAGGAGCTGTCTTTAAAACTGATGGGCCTTCCTTCTTTAATAAAGCGGCTGATATGGCCAAATCCGTACGTGCTGTCAAACCCTTTTACCAGCACACCTTCAATGTCATCCTTTGTTTTCAGGATGGCATAGCGGGTGGCAAAGGCATGGATACTTTCCACTTCCGGGCGCCGGCTTATGCTTTGCACAAGTGTATCATTGGCGCTGATGGAAGTTTCTTCGGAGATGATGGTCTTATCCGGTTGTTTTTCCTGCACCCTGATATGACCCCAGAAGCTGAATATCTTTTGGGTGACTGTTTCCTGGAAACCATTGGCAAATGAGAGGGCCACGATCATGACGGCCACACTGATCACGGTGGCAGTAATACTCAGCCGGATGATAAACCCGGAGAAAGAACGGCTTTCGTTTCCGCCCTTGCCGGGCCGTTTGAAAGCGATCCGGTTAGCTATAAATCCTGCAACCTTCAAATTACTTTGTTTGTCTTTTAGCCCTTGGTGATGGAGCAAAAATAAGTTGCCCGTAAGATTTCTGCGCTTTTTTGCCTTACTTTAAACAATATTGTGAACTTCTTATCGCTACAGATGAAATTATTGCTGCCTTTCATTTGCCTGTTGCAGGCCCTCGTTACTGAGGCCCAGATACCGGATCATATTTACAAATCCAATATCCGCACCGTAAAACTGTACCGCAGCGGTGATATTTACAGCTACCCCGTTATCACCCTGGCTGGCGGTGAACAGATGGAACTCCATTTTGATGATATGGATGCCGATGTGAAGTATTATTATTACAGCTTCCAGCTTTGCAATGCCGACTGGAAGCCGGCCAATGTGCAGCCCTTTGATTATATCCGTGGCTTTCAGAGCAACCGCATTTCCAACTACCGTAATTCCTCCATTGCACAAACCCGCTATACTCATTACCAGGCCATCCTGCCGGAAAGAAATTCGGCACCCACTAAGGGCGGCAATTACCTGCTCAAGGTTTTTTTGAATGATGATACCTCCAGACTTGTATTTACCAAACGCTTCCTGGTGGTAAATACAAAGGCCACCGTATCGGGTGTGGTAACACAGCCATTCAATGGTAATTTTTTCCAGACACACCAGCGGATGCAGGTGTCGGTAAGCCCGGTACCCGGACAGATAACCACCTTTTCACCACAGGATATTAAAGTGGTGATGCTGCAAAACTTTACCTGGGCCAATGCCACTATGATCGACCGCCCAACCATTTTCCGCGGCAATTATTACGAATACAGTGATGAGGAAAACAGCACCTTCCAGGCAGGGAAGGAGTGGAGATGGATTGACCTGCGAAGCCTGCGGCTGATGAGCGACCGTATGGTAAAACTGGTGGATAATGACAGCACCGACCGCATTGATGTATGGGTAAAACCAGATGTGGACCGCCGCACCCAGGTGTATATCTATTACCGCGACCAGAATGGTCTTTATACCGTGGAAAACAGGGATAACCCCAACCCGCTGTGGCAGGGTGATTATGCGTGGACGCATTTTACTTACGTACCACCCGGAAACCGACCGCTTGAGGGAAGAAGTGTTTACCTGTTTGGCGAACTGACCAACTACGAGCAGAATGATGATACCCGGATGGTGTTTAACGAAGAAAAAGGCGTGTATGAAATTGCCCTATACCTGAAACAGGGATACTACAACTACTCCTACGTTACCCTGCCTGATAAAGTGAGGGCGGGAGAGAAGCCTTACCTCGATAATACAGAAGGGAACTACTGGGGTACCGAAAATGCCTATATGGTAATGGTGTACTTCAGGCCATTTGGGGCACGGGCGGATGAACTGGTGGGCTATGCAAGGGTGAATTCGACGTTTCAAAGATAGCTGTAAGTGATAAATCGTGAGTTTTAAGTCGTAAGAAGAAAGCCGGAAGTTTGAATGTCCTGAAGATAGGAAATCAGAAAGCCAGGAAGGGATTTCGGACTATAAACCAAATATTCAATATGCCATATTAAATCTTCAATTATCTTTGCGGCGGCAGGTCTTACACGACCAGCTCCTGCTGAACCCTCCCAGGGCCGGAAGGCAGCAAGAGTAGGTGGTTGAGCGGTGCGATGTAATCAGCCTGCCATTTTTAACTGATTTGAAAATGAGCCAATTTGAAAATTTTGAAATGAATTTCAGGTTGGCTCATTAATTTTCAAATCTCCAAATCATCAAATTTTCAAATCGTTTTATGAAGTTTTTTATCGATACTGCCAATCTTGCACAGATCAAAGAAGCCAATGAACTGGGTATACTGGATGGCGTGACCACCAACCCCTCTCTCATGGCGAAAGAGGGTATCAAAGGTCATGATGCCATTATGCAGCATTATAAAACCATCTGCGAAATGGTGGATGGCGATATCAGTGCCGAAGTGATCTCTACTGATTTTGACGGGATCGTGGAAGAAGGTAAAAAATTAGCGGCCATCCATCCCAATATCGTGGTGAAAGTGCCAATGATAAAAGACGGTATCAAGGCGATCAAATGGTTTACTGATAATGGCATCCGTACCAACTGCACCCTCGTGTTCTCTGCCGGCCAGGCCATCCTTGCTGCAAAAGCCGGTGCCACTTATCTTTCCCCCTTTATCGGCCGCCTCGACGACAGCAACTGGGATGGTATCGAACTCATTTCACAGATATCTCATATCTATTCTGTACAAGGTTTTAAGACAGAAATACTGGCCGCTTCCATCCGCAATGCCCTGCATATTGTACGATGCGCCGAAGCCGGAGCCGATGTATGCACCTGCCCGCTGGATTCTATCCTCGGCCTGCTGAAGCACCCGCTTACCGATATCGGCCTGGCGAAGTTTCTGGAAGACGCTAAGAAAACAGCTTAATAGATAATGGATAATAGATAATAGTGTTCTAAGGGACGGGCTTTCTTATTTCTGACGGGAATTACTGAAGACGGAAAGTTGTGAAGTTATGGGAACATCAGTGCTGTGAAGCAATCTTAATTATTCAATCCTTTAGTTTCTTCGTTTTCCGGTGGGTTTGGGCATCATCTCCTCTCTTGTGGGAAGGTCGCCGTCGGGCAGGGTTTTGATCCAGATGGTGCGTTCGATGGTGACGGAATGGTTTGATTTAAGAACGGCTTTTACCGTTACTTTAGCAGGTTTGAAGTCGAGGGGAATGATAAGCTGGTTACCTTCAAAAGTGGCTTCTTCACAACTGAACTGTACATCTTTTGCCGTCATTGGCATCCAGCGACCGTTGGACAGTTTACCATCTACATTTATATAATTATGCTGACCTTTTTTCAGGCTGTCGGTATAAAGGTGAAAGTAAATACTGTCCACCTTCTGGGCTTTCAGGCCGCCTGCAAGTGCCGTAAGGGCGAGTAAGAGTAAAATTTGCTTCATGTGTTTTTAATAGTCGCAAATCCTGCTGCGCAGGTTGTTTTATCGTGTCCTTTTAGTTTCTTTTAACTTTCTGGGGTTACCCCGCTTTGATCTGTTTCCCCTTTTCTTTTATTCAGCAAAAGGGAACAGCTATCACTTACTTCTTCCGCAGTTCCAGCAGGATGGTTTTTTCTTTTGCCACTTCATCGCACATGGCTTTGCCGGAGGTATTGTCACTGATAATATAAATGGTGCCGGATGCATCTACGGTAATGCCTTCCAGGTTCATGCTGTAATCATCGTTCTTATAGCTGTTTGATATTTCCGTAAAATTCTCCACCGGCATATTGGTAAGTGTGGAAGAGGAGATATTGCCGTTAGCATCTATTTCAAGCGCTTCAAGGTATTGCTGTCTCAGTTTTCCTTTGGAAAAAGATTTCAGGCAGATCAGCCTGTTGTTGGCTGCATCCACACAAATATCAGAGTAGCGCCATTGGGGGTTTTCAAGGGGCAGTTCGGTCATGGATTCATACTTCAGGCTGATGGGTAAGGTGCCGTCACCGGGTTCAATACTGTAAGTGAAGATCTGGGAGCGGGTCATGTCTTCATTACGTTCCCGCAGGATGTAGAATTTATTGTTCTTTTCATTGGCGGCAATACCCTCAGTGCCATCGCCGCTTTTTGATTTGGGCGGAAGGGGAACAGATGTTTGTACTTGTGCCAGTTGTCCGGTGGCGGGATCCACCTCATACACGGCAGAAATGTTTTCGGAAATGAGATAGAGTTTGCCTTTATAAGAGGTGAGCCCTTCCATTTCAAATTGTTGTGGCACCTGTATCTCCACCCTTTTCAGGGCTTCTTTTCCTGTTGGATCATAAGCAAAGATGACGGGGCAGCGTTCAGAAGCCATGTAAAGGTTCCCGTCAAGATACTTCATGCCAGAAATACATACCTGTTTGTGCATGCTTTCGGGCAGCGGTACTGCATTAATGGTATACACGGGCTGGGGAGCAGGTTGGGCGGCAGCAGTAATGCCCAGCAGGCAGGCAAGGATAGATAAGGAGATCTTTTGCATAAAAAAATATCGGTTCTGTTCCAGGTTTTGCTGATGATGACAGATAAAGATAATTGGTTGGGAGGGAATGTGATAATTTGTTGCCGGGATTATGAAAGAAAAGGGCTTTGATTAGTTCCTGCCCACTGACAGGCAAGACGGGATAGGGTTTGTCTGGAACCGAATCCAAAACCTCCGGAGTTTTCTGCCAGACCAACCTGCCGAATTTGATTAAGAGTGTGCTGAAGAGGCGAAACGGCAGCCATTTACCGGGATTATTTCACCAATACATCAGCCAGCGCAGGTACTTTCTTAAAAACAGATGCAGCAAAAGGACAGAGCGGTAAAATGCTGATCTTATTGGAGCGGGCATAATCAACCGCCGCTTTTACTAGCTGGTAACCGGCATTTTGTCCGCGGAGTTCATCGCTTACTTCCGTATGATCAATAATGAGTTTTGTTGTGGAAGGCATGGTGTAGGTCATTTCGGCCACCTTCCGGCCTTCTTTCATTATAAAAAATGAGCCCTTGCTTCCTTCCTGTTGCCACTGCACTTCCATCGGAGTGTTATTTAAGTTTTCTGAAATACGCTTCGGTAAAAGCCGGATCTAGACGGTTGTAAAATTTTACCAGCACTTTTACTTTCCGGTTGATCAGCGGGTATTTGTCCACCAGTTTCCAGAAACCTTCCGATGGGCTGAACAGGTTTTGGGCAAAAGTGTTCAGGTCATTTTCCAGGCTTGACTGGGAGTATTCAGTAAGGAAACCTTTTTTGCAAAAACCGGAATCAAGGTCCTGCGAAGAGGCGTTGTTGCGTATAGCACCCACGCCGTTTTCGGGATCGTTATAGATGAATCCAGGCGGATTATTTGCCTGCCAGGCTTTATCATCAAACCAGCCTGGATGATTGCGGTACAGTATGCTGGAATATTCGTGGTGAAAGGTTTGCTCCATATAAAGTTCGGTAAACCCCATTGCTACACCGTTATTAGTAAGATAAACGGCATTGGTGGAGTTGGTGCCTCCATAGCCCACACCAAAGAACTTCATTGATTTTAAAAAATAGATAGTGCGCAGGTCATACCGCAGGGCATTTTGCGGATACTTGTTCAGCGCACGGATGGTTATTTCCAGGCTGCGTCTCACTTCGTTGTTATCGATCTGCACACCGCCTGCATTGACCGGCGCTGCCTGCCAGGAAGGTGGAAACACAGAAAGGGAATAGCTGAACTGAATACTGATCCCACGTATAGTGGTATCGGCGGGCGTGGCTTGTGAAAGCGTGAAAGTTCCTGTTGCGAGCAGGAGAAGGAGGATGCTTTGTTTCATTGGTCGTGCCTTATGGGTCTAAATGTAAAAAGATTTTGCGGGTCTTGGTTTTTTGCCTTTATATTTGTGTGGTAATGAAAAAATATTTTAACAATACCTGGTGGTGGCATTCAACTCGAAAGGGGCTGTAATATCATACCTGTGTATGTGACCATATTGTAAAGCCCCGGTGATTCGGGGTTTTTTATTTGGGATAGGTCAGAAAGCATGTTCGGATGAAAAAAACAGAGATCAATACGGTATGCAAAAGAATGCTGGCGGATGTGTTTACGCCGGTGGGTATTTACCTGCGGCTGCGTGACCGTTTCCGGGATACCGTACTGCTCGAAAGTGCCGATCACCATGCCGCAGAAAACAGTTACTCTTTCAT
>JAEUVM010000664.1 GCA_016787125.1 Chitinophagaceae bacterium | reverse complement strand
TCTTTGGTTAAAGCGGGGGCTTGCACCTGCAGCACTTCCCCAACAGGATTGGGAAATACCTGTAGTGAAAGCAGGCTGGTGTTTCGGATGGCCACTACGCGGCTGTAGGTGATGGTGCCGTCCAGGTCGTACATCTTCAGCTGGTAATAATTGGTGCCGCTGAGCGGGTTATTGTCGAGATAAGAGTATTGTTTTTTGTCAGATGAATTACCCGCCGCATTCACCCTGTCAAGATAGTTGAATTGAACACCATCGCTGCTTCTTTCAATTTCAAAATGAGAGGTGTTTTCTTCAGAAAGGGTTTCCCAGTTCAGTTTAATACCGGCAGATTGTTTGTTGGCAGTAAAATCACCCATCCGCAGCGGCAGTGAGTAGGGGGTGAGTATCAGTATTTCTGAAGCGGTAAGGGCACGGTTATAAATGCGGATCTCATCTATTTTACCACCGAAGGGGTTATATCGTGGCGGACTGAAACTGCTATAGGCAAAAGCGCCGGCGATCATATTGATGGGGTACGATTGTGTCATCGTGCCTTCAGTGGCAGAGAGCCGGAAGGCCCCGTCAATATAAAGGGAGATGGTGCCATTATTGCGAACGGCGGCCACATGGTGCCACATACCAGGGGCAAAGTTGGTGGCGGCGGCGCTGCCCACAGAGTTGTTGCGGTAATTGAATTGCAGGTTCCAGGTGCCGGCTACGGTGCTCCAGAGCCATACACCCCAGCCGCCATAGTTCAGGCAGTTGTCTATAAGGCCACCGGTGCTGCTGCCATTGAAGAAGAAGGAAAAGGAAATGGTGAAATTATTGGTGCCGGTAAAGTCGAGGTTACCATTGTCGGTAAAATTAATGTACGAATTAAGGTTACCGCCAAACTGTAATGCCTTGTTGCTGGCATTGGCATTGTTGGTGGTGTAGGTGGTGCTGATGGGGCTGGCCGTTACATTCGCCGGGCCGCTGTTGGTGGTGTTGCCATCCAGTTTAAAATGGCAGAGCAACCCGGTGGTGGTAGGCTGTGCAAACAGGGAAAAGGTGAAGAGGCAGGAGGCCACCAGCAGAGCGGCGAGCAGGAGTAATTGTTTCAGTTTCATACGCTGTGATGTTTATAGGTGAAAAAAGGCGGCAATTCACAGGGATGGATGCGGAATAAACACGGCTAAGTGTTTCCCTGTAAAAATGGGGCCGCGGCGCATGCCGGAAAACGGGAGAAAAGCGGAGAATGGAAGGGTGAAAAGACGGTGGAGGGGGGTGAAAGTGCTGGGAGGGACGGGCTATTGGAGAGATCAGATTTGTGTAGTATTTTAATTTATTCTTTCACCTAAAATAATAATATGCATAAAAAATTTGCAACTACAGGCAAGACAGTTATCAATGGACAAATTGTTGATGGCCAAGTTGAACTTTCTTACCCTGATTCTAGCGAAACAGGGGGTATTGGAAATTTTGTTGACAAGAAAGCATATGATATTTATATGCAAGGGACATACCAAGGCGAGTTTAATACGCTTGAGGCAGGTGGTACGCCATCTACTGAAAGAGTGGTTTTTCATATTGGAAAAACAGCCTTACTTCTGCTACTTGCCCAACCCGGTACCGAAGGAATCCGGCTCACAAAAATCAATTATCAGGGAAAAGAATCATTTATTGTGGAAAGCCTATCTTCAGAGATTGTCTTTGTAGATGGGCAGCAAAGAAAGTTCAATAAGGCGTTAAAAGCTAAAGCAGGCATAGAGCCTACAGTGGTGGAAGATATTTACGGGTTTACAATTGCTGATCTTTACAAAGAACTAAAGCCAAAGCAGAGCCCTCCAGTTGACTTTACATTTTTTGAGTTTGCAAATTTAATCTGAGACATTGAAGGCTCTCTTTTTGATATATCATCTTTTAATACTAATTTCTTTTATTGTTTATCTTTTTGTTCACCAAAAAAACAGGAAATTATTACCATTAGGTATTTTGCTGGCAGTAAGCAACATCGTTGAGGGAATTGTATTCTTCAAAATCAATAACGGGCAGCCTTTTTTTGTTTATTACCATATTTTTATACCCATTGACTTTGTCTGTCTTTGCGGCCTCTTTTGCAATTACCAGGGTAACTCTGCTTTCAGAACTGTTATCCTGGTAATTGCTATTGCTTTTGTTTCTTTTAGCTATTGTTGGTCGTTTTTATTAAGTAATGATTCAAGTTATCCAGCTCTGTCATCTTTAGTCAGGGGGATATTACTCGTGCTGTTGAGTGTATTGACATTATTTACTTATACCTCTGAGCAGAGTTTTTATAGAGTGCCAGTGTTTTGGATTTGCATAGGAGTCTTGATACTTTATTCTGGCGGTTTTTTGGTTAAGGGCTTTTACAATATATTACTTAATAAATATCCAGATGAGAAGGCTTACTTTAAAAAACTTCATTCAATTATTAGTATTATATTCAACTATGTGTTTTATTGTTTTGTTATAACAGGGCTTTTATGCTCCAAAATAAAGAAGAAATAAGACTGGCAATTATTTTAGGTACTCTGTTATTTATTACCCTCAGTCTCATTATTACAGTTTCCATAGTTCTTTACCGTTCAAGACAGGAAAAACATCGTCGTGAAAAGAATAAAATGCAGGAACAGTTCTTTTATAACATCCTCCAAACCCAACTCGAAATCCAGGAACAAACCCTCAAAAATATCTCCCAGGAAATACACGACAACGTAGGCCAGGTGCTCTCCCTCGCCAAATTGAACCTCAACCTTGCGGAGGTCAACAATCCCGAACAGGCGCAATCAAAGATCAACAATGCCCTCAGCCAGGTTAGCAAAGCCATCACCGACCTTCGGGATCTGTCAAAGAGCTTTAATACTGATAATATCATTGCCCAGGGCCTTATCAAAGCCATCGCGGCCGAACTGGATATGATCGGTCGCACCGGCTCGCATAAAACCACTTTCCGTATTACCGGCGCTTCCCATCAGCAGGAAGCACAGAAAGAACTCATCCTCTTCCGCATTGTACAGGAAGCATTGCATAATATCATCAAGCATGCCAATGCTAAAAGTATCACAGTAAATGCAGCTTATTCTAATCAGTTGCTGGAACTGCTCGTGTCAGACGATGGCATTGGGTTCGACCTCACCCCGCTCAATGAAAATGGCAACAGCCAGTTCGGCCTTGGCATCCGCAATATGCACAACCGGGCCAAACTCATCGGCGCTGATTTTTCTATGAGCAGCACCATCGGCAAAGGCTCCGTAGTGAAAATTGTGTTACCTTATTCACCCGATCAAACCATTAACCATGGCAACTACTAAATTGACCATCGCACTGGTGGACGACCACATTCTCCTCCGCAACGGTCTCGCCTCCATGCTGAAAGAAACCGGCTATACCATTCTCTTCGAAGCAGATAACGGGAAGCAATTCTCTGAGAAAGTGAGTCGGGAGGGGAGCCCCGACCTCGTACTGCTCGATATCAATATGCCGGTACTCGATGGTTATGCCACCGCTGCCTGGATCAAAACCAATGCCCCCGATACAAAAGTGCTGGCCCTGAGTATGTATGATGATGAGGAAGCCATCATTAAAATGCTGAAGAACGGCGCCCGTGGTTATGTGCTGAAAGATGCACACCCTTCC
>JAEUVM010000160.1 GCA_016787125.1 Chitinophagaceae bacterium | reverse complement strand
TTCAAGGTTTTCAAAGTTCCGAACTCCAAATGCCACCATTACGGCATCAAACGTATTTTCTGCAAAATTTATTGTTTCTGAATCCCCTTTCACCAGGGTGATCTTATCCACAAGTCCTTCTTTTTCAACCTTTTTCCTGCCAAGCTCCAGCATGCCCGCTGATATATCAATGCCGGTAATATGATCTGGCTCCAGCATTTTATAACACATGAGGGCCATGTCAGCAGTGCCGGTGGCTACATCCAGGATTTGCCGTGGCTGGTCTTTTTTCAGCAGCCGGATCGCTTTTTTTCGCCAGCCAATATCAGTTCTGGCTGACAAAAAACGATTCATCTTATCGTACTTCCCGGCAATTTTATCAAACATATCAGCTACCTGCTGTTTCTTGGTTTTGCCTGAATCTTTGAAGGGAGTGATGGTGTCGTGCGGTAAGGGGGTCGCCATTGGGCAAAGGTACTTGAATAATAAAAGATTACTGTCACAGATTGACCGTTTGTAGTGTATCAGTTTGGTGTTGGTTCCCAATAAGCAAGAGAATAGCGATGGGTTTTACAACTCCGGTGCAGGGCAGGAGGGGCCCGGCTGGTTTTTTTTTGTTTTTGGGGCAAGCCTGACCCTCCGACCCTCAGCGTTTATCCTCTGAGGTTGCGGTTTGAGGGTCGGGACCACCTCCTTGGTGCCTGGGACCACCAAATAGGGTCCTCGGGGCACCAATTTGATCCCCCCGGGCACCAAATTGGTGGTCCCAGGCACCAAATAGGGCCTTCGGGGTACCAAATTGATCCCCCCGGGTATCAAGCCTGACCCTCCGAGGACCAAATCGCAACCTCAGAGGATAAACGTTGATACCCCGGAGGTCAGCGTTGATACTCCGGGGACCAAGGCTGACCCTCCAGGGGTCAGACCGGACGCCCTGAAAACCAAACCGCAGCATCCGAAGACAAAAGTTGACGCCCGGAAGCTGAGGGTTGATGCTCCGGGGCTGAAACGCCACCTTCGGCGACACAGCGGCGAGGGCATGGGTACTGCCGGGAGGGCGGAAAGACGGAAAATAAGAAACGCCTGGCGACCCAAACTTCCCGCCTTTCCGCCTTCCCGGCAAACAAAACTCAAACAGACCCACTACCTGACTGTTTTACTGCCCGCCGAATTCCAACTTGATCTTCAGGCTGTATCTTCGCCCCGATGGAAATCACCTCTGCCAGCTACCTTATCAGCAGCGCCACCCATAAGCAATGTCCTGCCCCCGACAGGCCCGAGTATGCCTTTATCGGCCGGAGTAATGTGGGCAAATCGTCACTTATTAACCTGCTGACGGGTCAGCGAAACCTGGCAAAAATTTCGGCCACTCCCGGCAAAACAAGGCTTATCAATCATTTTGAGGTGAAAAGCGGCAGACAAGGCTGGTATATAGCCGATCTTCCAGGGTATGGTTATGCGGCCACCGTTTCTCAAAAGGCCCGGAATAACTGGTCGAATATGATCGAATCCTACATCCGGAAAAGGGAAAATCTCGTTTGTCTGTTTGTGCTGATCGACAGCAGGCATTCGCCTCAAAAGATTGATATAGAATTTATTAATAGTCTTGGCGGCTGGGAAACCCCGTTCGTACTGGTGTTTACCAAAACGGATAAAAACAAGCCGGGGGCCACTGTGAGGAATGTAAAGGAATTCCTGGATGAGCTGGGCAAAACCTGGGAGGAGCCGCCTCCCTATTTTCTCACTTCTGCGGTTAAAAGGGAGGGGAGAAAAGAAATTCTGGACTATATTACCGGATTAAACGGCAGCTATACAAAGCTTTAGCTGAAAATACCCTGAAAGGGGCATTATTTTTATCAAGTATTCTTTTTACTTTGCAACCTATTACGAACCACTTATGAGATCATACTTATCCGAAAAAAATATCGTGGTGGCACTATTTGTTTTGGTACTCATCACTTTCTCTCTCGCACAGGAAGACAGCAAGAAAATGGAAGAGCAATATTCCGGTACAAGTGTTTCAGCCGTTTACGACTACGTTGGAAATCCTGGTGCTTCAAAAGCAACTTTCAAAACTCAGCAGGAACCCGTTAAGTCCTTTACAGAGTAATATACCCTCCGCATGGTATTGGCCTCATTTGCAGGCAGGTTAGCTTAGCAAAAATTGCAAGAATGAAAAAGCTATTGCTGATGCTCTGGCTGCTGCAGGCCCTCACATTATACAGCCAGGATACTGAAGAAATCAGTTCAGCGGAAAGAATGCGCCGGCGTGATTCAGCTATTGAATATTATCAGCGGAAAAGGGACAGCCTTCAGCAACAGTTGTATTTGTCCGACACGGCACAGATACGCCGCAACATTCAATCATCAGCAGATTATTTTGTAAACCTCCAGAAAGAAAACAGGCGCAGGCAAAAGAAGGCTGCATTCATTCGCATCGGTATAGGGATGGGTATGCTGGTATTCCTGGTGGCCGTGTTGATGAGAAGGAAGAAAAAACAGGGGCGATAAAGCCGCTTGCAGGGCAATACCCCGCAACAGGAAGCAATACTTTAGAAAACTCAGTTCACCACTTTATTGGCACAACTGCTGCTGGCAAAAGCCTCCGGTTTTGCCTTGAATGCAAAACCCATCCCCAGGATGTAGCCCATCGCTTCTTTCAGGGCATCATTACTTTTAAAACCAGGGTTGGTGTTGATGTCAGCATGCACTTCCATGTCAACATTGTAACGGGTAAACAGGTTGCAGAGTTCATAAGCGATCTCAATACTTTTGGCCACTTCCATCAGCATCCGTTCTTTGATGGTGAACTGCTGCCTTGTTTTCTCATTATGAATAAACATGAAACCGCCATGCCCTTCCCGCAGGAAAACGATTACCGTGGCAAACTCTGTTTCCTGCCCTTTTACCTGTGAGTCGGTACCGATGCAGACTTTTAAACGGAATCCTTTTTCAGTTTCGCGGCGGATAGCCGTTTCCACAGCGTCGAGAATGGGTAATTCAAGAGGGTCGCCATTAAATTTTCTCCATAACATAAAAAGAGGTTTTCCTAAGTTACAGGAAAACCTCTTAAATACAAAAGGGGTACGGATTAATGTTCTGTTATCGCTTCAGTGCAGAAGCGCCAGAACGGAGAAAACGTTTATTGTAATACAAGTTTTTCAGTCCACTGATCGGCACCACCGGTAAACCTTATCAGGTACATACCATTGGTGAGGTTGCCTGTACTGATCGTATTGAAGCCGTTGGTAAGCTGGCCTTTGGCTACTGTTTTACCACTAAGGTCAAATAGCTGGTAGCCGAATGTACCGGGACTTGTAATGCCGGCTGCACCATTGCTTACGATATTATTCACCAGTTGCGGCTTTTGAACAGCACCGGTTTTCCGCAGTGTTACGATGTTGGAATAATACTGCCTGCCGTTGTCAAATGTTACATTGATTCTGTACAAAGCGGCCGATGCGGCAACCGGGCGGTAAGTATAGGCCCTTGCATCATTACTGGTTTGTGTTACCGGGTTGAAATTGCGGCCATCAGTAGATACTTCCAGTACCAGTTGTGTTACCTGTTCATCGGCTTCAATGATCCAGTTCAGCTGGTGATTATCGCCATTTACCTGGCCATTCAGTTTCAGTACACGCAGTGGCAGCGGGTTGCCGGGTGTAAGCTGCCCCTGGAGTGAATAGGAGCCGAGACTGGCATAGTTTGGCGCATAGATATTGCCACGGCCTTCTGTTTTCAGGTAATAATTACCCGGGTTCAGGATTGTGTCAATAACGGAACTCAGCAGTGTGCCGGGGTTGTATACATTCAGTTGTGCCTGTGCATCATTGTAAAGGGTAATCTGCAGGTCGAGGTTGGAGCCGGCATTACCGGTCCCTACATTATAAGGTACGGCATTGAGAACAAAGCGGCCGCCATTAGCCGGAACAGTAAAGCGAACCAGGTCCTGGTCGGTATTATTTTCAATGATACCATTCACGTTAAATATATTGCTTACAAAATTTGCCACCGTAGGTGTGGCGAAACTGCCTGAGTGATCATCTGTACGGAAACTGATCCCGTTAGTGGAAAAAGCATCGGTATTGGTGATGATAGAAAGGTCGCTCTGGTAGTTGGTGCAACCGTAAGGGTTGGGTCCATTATGCCAAACGGTCAGGTTTTGATAATAGCCAACACCCATGATAGGAGCCCAGCCGATCTCACCACTGCCCTGGCCACCATAATATTCGGTTACCCTTACACAGTTGTTATCATAAAGTGCCTGGTGATAGAGGCCCAGTGTATGGCCTACTTCATGCGAAGCGGCTTCGGCAATGTTTTTAGGACGATTTATTATATCAGCGCCGCCGGAAAACAGCGATGCAAATACAAAACAGGGCATATCATCACCATCATTAAAAGTGCCGGGGTACGAAACACCGCCTGTGGCTCCATACCATTCCCAGGTGGTGGTTAGGATCACCCTTACACGCCTGTTCAGCGGGGCAGCCAGGAATTTTGTGGAGTCGGTGGTGACGTTTACTGTAAAAGGCCTGTAGTCTTCTGCCACCCGGTTAAAGATAATTGTCATCTGGGTACTGCTTAAGCCGGCTGGAGCACAATAGATAGGGCCGTCGTAATTCCAGCCGGTGCCAACAACAGTGTGTCCGTCAAAATCAAGGAAGATAACCGGCGTGGCGGCATTATTGCTGCTTAGTACCGGTACCTGTGCTTTTGCAGACAGCAGGCCAATGCATACTGCCAGCGTGAGTACGGAACGTAAAAGATTTTTCATAACAAGTCGGATTTTAGCGTTTTTCAATAGGGGTAATAAAGGATGAAAAGGATACGGGATAAAAACGGGTCAGTTATTCATTTACGATATCGTAATAGGCTCTTTTTACTAATACAAAGTGATTGCTGATATTTTGCAGCTCATATACATCACCATACTGGCGGCTGATAAGCCGGCCTGTATATTTAATGCTGCCATCATCCAGCAGGATGCGTGAAATGGAGAAAGTGGCACCGGTAAAATTTGAAGAACGGATCACCACACTGCGGATCCTGTTATCATATTTACTTACAACCGATACCACACTGCCTGCGATACGGAAGCTGCTGCCCGCATCAATGTTCACATCGATGGCAGCACCTGTTGAAGCAGCGAAAAACTGGCTGATCGTTGCCAGGTCAACCGGAATGCGGTCCGGATAGGAAGCGAACAATTTAGGTTTGTTGTAATCCGGTTCATTTACCGGGGGAACATCATTGTTTTGGGAAAACGACGAAAGACTTAAAAAGCTCATGCATGTGCATAGCAACAGGGTAGAAATGTTTTTCATTTTAACTTGTTTAAAAGTCAACAGGATATTGTTAAGCGAACCTGGTCAGGGTCGCAGTTTTACAGAGGGGACGGTCACACAAGATTTGAAAAAGTTTACCTGCCGTCCAAATTATTTATGAAGAAATAAACAAGAAAAAGGGATAGTACAAGGAGTTGTTCGTAAAACTTCGATAGTGCCGGCTGGTTATTTACTAATGCTTACCGGATGTAATTATCAGTTAATACTGGTTTGTGCTTAGCATTACCAGGGTACAGGCTTCCAGGGTCTTTATGCCTTTTTCCTTTGCCTTAGCTTCCAGCTCTTCATTCTCTGCACCGGGGTTAAAGATGATACGTTTTGGCTTCAGGGAGAGAATATAATCATAGTAAGGCTGCTGGTGTGCAGGATTAAGGTACAGCGTT
The DNA here is from genome assembly GCA_016787125.1 of Chitinophagaceae bacterium. GTDB lineage: Bacteria > Bacteroidota > Bacteroidia > Chitinophagales > Chitinophagaceae > JJ008. Next base: position 6,936 of record JAEUVM010000160.1, on the reverse strand, counting down.
ACTGTGTCTACATCATCATATTGCACAGGTGTGGTTTCCACATTTACATCTGCCACCCTTACCGGCTTTCTGCCGATAGCCACCACCGGGTGTCCAAGACTTCGCAGCCTGTTTACCGCCAGGTAACTGTAGCGGGAGGGGTTATCGGAAGCGCCAAGTACCAATGTCTTCTTTCCAGTCATACCGTAAAACTAAGCGGAATCTTCTAAAAGAGATGGTATTGTTTACGCGGCACCTTGCTGATGATATCTGTAAATGCATCTTTGAGCAATGGATATTTAAAAGTAAAACCTGTTTCTAAAATACGTGTAGGAACCACCCAGCGGCTTTTCAATACAAGTTCGGTTTCGGTGCCAATAAGTATTGCGCCTGCTTTCAGCATCCAGGTGTATGCCGGTAACCCGAACTTATGGCCTGTAGCCCGCCGCAATGTTTGCATAAACACTTTGTTGGTCACCGGGTTGGGCGAGCTGCAGTTAAAAACGCCTTCCAGTCCGGTATAGGAAGTTATCCATTCAATCATCCGGCAGGTATCTTCTATATGCACCCAGCTATACATTTGGTTTCCGTTGCCTTGTTTGCCACCAAGGCCAAACTTCAGCAGGTTAAAATAGGGTATCAGCACGCCACCTGCGCCTAAGGTGATAGCCATACGTAAGGCCACCTTGCGGGTGCCGGGTACAGGTTGTTCAAAGAATGTTTTTTCCCATTGCTGACAAACATTTACTGAAAATCCCGGATGAAATTCACCAGTGTATTCGTCCTGGGGCCGGTCGGTGGCATGGCGATAAATCGTGGCTGAAGAGGCATTTATCCAAAGCGCAGGTGCTTGTTTACTTTGTTGTATAGCCGTTCCAATGGCTTTTACTGCATCCAGCCGGCTTTGCAGTATCTCGTTCCTGTTCTTTTCATTGTAGCGGCAATTCACCGTTTTTCCTGCAAGATTGATGATAAGGTCTGCCTGCTCCAGTTCAGCACACCAGGTGCCTTGTGTTTTGCCGTCCCATTTTACAAACCGGACATTGCTCAGGTCAGTGCCCGCAAGACTGTCATAATGGTTGCGGTTGTTAGCCGTATCTTTTGCCTGCCGTGTCAGTACGACGATTGTGTTTTCCCTGCCAAAGTATTTTATCATCTCCTGCCCGATAAAACCAGTACCTCCGGCAATAATGATCTTATTATTTTTCATAACTATCGTTTTAAATGGATCAGTTCCCTGTTTTTGATCGTCTTCCATTCAGTCAGCCCGATGATGAAATACCAGGTTGCATAGGCAGGGGAAACGAAGAACAGCATTGCCAGGAAAAAAAGCAGAACTGCCCCAGAAACAGTAAGCAGCATAGTGCATACCAGGCCAATTACAAATGTCCATAAAAGCGTCTTGGCATAGATGCGCCGGTCTTTCAGATTTAACCAGCCCGGCTTCAACAGGTAATGAAGAAACAGGCTCAGCAACTGCCAGCTCCCCACAAGATAATAGGCGGGAAAAAGGGATTGAGTATTTCCGGGTATCAGCCAGAGCGTAATTCCAATGCTCAGCATTAGCACCTGGCCGATGAGATCAACGAGTTTCAGGAGTTTCATTTCAAGACAGTTTGTGTTTTCAGAAAAAATTGAAAGTAATAGCTTTAATAAAAGCCGGTATTTCGCCGGCTCATTTTACTTTGTTGCGGTGCGCATCCGCCGCCATTCCACATAGGTGATAACAATATAAAACAGGCTGAACAATACGGCCGGAATGGTGGTATATATCAGTGTTCCTAATCCGTCCATGCTGTATTTATCATCTTTATCACCGGTTCTTCCGCCGGCATCCTGGATAAAGGCAATGATGATAAGTAATACCACCAGTCCCACTCCGGCAAGATGAATTTTTCGCCAGCCATCCTTCCTCCACCATTGTTTTCCTGCTGCCATATTTACCATCATGCTGATGATCTGCACCAGGCCGATTGCCAGAATAAATGGCATCGGCCCAACTGAACTGTCACCACCGGTAACGGATGTAACGACTGCCAGCAACAGCAAACCCAATTGAAGAAACAGTTCTATTGACTTGAACGTTTTCATTTTCTTATTTGAAGAGTTTCATCAGGGCCCCGACAAACCAGCTTTCTTCTGCCCTGATCATTGTGTCAAGTGTTTTGTCCGCCTGCTTACCCAGCTTTTTTATACCGCTCACAGTATCTACAAATGCTTTTACCTGCTTATCTTTTTTATCGCCTTCCACTGCTTCCAGTTTATCCAGCAACTGCAACATAGGCTCCAGTTCCCTTTTCTTACGTTCTTTTACGATCTGCTTCACCACTTTCCAGATGTCTTTCTCGGCAGAGAAGTATTCTTTTCTTTCACCGGTAAGCAATACTCTTTCCACAAGGCCCCAGTTGATGAGTTCCCGGATATTCATGTTGGTATTGCCCCGGCTGATATTCAGTTCGTGCATGATATCGTCCTGTGTGAGGGGATCAGGACTTACAAGCAGCAAGGCATGTATCTGCGCCATGGTGCGGTTAATTCCCCAATGGGTGCCAAAGGCGCCCCAGCTGCTGATGAATTGCTGCCTGGCTTCTGTTAGTTTCATAGCACAAAACTACAGAGCCAATTCCGAATTTTCAAAATTTATTGAAAATAATATTTTGTCAGGAGTGCTGGCCTTTATTGGCCGGGATTTTTTTGAGCAATACCACCAGCCGGTTCAGTATCCAGCAGGCACCTGCCACCAGGCCGGTCTTAAGGAAGAGTGGAGAGTGTTCTCCATCCATCAATTTTATAAGAGTGCTGAAAGCTATACAGGAACAGGCAGTGACACCGAACAGTACGGACCATGACATAAGTGGTTTTTCATCCATTGGGGCGCTTTTTTTGAAAATTAATAGCTGGTAAAAGAATATTTACTGACCTGCACTGCTTTTTTCCCGGTTTAAGGAGAAATACCCATTTTCTCTAATCGAATAGTACGGGCTGCAATAAACCTGCCATGGTGCATATGCCAAACAAAAAAGCCACCCGGAAGGGTAGCTTTACTATTAACAGTTACGTATTTATGCCTTACAGCAGCATGGTGACCGGTGTTTCCAGGTAGCGCTTCATGGTTTGCAGGAAAGCTGCCCCCAATGCACCATCCACACTGCGGTGATCGCAGCTAAGCGTTACTTTCATCACATTACTTACGCCAAAGCCTTCACCTTTTCTCACCACTACTTCCTTAATACGGCCTACTGCGAGTATGCAGCTATCCGGCGGATTGATGATGGCTGTAAACTCATCAATATCCATCATACCCAGGTTAGAAATGGTGAATGTGTTGCCGGTAAATTCGTTAGGCTGCAGTTTCTTATTCTTTGCTTTGCCGGCCAGTTCTTTGCTTTCGGCTGCTATCTGCGGCAATGTTTTCTGATCGGCAAACCGTACCACTGGTACAATGAGCCCATCTTCAATGGCTACGGCTATCCCGATATGAATGTGACTGTAGCGACGGATCTTATCACCCATCCAACTGGCATTCACGGCCGGGTGCTGACGAAGGGCCAGAGCGGCAGCTTTCACCACCATATCATTGAAGCTGATCTTGGCAGGACTTACCTCGTTCAGTTGTGCCCTTGCCGTCATGGCATTATCCATGTTGATCTCCATGGTAAGATAGAAGTGGGGGGCAGAGAACTTGCTTTCGCCCAACCGTTTTGCTATCACATTCCGCATTTGCGAATTGGGAATGTCGGTATAGCCTTCTTCCCCTGCGGCAAATGCCGGAACACTTGCAGGGGCAGGGGCGGCCTTCACTTCTGCGACCGGTTTATCCGCAGCAGGTGCTGTTGTTTTGTAATTATCAATATCAGCTTTGATAATGCGGCCACCATCACCTGAACCGCTGATCGTTTTGATATCAATTCCCTTTTCAGCAGCCAGCTTTTTAGCCAGCGGTGATGCTTTCACTCTTCCGTTTTCGGTGGAAGCTACAGCAGCAGTTGCTGTTTCGGCAACAGGGGCAGCAGTCGTTTCAGTCTGTGTTTTGGCCGGTGCTGTGGCAGCACCCCCTGCAATAGCTGCAACAATTGCATCCACATCCACTTTTCCTTTTTCGCCAATTATGCAAAGCAATCCGTTTACCGGAATCTTTTCTCCTTTCTGCGCTCCTATGTGTAACAGGGTCCCGTTCTTATAGCTTTCCAGTTCCATCGTGGCCTTATCTGTTTCTATCTCAGCCAGCACATCGCCTTTCTTTACAGTATCACCCACATTCTTATTCCAGGAAGCTATCACGCCGGCTTCCATGGTATCGCTGAGGCGTGGCATCAGCACCACTTCATCCATTTTGGAAATATCAATTGCTGGTGCGGCAGCAGGCTTTGCAGGTGCCTCTGCGGCAGCAGGTTTCGCTGCTTCTTTTTTAGCAGGCTTAGCTGCTCCGCCACCACCTGTAAGTGAGGAAATATCTTCTCCCTTTGCTCCTATGATGGCAAGTAATGAATCCACCTGTATTTTGGATCCTTTTTCACCACCGGTGTGCAGCAGCACTCCGTCCTTATAGCTTTCCAGCTCCATGGTGGCTTTATCTGTTTCGATCTCAGCCAGGAGTTCTCCTTTTTTTACCGTATCGCCCACTTTTTTATGCCAGGCAGCAATCACGCCTTCGGTCATCGTGTCGCTCAGGCGGGGCATCAGTATCACTTCGGCCATGTACCTTTTAATTTTGGCCGAAATTAAGGTAAAAACAGCAATCGGGATGGTTTGTATAACAGCGGGGAAAGGCCTGTTTCCTGATTTCTATAGCGATGGGGAGCAACAGGCTGCTAATAATCCAGGTCAAGCCCAAGCCTGTCTTTCAGTTCTTTTACCAACGGGTACTGCTCAACCATTTTCTGAAATTGCTCTTTAGAGGTGAGGGGTATTTCCACCGTGGGCCTGTCGCTGGCTTTTTCTTCAATGATCACTGTGAATTGTAACTGCCGGTTGTTCAGTTGTGCCTGTAAAAAGGCAAATAACTTGTTGCGGTCCTGCTCTATGAACTTTTGTTCAATATTGTTAGCTGTCACCGCTTCAAAACTATTCTCATCTGCTATCCGCAGGGCAGCCATTTCAAAACTCTGTGCTGCGGGGTTGCGTGATTGTTTCAACTGTACCACATACTCATCCCATGCTTTTTTGAGAGAGTCGTATTCCAGGGGCTGGTTTACTATGTCATTTCCGGTCCCGCCGTTGCCCTGGTATTGTTTTCGGATCTTATCTAATGCAGACAGCTTAGAAGATGCAGGCTTTTGCACGGGTTCTGTTGTCTGCTGTGATGTGGCTGTTGCTGGCTGAACTTTGGGTTCAGTCTCTATGATCAGCTTTGCGCCGGTTGCAGGTTGTTGAGTTGTTTGTTCCTGCTTTCGACCTGCTGTTTCTGTTTTTTCTTTCCCAAATGGCCTGATCGGCCTTACCCGGAACGCTTGTGGCGAATCAATCAGTTTTTTTTTACTCACACCGCCACCTTCTGAAGTAATAGTTATTGCCTGCTGCAGGTAGCAAAGTTTTATCAGTGCCATTTCAGTATGCAGGCGTTTATTACGTGCCGCCTTGTAGCTTATCTCGGCTTCGTTCAGTATGTTCAGTGCGCTGATCAGCAGACCGGCAGATACTTTTTTGGCCGTTGCCAGGTACTTGTCTTTAAAGCTTTCCACCACTTCCAGCAGCACGGCCGCTTTTTCATCCTTACACACCAGCAGGTTGCGCAGAAATTCGGCAAAGCCATTCAGTACCATATCACCTTCAAAACCTTTACGGTTGATATCATCATACTGCAGCATGGCGCCCGACAGGTCCTGTTCCTGCATACATTCCAGCAGGCGGAAGTAGCAGTCGGCATCCAGTATGTTCAGGTGTTCTAATGTATTGGTGTAGTTCAGTTCGCCATTGGTAAAGCTTACGATCTTATCCAGAATGCTGAGGGCATCACGCATACAGCCTTCGCTTTTTTGGGCAATTACCTGCAGGGCGGCCTTTTCAGCTTTGATCTCTTCTTTTTCACATATTTCTTCCAGGTGTTCTACCGTGTCGTTGGTGGTGATCCGTTTGAAGTCGAATATCTGGCAGCGGCTCAGAATGGTGGGCAGTATCTTATGTTTCTCTGTCGTGGCCAGGATAAAGATGGCATAGGAGGGGGGCTCTTCCAGCGTTTTCAAAAAGGCATTGAAGGCGGATGAACTGAGCATGTGCACCTCATCTATCACATATACTTTGTATTTACCTGTTTGCGGTACAAAGCGCACCTGGTCCACCAGGTCGCGGATATTATCCACCGAGTTGTTCGATGCGGCATCCAGTTCAAAGTAGTTCATGGAGGCACCATCGTTGAAGGATGTGCAGCTCTGGCATTTATCGCAGGCTTCACCTTCTTTGGTGGGGTTTTCGCAGTTGATCGTTTTGGCAAGTATACGGGCGCAGGTGGTTTTGCCCACTCCTCTCGGACCGCAAAAAAGAAAAGCATGTGCCAGTTGCTGGTGCCTGATCGCATTCTTCAGGGTGGTGGTAATGTGCGACTGGCCCACCACCGTATCGAAGGTTTGCGGCCTGTATTTTCTTGCTGAAACGATGAATTTTTCCATACCCCTGACCCCCAAAAAGTAATTTGTAAAAAGCGAATTAAATACTCAGAAGATTCGGACAAATCTAAATTCTAAAATCCGAAATCTGAAATCTTAATGCAATATCGGGTGCGGCTTAAACTCCTTCGTTCTGTCAAAATTATACCGGTAAGTGGTGAGTATCCTGCTGCGGTAAGTGCCCAGTGCTTCGGCCACATTGATCATGCGGGGATTGAACTCGCCGATCCATTGCATTTCATAGTCATCATAGATCGGTTCGCCAAGTATGTATTCCCCGTTTTCTATTTTAAGATGCTGGATAATGCGGCAGCCCTCCACGATCATGTAGCTGTCAACGCCCTTGCCCTGCCAT
>JAEUVM010000156.1 GCA_016787125.1 Chitinophagaceae bacterium | reverse complement strand
CGTTTCTCCTCCGACCTTCAGCATTTATCTTCGGATGCTGCGATTTGGTCTTCAGAGAGTGCGGTTTGGTGTTCGGAGCGTCCGGCCTGAGGTCCGGAAGGTCCGGTTTGGTGCCCGGGGGCATCAAATTTGGTGTCCGTCGGCTGCGGCCAGAGCCTCAGTTGAAGAAATTTGGTGATCCGAAGGTCCGGCTTGAGGCTCAGCGGCACCAACCAGTATGCCCCGAACCTCAAATCGCAGCATCGGAAGATAAAAGCTGACCTTCCGAAGGTCAGCGTCCATGCTCTGCAGACCAAAGTTGACCATCCCGGGTTCATGCCGGACGCTCTGAAGATAAAACCGCAGCTTCGGAAGACAAAAGTTGACGCCCGGAAGTTGAGGGTTGATGCTCCGGTGCTGAAACGGCACCATCTGCGACACAGCGGCGAGGGGTAATGGAGTTGCCAGGAAGGAATTAAGACGGTAAATAATAAACGTCTGGAGAACAATTATTCCCGTCTTACCGGCAAGAAACAAAACTCAAACTGACCCGCTACCCAGCTGACGGAAATCAGGTAATCAATACATATAATATGTACTTTTGCGCTGTCTTCAAAAAACCTTTCGCCCTATGAGGAGCTTGTCATTTGTGTTCGTTCTTTTTTTCCTTCCATTGGCCTTGATGGCCCAGGTTAGTCAACCTGCTGATTCAACTCGCTTACATCATGCAAACCGCCTTACCACAGAGCCTCCCGGCTATTATGCGGCAGCGGCAGGGCTCAATTGTGCGGCGCTCAAAACAGCCCTACGGGATATTATCACCACCGGCATGACACCCAAAACCTACGGCGATCTTTGGACACAATACCTTCTTTCTGATGTAAAGCCGCGGGAAGTTGGCCCCGGTACCTCGCCGCTGGTGATCTGGGATATTTACAGCGATAATCCCACCGGTGCCGATCCCTACAATTTTACACCCGGCCCTGTTTCCAGTGGCGGCCAGCAGGATAATGGTACGGCGGTAAGTGGTGAGGGGCAGTTGTATAACCGGGAACATTCCATTCCGCAAAGCTGGTTTGGTGCCAGTGCGAGTCCGGGAAGTATCGGCCCTGAAAGTGATTACTTCCATATTTTT
>JAEUVM010000109.1 GCA_016787125.1 Chitinophagaceae bacterium | reverse complement strand
TGATGTACAATTGAAGGCCACCACCGAATCATTGTTGTAGCTGCGCCCGGATGGGTTCTCATTTTGAGCAATACAGGGTTCGGGGGTATATGGCAGGGGGAGGTCTGTACGATCTTTTGCGCAGGAAGCCAGGATAAGCATGGCTATCAGAAATACAGGAAGGAAGTGTTTCAAAGGTGTCCGATTTAGTCCGAAAGGGAGGACAAAATAGACACAGAATTCTGTACGGCATAGCTTTTCACCGTATTTTTTCTAAGGGATTTATACGGCGTTGCTGACCGTTTTCAGTAATAATACTGGGAGAAAAGGCCCTTAATATTTAAATAAATAATATCCGTCATCATTACCAGTACACTGAAAATGAGAACTGTACAAAAAAGCCGGATCGATTGACCCGGCTTTAAGCTGTTGACGAAAACAATCTCTTATTTGAATATGGTATTGAAGAATTCCTTCATATCGTTCCAGGAGGCTGTATCAGCTGCCGGGTTGTATTTCACGTTGATCTTGAACTTTTCACCCAGTTCTGTAGCATTAGGATTGGTGAAGGCATGCACCGCTCCGGGGTAGGACTTAAAGGTGTATTTCGCACCGATGGAGTCCATTTCTTTTTTGAACTTGTCCACCTCTTCGTTGGGAACAAAGTTGTCGTCTGCACCGTGGCATACTAATATCTGTGCTTTCAGTTTATCCTTATCAGCCGGCATCACCATCAGGTTGCCGTGAAAGCTGACCACGCCTTTAAGGTCGGCCCCCATTTTAGCCATGTTGACCACCTGTGCACCACCGAAGCAATAGCCGATCGCTGCCACTTTTTCGCCGTCTGCCTGGGCATATCCTTTCAGTTTATTCAGTGCGGCTTCAAACAATGGTTTGGCCTTGGCCGGGTCCTGGTAGAAGGGGGTGGCGAGTTTACCGGCCGCTTCGGGATTGTCTCCCCGCTGCCCGTTGCCATACATATCCAGCGCCATGGCGATATAGCCAAGCTTGGCGAGTTCCCTTGCCCGCATTTTAGCATAGTCATTCAATCCCCACCATTCATGCACCACCAGCACGGCGGGGCGTTTGCCTTCTATATTTTCATCGTACACCACATAGCCATCCAGCTTTACGCTGTCGAGTCCGGCGGCTGAATACGTAAAGTTTTCTTCTTTCAATTTGGGTTCTTTCATTTCAGCCTCCTTTTTTTTATCGCTGCTTCCGCAGGAAATGAGTACAGTGGCTGCCAGGAATGCAGTGGTGAAGGTTTTAAACAATGACATAGGTTGATGTTTTTAATGCTGGCGTAAAGTTCAGAAAAAGCGGCGGAACATACAGATGAATTATCATTTTCCCGGTTTGGTATCCAGCACTTCTATTTCAAACACGAGGATACTGTTGGGCGGGATCTTTGCCGCACGGGTGCGGGCTGCATAGGCGAGGGCAGAGGGGATCACCAGTTTGATCTTACCGCCCACACGGCACAGCGGTACACCGATCTGCCAGCCGCGTATCAGTCTTTTCAGCGGAAAGGTGGCGGGTTTCTCTTTGGTTTGATCAAATACAACACCGTCGGCAAACAGGTATCCTTTATAATGGATCGTCACGGTATCATTTACCGTTACCGGGCTGCCGGTTCCTTCTTTGATCATTTCATAATAGACTCCTTCGCTTACGTTTTTAGCAGTATTGGTGCCTGCGGCAATGGCTGATTCTATTTGGGCAATTTCTGCCTGTTGTTGTGTTACGCTGTCGGCATGTCCAAACAGGTTGATCACAGGAGGTTTGTTATCCGCGGCTTCTATCATTTTCCAGGAGCCGTTGTTTCGCTGGCACCATACTTCGCTTCGTTGTACAAGAGCCGTGTTTTTCGTTGACTTGCTGGTGAAGGCCGACAGGTTTTCCATTGTTTTCCATTGGCCGGTTATTTTGCAGGTGCCCAGCAGTTTCCATTTCTGTTGTTCAGGCAGCCATACATAGCCTGAATAAAGGGAAAAATTGCCGGCCGAATCTCCCGCCATTGCGATCATCAGTTTATAGGTTTCGCCGGGCTTCCAGTCGTATCGGAAATCTATAGTTCCTTTTGTCCATACACTCACATTGCTGCCACGGGCCACCACTGCAGCGTAAGGCGGGAAGGTGAATTGTATATTCCCTTTTCCTTTCCGGCTCTGCAGGTACAAGCCGACACTTTGTGTTTGAATACCTGTGGTGAAAAAGCCTTTCCCGTTTGCCTGCTGCACTTTTATACCGGTATAAAAAGAGATGGCCTTTACACTGTCTGGCAGATCATAATAGACGGTGCTGTCTTTATTACCTGCATGGGCTGTAAAGAACCGGAAGGCGAGGAGCAGGAAGAGTATCTTTTTCATAACCGGGCTGTTGTTTGCCAAACTTACTAAATGCATGACGTAAACTGTTTATTAAAAATAATTACAGCACTGTGGTTACAATTCAGCCGCCTGCTGTTACCTATTATAGTAAATCAATTATTCAAAAAAATATCACCATGAAAAACATGTTTCTTGCAGCAACGCTTGGCCTGGTACTGTTTACCTCCTGTTCTAAAAATGCCATTGATGATAATGGCGGAGGCGGCTCCAGCCAGGTGGTGGCTGCTTCAGCCGTTCCGCAGGCAGCCCGTACAGCATTGGCCACCAATTTTCCGGGTGCCTCAGAAATAGAATGGCAGCGCAGCAGCAGCTCTTCTTTTACCAGCCAGTTTAATCAAAACAGCCAGCGGCACTCAGCCGGTTTTGACGATAGTGGTCATCAAAGCTCTCATTCCATCATTTGCCTCGATGCTGCCGTTCCTGCGGTGGTGCTGGAGGCGTTCAGGGCCCGTTTCCCAACTGATGTGGTGTATGAGTGGAAGCTGCGCAATGACGGCACCTGGAAAGCTCACCTGATGAGAGGTGCGGTGAAGTATGAAGCTACGTTTACGGCCGGTGGTGTGTTGGTGAAGTTTGAAGCAGCGTGATAAGAAGTTGTGAGTTATGAGTTATGAGTTACGAGTAGGTCGTTTACAGATTGTTGCTCGCTGTGTTGTTCGTGGTTCATAGCTTATGGTTCATAGTTCGATACTCGCAACTCGCAACTCAAAACTCGCAACTCACAACTTATCACTAAGCAAACTGGCCGCTCAAATGAGACGGCCAGTTTGCTTTTATTTTTCACGAATAGATCAGAAACGTCTGCGGTCTCTGTCCCTGTTATTGAATTTATTGTATCCGCCGCCGCTATTACCTCCATATCCGCCGCCACTGCCACCGCGGTATCCTCCGCGGTTTTGACCACCACCACCATAACCACCGCCGCCACCAGGTTTCTCTTCAGCAGCTTTTACCACCAGTGTTTTTCTGCCTATCGACAGATCGTTGAGGCCTTCAATTGCTTCTTTTGCTTCATCTGCATTGGGCATTTCCACAAAAGCAAAGCCCTTGCTTTTGCCGGTTTCACGGTCCATGGCAACTTTGACGGAGGCAACAGTTCCGAACTTTTCAAAAAATTCTTCCAGTTCTGCATCATCCATATCATAGGGGAGTCCGGCTACAAAAAGTTTCATTGCTGATATTTTTTCAAAGATAATGTAAAGAATGCCTGTGCAGGCGATTCGTACCTGTTATCTTATTGATTTTTTTTCCCGTATGAACAAGTGTTCACCTGGCCCTGTCTGCCACACGGCCAATCAAATATCCGGCAGCTCCGCCGGCCACGGCTCCGGCCAGCAGCCATATCCATTCCCCGCCGGTGGCGAAGTAGGCAACGGAAAGTCCCACAATAGCACCAAGTATACCAAAGAGAACGGCGGCACGGCTGCGGGAGGCGGCAGGGGTGAGGGCAGATGAATCCTGCGAATGCCTGAAATGCTGCAGGTGCTGCTTGTGTTTTTTGCGATGATGCGACCTTGCCATTTTTTATTTTAAAGATAATGAATAACAAAAAAAGGCCCTTGTGCAAGGTCATTCCGGCGGCTGAATTCTGTCAGCCTGTATCAGTTAAACCCTGACATGCTGTAAATGAAAGCCCTGATCGCATAGAACTGGTTTCTCCATTTTTCTTCCACCGCCATAGTAGCCCCGTCTGATATGCCGGCACTCCCTTTGTCCCATGTAAGCAGGTAGCTGGTGGTGCCTTTATCATAGATCATCGTCGGCCGGGTTTCGATCTGGTCAAATTTATTTTCACGGAGTACCGTCAGCAGGCTGTCAAGCTGTGCTTGTGTAAAATGGAGTTCCATTCGCTTTGGCTTGCCTTCCCGCCTTGTTTCGAGAAAGCTCCCCGTCTTTTTTATCTCCAGTTTGGCGGAGTAGTCAAGCATCCCGCCACCATAAGAGGCTTTCAGTACCATATCATCTGTCCAGGTGCGGGGCAGGCCCTGGCCGTGTGAGGTACAACTGATACAAAGAATAAAGAGGAGAATGGTCCATAAAGGGAACCTGTTTTGTTTTTTACACATATAATTGTTTTGGGGTTAAACAGATCTTATCATCCGGGTTGATGAGGCGGGATAGGTTTGTTACATAAACCCGGGTGTTAAAAAATATTGGAGTATTTTTAAACCCCGTTACTAACATCCTGAATATTGCCGGTGAAAGATTTTGTTTGTCGTATTGTTTTATTGTTCATTGCTGTGATCGCAGCGATACTGCCGGGCAGATCGCAGTTGTGTACCGGCAGCCTTGGTGATCCCGTGGTCAATATCACGTTCGGCACTCCCGGTAATCCGGATTTCAACTTCACGCCTCCCTCTGCTTATACCTATACTTCCGGCACCTGCCCGAATGATGGTTTTTACACCATCACCAATACCTCCACCAATTGTTTTGGCGGCACCTGGCATACGGTACCGGCCGATCATACCGGCGGCGGCAGTGCTTATATGCTGGTGAATGCCTCCTACACACCCGGCGATTTTTTTGTGGCTACAGTTTCCAATCTTTGCCCGAGTACCACCTATGAATTTGCTGCCTGGGTAATGAATGTAATGAAGCCCGCAGGCATCCTGCCCGATCTTACTTTCAAAGTGGAAACCACCGATGGCGTTTTGCTCAACCAGTTCAATACCGGCGGCATTCCTTCCACTGCTGCCCCGCAGTGGAACCAGTATGGTTTCTTCTTCACCACCGGGGCCGCCACACAATCCATCGTATTACGTATCACCAATAATGCACCGGGCGGTATAGGTAATGACCTGGCGCTGGATGATATTACCTTCCGGCCCTGCGGTCCTGAGATCACCTCCGAGATACGCGGCAGCAGCGATAAGGTGGACCTTTGCGTAAACGAACAATCCGACTTTACCTTCGATGGCGCTGTATCAGCCGGGTACACTTCACCTGTATTTCAATGGCAGGTAAGTACCAACGACGGACAAACATGGACCGATATCGCCGGCGCCAACAGCCTTACCCATGTACGCCAACCCACCACTGCCGGTAATTATTTATACCGCCTTGCCGTGGCAGAAGCCGGTAATGCGGGCATACAGGGCTGCCGCATTTCATCCAATACACTTACCATTACTGTGCATGATAAACCCATAGTGGAGGCCGGTCCCGACAGGATACTGATCAGCGGAAGCAGCACCACTTTACTGGGTGTGGTGACGGGCGACACACCTGTGTACGACTGGCAGCCACCCGACGGACTGGATGACAACACCCTGCTGCAGCCGGCAGCCACACCGGCTTCGGATAAGGTATATAAACTGACAGCCACTTCTGCCTTTGGCTGTATCAATGAAGATTATGTACGGGTAAAAGTGGTGGCCGGCATTTTTGTACCCACTGCATTTACGCCCAACAACGACGGAAAGAATGATCGCTGGAGAATTCCATTTCTTGATGCAGCCACCGGCGCCTCCATCACCGTATTCAACCGTTACGGACAGGTGGTATATAAAACAACCGGCACACCCGACTGGGATGGAAAACTGGATGGACAACCGCAGCCTTCCGGTACTTATGTATACCTGGTTCAATTTCCCCAAAACGAAAAAATGCTCAAAGGCATCATCACCCTGATACGGTAAGGACCTGCAGGGTTTTGCGGCAGGAGATGAATCCAATTTTTGAAAAAAAAGAAAAAAAATCCCGTCTGCAAGCGGCGGTATCACAGGTATTTAAGAAAAAACGATCTCTTTTCCCGCTGCAAACAGGGTGACAATCACCCAAACTAACCAAATATCACCAGTTTGTGGTATAGGCTCCTATGCTGAATAGTGCAATCTTTGTGCTCACAAAGGGGAGCCCCTTTCAAACCAATAACCATTAAACTCCTTCAAATGAGAAGAATTCTCTTTTCACTGTTCGCCCTCCTGGCAGCAGTGGCCATGCAGGCACAGTACCAGACAGCAACTAAAAACTACAAGTCAGGCACCAAGGCTGGTGAAGTGTATCTTCTGTACACGTATGGAGAATACTCATCCGGCACTTCCGTCAAACACTTTACCATAGATGTGCCCAAGTACAACAACTACTACATCTATACCCTGAGCAATCTTCGCGAGGGAGAAAAAGTAAAGGTGAATGTGGACAATATGTATCACACCATGATGTACAGCAGCACCGCCGGCTGGCAGTATGCAAATGTTTCCACACCGGTAGCTTTACAGCCCGGCAAGCATACCATCAGTTTTGTGGCAAATGGTGAAATGGTGCCGATGATCGAAGAATTTGCCATAAGCACTTCCGCAGGCAGGGAAGTACCGGTGCAGGCTGCACAATTCTTATCCCAGGTGGAATATCATAACAGCCAGGCCAGGCAATCTTTCCCCACGGTGGCAGAAGCCGGCGACCTGACCAATAAAGTGCTGCCCAACCCGCAGGGTATGTATGATCATGCCATTGATACCACTTTTAATTACTCCCATTGGTCATGGATATACCTGAACGTGGGTTATCATAATTTTTCCACGATCAATTCAACGGTGAACAGGTCGCTGACCATTTTCAATCCATCTAACTATACCTATTCATGGTCGAATGTAAACGGTGGTCCCGGTGGTGAATCAGCCCTGAACCTGTATGTGGGCCTCGCCGGTTACTATGCCATCACGCTGCGCCCATATACTACGGGCAGTGGTGTTACTGACATTATATACAATGGTTCTGTATTGGTGAATGATGCAATAGTGGGCGGACGCACCTATACGATGTCGGCCAGCAAAGGCGGTGCGCTTAACTTCTTCACCTGCCGTCTTACCGGTGGTGATACCCGTATGATCGCCACAAAATATTTTGCCAGCAGTGTACGTGGCTACAACGATGATTATTCAGGCGGTGGCGGCGACTGGAGCTGGGGCTATGCCTCCCGCATTAAAAAAGATTTTGGCACCGACAGTGTGGCCTATGGTTTTGTATGTGCATACGGGCCCTATACCACCGGCAGCAGTGATGTATATCTTGGTAATGGCAACAGTCCTGTACATAATACTAACTACCCCGAGTTTCCCTTGCTGAAGAGTGATGATGCCATCCTGGCCTCTAATACCGGATACTACAACTGTATCTCCTGGAGTGGCGGTGTTACCTCGAGCTGGATATGGCCTCCCAGTGCTTATTCAACCTATAACTGTCCGGGTAATGATATGAACGTAACATGCTTTGATAATTTCTATGGCAATTCGCCGGTTCGCTATCCCGGTGCCTGGACCTATACCCGCACCGGCGCTACGGTAAACAATGCCGTGGTGGATCTCTGGGCGCTCAACGGACATTACACCCACGGCTCTGTAAGAAAGCCGGGCAACAACCATCCGCATGGATATGATTGGGAAAGCAAGCCCGGCGGTACGCCCCGCACTTTCCACCCGCGGAATGCACTGACCAACCTGAACACCGGCTATGGTGCCGTGGTAAATTATTACATACACACAGGAGGCTATGGCCGTGGTGTGGATGCAGGTCTTTCCTTCGAAACAGATGCTGATGCGGTAAAAGCCGGCGTGGCCGTATTTGAAAAAGCAAGACTGACAGAAAATACCTCCGACAAGCTGAAATCAATGCTGCGCAAAGGCGACGCTTCTGTGGCTGCTGAATTCAACAAGCTGTATGAATCATGGAAGCAAACATGGACTGCCAACGCCATTTACAGCGATCCGGCCATGTATTGTAAAAATGTGCAGCATGAAGCAATGGCTGCTTTTGCCAAAAAGAATCCCCATGCAGTGATGCTGCTGGTGTTTGACAAATTTGTAAATGAAAACGATCACCTGATCGGCGAACTGATGTGGACGCTTACCAATGCGAAATATGCCAAACTGCTGGATGAGGTGAAAACAGAAAGGGCCCGCAACCCGAATGATGCCAGCGGACGCTATAAAATTCATGGCGACCACGACAATGGTGTATTGTATGTAGAAAAGATATTGCAGCAACTGGAAGAGGAAGCGCCGGTGATTCCCGTAAGTGAAACCGTAAACGTGGTGGTATCGCCCAACCCGGTAAAAGACAGGCTGACGGTACAACTGACCACCACCCGCAGTGCGAGGATCAGTGTGCAGGCTGTATCCGGACAAACAAGACAAACCAGAGTGATGCAGCCGGAAACAACACTGGCTGCCGGCACACACCGCTTCAACATGGATATTTCAGGCTTTGCTGGTGCCACCGGAGATATCATTGCCGTACAGGTGATGATAGATGGGGTGATGAAGACGATCAAGGTGTTGGTTACGAAGTAATTCCGCAGAGACGGGACGCATCCCGTCTGTAACTGGCGTGTTGTTTCCCGACACCTGACAACAGACACCCGACACCAGACAACTGATTAACAGGCCGGTACATAAAGTGCCGGCCTTTTTTTATTTCCAGTGGCGCAGCCGGCCTGTGCGGTGTACTGCATCCCGTCTCCGGTGCACCGCACCCGGCCACCAATGTATTGCCCCCTTTACCGGTGAAACAGGCCCCGCCTTCAATGCACCGGGGGCGGGGAGACTGATTTGTATATAAAATACCGGATTTTTTATGTCGGGGAGACAATGCTTGTATCTTTTTGATACTTGTGTTGTATCAAAAAGAGAGAAATTTCTATCTCGAAGAGACAATGCTTGTATCTTTTAGATACTTGTATTGTATCAAAAAGGGAGAAATTTCTCTCTCAAAGAGACAATGCTTGTATCTTTTTGATACCTGTATTGTATGTAAAAGAGAGAAATTTCTCTCCCGGAGATACAAGAGCCGATTATCAGAGATCCGGCTTTGGAGGTAAAACATCCGAAGAATTATCCCAAACATCCGGCGATTGAGCGGAAACATAGGATTTCGGATGTTTTAGCTCCGGATTCGGA
>JAEUVM010000057.1 GCA_016787125.1 Chitinophagaceae bacterium | reverse complement strand
CTGCGGGCGGTGAGTACGATCTTTGAATTATCAGCACCCACTTCTTCCGGGCTGATGATCTCGTAGGTCTGTGCATTTTTCAAAAAACCATCCTGGTGTATGCCGGATGAATGTGAAAAGGCGTTGCTGCCCACGATCGCTTTATTTGGCTGTACAGGCATCCGCATGGTTTCGGAAACGAGTCGGCTCAGCGGGTTCAGTTTCTCCGACCGGATGTCAGTATACAGTCCAAGATGTTTGTGTTGTTTGATGATCATGGCCACTTCTTCCAGTGATGTATTACCAGCCCTTTCACCCAGCCCGTTGATGGTGCATTCTATTTGTCTTGCACCTGCTATCACACCGGCAATGGAATTAGCAGTGGCCAGTCCGAGATCATTATGACAATGACAGGAAATAACTGCCTTGTCAATATTCGGCACATTATTTACCAGGTAAGCGATCTTCTCTCCATATTGATAAGGAAGGCAATAGCCGGTGGTATCAGGAATGTTAACGGTGGTGGCGCCGGCCTTTATTACCGCTTCAATCACCCGTGCCAGGTATTCGTTGTCTGTTCTGCCGGCATCTTCTGCATAAAACTCCACATCATCGGTAAAGTGACGGGCCCACTTCACACATTGAATGGCCCTTTCCAGTATCTCTTCACGGGTAGAGTTGAATTTGGCTTTGATGTGCAGGTCTGAGGTGCCGATACCGGTATGTATCCTAGGCCTTGCTGCATACTTCAATGCCTGTGCGGCCACTTCAATATCTTTTTGCACGGCACGGCTCAGTCCGCATACCACTGTATTTTTCACAGCTTTTGCAATCTGGCTCACCGAGTCAAAGTCGCCGGGTGAGGATACGGGAAAGCCGGCTTCGATAATATCCACGCCAAGGTCTTCCAGTTGGAGTGCCAGGCGGAGCTTTTCGGCTGCATTGAGTTTGCAGCCCGGTACCTGCTCACCATCACGCAGGGTGGTATCAAAGATGCGTACCTTTCCTTCTGCCATATTTTGATAATAAATAGATGAGATAAAAATGCAGGCTGCTTATTTTTGCACTGCTTGCTGTTATTTTGCTCGATAAACAACCTGCACGACTAAATTACCTTTACAGGGTGGTGGCAGGAAATCATTTTGGAGGATATTTTACACCGCTTAACTCATTGTTTGTCCGCTGAAAGCCTTGCCTGGTAAGGATTTTAAATTTTTTCATTACGATGTCCAACCGCTCAACAGATGCCCTCTTTCAACTGGTAAAATCGCTTACAAAGAGTGAGAAGCGCAACTTTAAGCTTTATGCCAAACGAAATACCGGTACCGACGACCTGAAGGTGATTCAACTATTTGATGCGCTGGATAAAATGAATGAGTATGACGAACGGTTGTTATTAAGAAAAGCCAGCGGCATCCGCAAGCAGCAATTGTCGAATATAAAAGCACATTTGTACAAACTGGTGCTGTCAAGCCTGCGGTTGATACGTGAAGAAGATAACATTGATATCTATTTGCACGAACAGATGGATCATGCCCGCATCCTTTTTAATAAAGGCCTTTATCTCCAAAGTCTGAAGATTCTTGATAAACTCAAAGAAACCGCAAGAACGTTCCAGCAGTTGACTTACCTGCAGCAGGCGTTATTCTTTGAAAAGAAGATCGAAACCCTCTTCATCACCCGCAGCATGCAGAACAGGGCTGATAAACTGACCGCGGAAGCCGATACAATAAATGCACAGCTTGCATTGGTAAACCAGCTTTCAAATCTGGCGTTGCAATTGTACAGTTGGTATATTCAAAACGGGCATGCCCGTAATAAAAACGACCTGGAAGGAATTAAACAGTTTTTCGAAAAACAGTTTCCGCCGCAGGCACGGGAGGCGAAAGGTTTTTATGAGCGGCTGTATTCTTACCAGTGTTTTGTGTGGTATGCATTTATCCGGCAGGATTTCTTACAATACTACCGCTATTCGCAAAAATGGGTGAACCTGTTTGAAGAATACCCGGCACTGTTAAAAGTGGAAACAGCCAGCTATATAAAAGGTATGCACAACCTGATGGGTGCACAGTTCAACCTGCTGAACGAACCCCGCCTGGCAGCCAGTATCCGTTCATTCGAGCATTTTACCCGCCAGAAGTTTTTGCAGGAAAATGAGAACAACCGCATATTGGCTTACCAATATTTATATACATCCCGTATAAACCTGTATTTTCTCCGCGGCACATTTACCAAGGGCCTCCGGCTTGTTCCCTTCCTGGAAGACATGCTGAAGCAATACGGTCTTTATCTTGACACACACCGGGTGCTTGTTTTTTATTATAAAATTGCCTGCCTGTATTTTGGCAGTGGCAATAATGAGAAAGCCATTGATTACCTCAATCGTATCATCAATCAAAAAGGCGACCTGCGCACCGATCTTCAATGCTATGCAAGGCTGCTGCACCTGATTGCTCATTATGAACTGGGCAATTTCGACCTGTTGGAGTACCTGATCAAATCAGTATACCGCTATATGGCCAAAATGGAAAACCTGAGCCGCGTGGAGGAAGAGATGTTTACTTTTCTCCGGCGCTCCTTCCGGGTGGGTGCACATGCCCTGAAGCCGGAATTTGAGAAGCTGCTTATTAAGTTAAGGCAATATGAAGGCAACCCACTGGAGAGCCGTGCATTTGTTTACCTCGATGTTATTTCCTGGCTGGAAAGTAAAATAAGCGGGGTGAATGTACAGGATGTCATCAAAGCCCGCTACCAGGCAGTTGCCAAACGTCCCACTTCCATGTAAATGGTCAGGCAGTTTTCTGGCCTCTTCCCGTACTTCCCCTCGCAGATCTACGCTGCAAAAGAGTTTTCCACCTACGTGGGTAACATGAATAGGGAAATTACGTACAGAGTGAAGTAATTTCGGGAAAACCTAAACGCTTTCTACATGAATCGAACTACCGGAGCTATGCGCCTCCTTGGCGCATTCGCTGTATGCCTGCTGCTTATCAGCCTGCCAGCCTGTAAAAACAACACTGCAGAGAACAACGTTTCCGAATCATCTGAAGAGAATGAGAAATACGATGGCCCGGAGATGATTGCCCGCATGGAGTATGAACGCACCATTGACCCTGCATTAGGACGGGTACCAAGGGAAAGACTGATGGCCGCTTTGGATTACACACGGCAGTCAAAAATTAATGCACCCCTGGCGATTTCCGGCTATGGCAACTGGACAGAACGTGGCCCCAACAGCGATGTGGTTGGACCATCCAACGGAAATACAAGAGCTAACTCCGGTGTTACAGCCGGTCGTGTAAGAGCAGTATTAGTTGACCTGGCCGATGCCACAGGTAACACCGTTTGGGTAGGCGGCGTCAACGGTGGTATTTGGAAAACAACAGATATTTCCACCGCCCCAGCCAACTGGACATTGGTAAATGATTTCTTTGGTAATATGGCCGTCACGAGTATCTGCCAGAATCCCGCCAATACCAATATCATGTATTTCGCCACCGGCGAATGGTGCTTTAATGCAGATGCTGTTGCCGGTGATGGCGTTTGGAAAAGCACCGACCATGGGGTGACCTGGACACAACTGGCTTCCACCACTTCTTCGACGTATGACTACTGCTCGAAGATATTATGCGATAATGCCGGCAATGTGTACCTCAGCACCCGCAGCGGTGTGTTTCGTTCTACCGATGGAGGCACCAGCTGGACAACCATCACCCCCTCCGGTTTAGCTACCAGCCGCTTCAGTGATATGGAACTGAGCAATACCGGGCGCCTGCATGTAAGTGCCGGTCAATTCAGTACCTGCGCTTACCGCTATACAGACAATCCTTCTACCGTAACGACAGGCACATGGACAGCCCCCACATCCGGCTATCCTTCCAGCTCTGTTCGTATCGAACTGGGTTGTTTGGGCAATACATTATATGCTCTTCCTTCCGATGCATCGTACGAAATCCCCACAATCTATAAATCCACTGATGGAGGGGCCAACTGGGCCTCCACCACTGGTCAGCCTACTGTAGGATGGGGTGCAGGTCAGGCATGGTATAATATGGCAGTGGATATTGATCCCAACAATGTCAATAATGTGGTGGTTGGAACACTCGAAGCATATAAGACCACCGATGGCGGCGTTACCTGGACCCGTATTTCAAGATGGGTGGGCACCACGGGCCAGTACGTGCATGCCGATATACATAATATTGAATACTACGGTACCGACAGGATCATCTTTGGCTGTGACGGGGGTATTCATTTCAGCAGCGACGCTGGTACCACCATCCGCGACAGAAATGTGGGCCTGCGGGTAAAACAATTTTATTCCGTTGCCGTGCATCCCAGCACCACCAATCACTTTCTCGCCGGTGCACAGGATAATGGCAGCCACCTGCTTACTTCGGCAGGCCTGGGCAGCTCTACTGAAGTAACCGGAGGTGATGGCGCCTGGGTGCACATAGACCAGGATGAACCCCAGTACCAATTCACTTCCTATGTTTACAATCAATACCGCCGGAGCACCAATGGAGGGTCTACGTGGACAAGCGTAAACCTGAGCGCCTCCATCGGCCAGTTTATCAACCCTACCGATTACGATGATGTGGCTAATATTATGTATTGCTCCAATAGCGCCGGTACTTACCGCCGGTGGACCAACCCCCAAAGCGGCAGCACCAATGCTTCTGTCACCATTCCTGAATTTAACAGCAGTAACGTACTGGCAGTAAAAGTATCACCCTATACAGCCAACAGGGTTTATTTTGGCACCGCCGGCGGCAGGGTGGTGTATGTGGATAATGCAAATACCATCGCCAGCGGATC
>JAEUVM010000026.1 GCA_016787125.1 Chitinophagaceae bacterium | reverse complement strand
AAACGAAACTGGCAACTGAGCCTCGGTGATATTGACATACGGCAAAATCAAAGCTACTTTCTCAGTTTTTATAAAAGACTGCAAGGCATTTCATTCGCCACCAATAACCACATCACCAAAAATCTTTATTCAAAAACCCTCCTAAGCGGGTCAGTGGCCAAAGGAAAATTTAACCGGCAATTACTCGATGCACTCGAAGGAAACCAGGGGCCGTACCGCCTTCGCGGAGCCAACAACGAATTCTTCTTTATCATTCTCGCCAATACCGAAAGAGTATTTATCGACGGACAACTCCTGCAACGTGGCGAAGACCAGGATTATGTCATCAACTACAATACGGCAGAGATCACCTTCACCCCCAAAAGAATGATCACCAAAGACAGCCGCATCCAGGTGGAATTTGAATATGCCGACAGAAACTATCTCAATGCCAACCTGTATTTATCACAGGAGTTTGAATTAAATCAAAAACTGAAACTCCGTCTCGGAGTATTCAACAACAACGATGCAAAGAACTCGCAGATAAAC
This sequence comes from Chitinophagaceae bacterium, assembly GCA_016787125.1. Lineage (GTDB taxonomy): Bacteria > Bacteroidota > Bacteroidia > Chitinophagales > Chitinophagaceae > JJ008. The sequence goes on along the minus strand of JAEUVM010000026.1, from coordinate 2,353 downwards.
CAGGTGCTCGACACACGCCAGAAACAATTCCTCAACGATCTCGGCGATAGTGTGCAGCGGGCTTTTTATCCCACAGCTGTAACCGACGAGAATTTTTCAGCAGAAAAAATATTGTACGAAAAAATATTTATCACCCCCGTGGATTCATTCTTCCGCTATTCCACCGATCCGCTGCTCGCTAAATTCAGTCTTTCCTTCTCCGATGTAGGGCAGGGCAATGGCAACTATATTCCCGATTTCAACGGCGCCAATGGAAAAGTATATAAATACGTGGCGCCCGTGACCGGTATCAAACAAGGCCGCTACGAACCCGTGCAGATACTCGTCACACCCCGGCGCCAACAGGTAATGAACCTCGGACTCGATTACACCATCGGGAAAAATACCTTGCTGAAAACAGAAATAGCCACCAGCAACAACGATGTAAACACATTCTCAGAGAAAGATGATGGCGACGACAGGGGATGGGCCGCCAAAATACAACTAAGCAATGATAAGGTATTACCAACCGGTAACAAACTGCAACTAAGCACCGGGATGGATTATGAATATGTGCAACGCAAATTCAAACCACTCGAACGCCTCCGCAATGTGGAATTCAGCCGCGATTGGGGCCTTGCGCTCAACACAAGCGCCAGCACCGCCGATGAAAGCATTCTGAAAGCATCAGCCACGCTGCGCAATAAAAAAAGCCACAGCCTCGGATACCAGTTTATCAATTATCACCGCAGTGATAATTACAACGGGTTTCAAAACAGCATCACCCACACCGCCGACCTGAAAGGATGGAACATCAGCAACCAGTTCATGATCACCAGTTTCAACCTCGTAAACGATAAAGGCAGCTTTGTACGACCGGTAATAGATATCAGCAAACGTTTTAAGAAACTAAACAACTGGCGTCTCGGTGCCCGGTACAACCTCGAACAAAGCACCACCCGAAATAAAATAAGTGATACCCTTACACCACTGGCATTCTCCTTCGACAGTTATGCCCTCTACCTGAATTCAGACGATACGAAAGACAATAAATACGCTATCACCTTCTTCACCCGGTCAGATAAATATGCGAAAGGAAAAGATTTCATCCGTGGCGACAGAAGTCTCAACCTCAACCTGCAGACCGAACTGCTCAAAAATCCCAAGCGCCGTTTTTATCTCAACACCACCTTCCGCAAGCTGCAGGTGTACGATACAACAGTATCCCGGCAAAAGGAAGATGAAACCATACTCGGCCGTGCAGAATACCTGATGAATGAATTTAAAGGCCTGCTCGATGGAAATATATTATATGAAGTAGGGGCAGGGCAGGAGCAACGCCGCGATTTTGCCTATCTCGAAGTGCCCGCAGGACAGGGACAGTTCGCCTGGATAGATTACAACAGCGATGGCGTGCAGCAACTGAATGAATTTGAACTGGCAGCCTTTCCCGACCAGGCCCGCTTCATCCGCATCTTTACCCCGACGAATGAATTTGTAAAAGCCAATTACATCACCTTTAATTACCGCTTCGATATCAGTCCGCGGGCCATACTGAACAAACCCGATTTGAAAGGAGGAAAAAAATTGCTCTCCCGGATCAATATCATCACGTCTCTTCAAACCACCCGAAAATCTATTTCCAGTGGCAGCTTTGAATTCAACCCATTTAAATATGGAGTAAATGATGATGCACTGATAATAACCAGCACCGCAATACTGAATACATTTTCATTCAACCGTTTCAGTAGTAAATGGGGAGCCGATATCAGCAATTTCCGCCGCAATGGCAAATCATTGCTTACTTATGGCTTTGAAAGTTCGAAGGTGAACGACTGGACGCTCAAGGCCCGCTGGAATATAAGCCGCAGTATGGCCGTATCACTAAATGGAAAGAAAGGATTGAATGCCTTGTACACACCGCAGTTTGCCAACAGGAATTATGAGTTGTCCGTTTACAATGCAGAGCCCTTCTTCACATTTATCCGCGGCACCTCTTTCCGCATCGTAACGGGCTACAAGTACGAAACGAAGAAGAATAATCCATTGTATGGCACGGAGAAGTCAATATCGAATGCAGTAAATGTGGAAACGAAATACAATATCCTTCAAAACAGTTCACTCACCGGCCGCTTTACCTTTAATAATATAAGTTATAATGCGGCCCCCAATACCACGGTAGGATATATTATGCTCGATGGATTGCTGCCGGGAAAGAATTACTTATGGTCGCTCGGCCTCAGCAAGCGCCTGCTGAATAATTTCGAGCTCAATTTTCAGTACGACGGCCGTAAAGCCGGCATCGCCCGCACCGTGCATCTCGGCCGTGCAGGAATAACCGCCCTGTTCTGAGAATAGCTAATGGCTGATGGCT
>JAEUVM010000012.1 GCA_016787125.1 Chitinophagaceae bacterium | reverse complement strand
GGCAGTGCATTTGCAGCAGCTTTCGCTGCAATCTCGTTGATATAGTCAGGCTGGTTATCAATGGCTGTTACGGCTATTCCTTTTTCGCCAAGGGCAAGGGCGTGGCGGCCATAGCCACACATCAGGTCGAGTACGGTACTGCCGGCGCCGAGGTTAAAATGACTGACCATGAAATCTGTTTCCTTCATCGTCAACTCAGCCGGGATCATGGAGCGCCATATCTCTTTGTAATGGCCATCAAAATAAGTATCGTTGATGTTGGACATTTCGGAAAAAATTAGAAATGCAGCACAGATAATATTCCTCTTCTTCTCACTAACCGCCGGTTTATTCAAGCAGCTTATTGCGGGTGGCATACATCACCAGGCCGGCAATAGTCTTGGCCCCTACTTTCTGCTTCATATTCTGGCGAATGGTTTCGATGGTGCGGGGGCTGAGGAACACTTCCTTGGAAATTTCTTCTGTGGTTTTATCGTCGGCAATCAGCTTCAGTATTTTCAGTTCTTTTTCGGAAAATTTCACGGGGTTGGGATAAAACTGCCTTACGGTCTTTTTATGCTGCAATTTCAATAGCACCGCTTTATTCACCAGGTCGTTAAAGTAGAAGTCGTCGTTCATGCAGGTCAGGATGGCCTGGTAGATCTCTTCGGGGTCGGTGGTTTTGGTGAGATAGGCGTTGGCGCCCATTTCCATCATTTTAGTGATCATCTCCTGATCATCGTACATGGTGAGTACGATGATCTTAAGGGCTTCATACTCTTTCCGGATCAGGCTGATGGCGTTAATACCATCCACTTCCGGCATCCGGATATCCATCAGGATCACATCGGGAAGTTTCAATTGTAATTTATGCTGAAGGTCTTTGCCGTCTTCGGCTTCCCAGATGATTCTGAGATATTCTTTGTCTTTCAGGGCCATACGGATGCCATCGCGGAATATTTTATGGTCATCAGCAATAGCCACTTTAATCTGCTGCGTGGACATTGGTCGTTAGTTTGGGTTAATTCAAAAAGGTATCGTATTGCGTAAAAGTACGCAATTTATCCGGAGTGCAGCAAGTTTAGGCAGCCTTGTGGTGAAATGGCTGCACCTGTTAAAAGTCCAGGTTTCCCGGTTCTCCTTTCAGTTTACGCCCTTTGATTATGTCGCTGATCAGTGCTTTCCGTGTACCCTGCAGGGTGCTGTCATTATCTTTCTTTGGGAAACCGATACCCATGCTTAGTGTAAGCTGGTATTGCTCAAAGGCGTCTTCCATTGCTTCAGCGATCTTTTCTATTTTGAATTTTCTGCTTGCTTCAAAGAGAGCGTCTTTCCAATCGTCATTTTCTTCGATCGGAATTTTTTCTCCTGACCTGATGAACATGTCAATTACTTCAAGGATCTCTTCTTCGTCCGATTCTTCATTATAAAACCACTTTGATGCCTTGTAATATTTTTTTGTGAGTTTATCTTCGAAATTTTCCACGCAATACCTGATCTTATCTTCATCGAACTG
>JAEUVM010000712.1 GCA_016787125.1 Chitinophagaceae bacterium | reverse complement strand
CAAAACCTTCAAAGAATTTTTTGAAATCAGGATCCACAGCATCAGGGTTTTTTAAAAACTCCTGGTAGAGGCTTTCAATATATTGCGGATGCTGGCTGGTGATGTATTGAATATCTTTCATTTTTGCTTCGCTGCCTTAGTGAAAAAGGGGTTGGCAAAACTACTGATTTTGGGCCAAAGGTCTTTCCGTTATACATACCAAAGCAGGCGGTTAAATCGTATCTTACCTGTAAAATACAGCGGATGAAAATGTTTTTGCTGCTTTCCGGTTTGATCGTTCAGGGCGCATTACACAAGCAGGGCAAAATGCTCAGGCCCCATCCGGCACCTGTTTCAACCACTGTTTATACTGATGACAGCCTTGATTTGAAAATAGGCCAGATGATCATTTTTGGCTTTTATGGTACCCGGCCCAATAAAAACGAACCGGTATACAAAGCGGTGAAGGAAGGAAAGGTGGGCAGCATTTTATTATATGGCCGCAATATTCCATTGCACAATACGGGCGCCGGACTTCGCAGCCTGATCCGTTTTTACCAGCAGGCGGCGCCAATACCATTATTTGTAAGTATCGACCAGGAGGGAGGATTCGTAAACCGGCTGCCTGACTCGTTGGGTTTTCCCCGTATGCCATCGGCTTATACCATTGGCCGGCTCAACAACCTGGAAAAGAGCAAATATTATAATGATAAGATCGCCGGTACGCTTTCTGAACTCCATATCAACCTTAATTATGCCCCTGTGCTTGACCTGCATAACCCGAATTGCCCTGTATTGGGCGCCAGGCAGCGTTGTTACTCCTCTTCCCCTGAGTTGGTGGCAGCACAAGCGGCTGTGGCTGTCCGTTCGCATGATGCGGTAAAAGTGCATACGGTGCTGAAGCATTTTCCCGGGCATGGCAACTCGGCTGCGGATTCGCATTTTGGCGTAGCCGACGTAACGAAAACATGGAAACAGGAGGAACTGCTTCCTTATAAAATGATGATAGACAGTGGTATGGCGGGGGCCATCATGACTGCACATATTGTAAATGGCAAGCTGGACCCATCCTTGCTGCCGGCCACCCTCTCCTACCCGATCATTACGGGATTGCTTAGGGACAGTCTTGATTTTAGCGGAGTGGTCTTTTCAGACGATATGCTGATGCAGGCTATCAGCAGCAAGTTTGGGTTGAAGGAATCAATACTTAAAGCGATCAATGCGGGGGTGGATGTGCTGATGTTCAGTAATAATATTAAAGGCGTGAAGGATTATACCCCCGACAATATTCACCGGATCATTAAAGAGTTGGTAATCAGCGGAAAAATAAGTCCCGAACGGATCGATGCCTCTTACCGGCGGATCATGGCAATGAAGGGGCGGTGGCCCGGATAAACAGCTAAATTTTTCGTATTACAGGTCAGAATTTTGAGTTGATTCCCCTACCTTTGCCTCCCCGAATAAAAAACGGGACAAAATTCAAACAGCATGGCCAATCACAGCGCAACGAAGAAAGATGCCCGCCAGGCAGCAAAAAGAACTGCAAGAAACAAATACTACGGAAAAACGACCCGTAATGCCATCCGTGACCTTAAGGCACTTAAGGGCAAAGAGATGGGTGATAAACTTCCTGAAGTAATCAGCATGATCGACAAACTGGCCAAAAGGAATGTGATCCATAAGAACAAAGCAGCCAACCTGAAAAGCAAACTGGCTAAAAAAGCCGGAGTTGCTGCTAAATAATATTTCACCTTAATTATACAGAAAGGCCGTCAGTGAACTGACGGCCTTTCTTTTTTGCAAGAACAGGAACCCGGCAGCCATCCTGCTTCTCCCAACCCTACTTCCGGGCTATGATCCTTTGCCTGAAA
>JAEUVM010000671.1 GCA_016787125.1 Chitinophagaceae bacterium | reverse complement strand
CCTTTTTTCAGGGTATATGATGCATACCCTCTAAAGGTCTGTCAATTTTGGTGTCGTTTGAAACTGCAAAACAGAAAATTCTGTGCCGTGCCGAATGGTGTTGTATGGTCTTCTGTTATACAACGTAATTTATCAAACCCGTTATGAAGTTCTGCTGTTAGTTTCTCTTCGTTGTATTGCTTAATTGGAAGTCCGCTGCACTTTTCGGGTCCGTTATCCGAAAAGGTTCCAATTGTCATAAAACCCGAAACAGCCTTTCGGGCTGTATCCAGGTATTTTTCAATTTGGACGGGAGTTGTCAGGAAGTGAAAAGTAGCCCTGTCGTGCCAAACGTCAAATGTTGTATCGGATTTATATTCTGTGATATCGCTGACTACCCAGTTTATTTTTGCAGCTTTGCTTCCCAAACGCTTTTTTGCTTTGTCAAGAGCCTGGGCCGAAATGTCAAGTACGGTGATGTTTTCAAAACCTTCATTAAGCAAGTGATCCGCAAGTTTGCTGTCGCCACCACCAATATCAATGATTTTTGCGGTCTTTGGCAAACCAAAAGAATGAACAAAGTCCAATGAGGTCTTAGGCGTTTCCTGGGTCCAGCTTACCTGGTTTGGGTCTTTGGTCTTATAAACGGTGTCCCAATGATCTTTTGTTGTCTTGTCCATACTGCAAAGGTCAGAAAAAATAAAAATTCTTGTGTGACAAATGTTGCAAAAGACATGCGTACAATATTGGCTACCACAAGTGAACAGTACCATCAAACAAGCAGGCTTTATGCAGCTTGGGAATTCCGAAGTTCCCGTCTGCCCGTAAACGCTGCCGAACAGCCTGCCGGCATGCAGGTTGAAAATTGTTGATGAAGGATTGAACAGGATCGTTCAGCTCTTATCCAACAGCAGAACCTACCATCATTTAAATCCACAGCGTATAAATTAATAAAGCAAAGGAGATAATAACCATATCAAACCGCTCAAACCGCTTTACATTGGAACCTTTTGTTAGCTGCAGTTCATTTAGAAATTTCAATAATCCCGTTTGCTAATGTTTGAATTCTACTTGTAAGTACAGGATTACCACCTTCTGCCCACTTGCCGCCTCTAAAGATTAAGCTAAAATATTTATGGCGAACTTTAACTGTACTAATCGATACGTGTAAGGTATCTCTTTCAGTTGGAGTGTAAGTAAAATCAAATGGCGACTCGTTATTTAGGATATGCAGTAGTGAGGCTGTTGTTATTTCATTATCAAGGTCTTCTGAAGGCTTCATTATCTTACCCCTAATATTGGACTCTCTAAATCCAATAAATCGCGATAAATTCCAATAATATGTATCGTGAAGCCGCTCGGATCCGACATCACAAGTACATAATTTTATCTTTGAAACATTTTCACACATACACTTACAAGTTTAAAAGCACTGGATGATTTGTTGTTAACGGCCACAGCTTTGCGTTCGGCAGGGCATTTGGAAAACGTCCAGCCCGGAACTGCAACCGGGTAAAGATATTGAAGTTGAAACTATGTTCTGAAGCACATCCATGTTCGGTCAGCCGGATATGCAGCTGATAGTATCACTAAGATGAGGATATGTTCGTCGCCCTGCCATATTGCCAGCCCGCCTGATATGGCCAGCCAGGTACGGATATTTACTTATTTCCCCGAATTGAATGAAATAGTATAATGGATGAGCTGGTAAGCAGCAAATGAAATTATAAAAGCAAGAAACATCCTGAGTATTGTGCTTAACCATGTACGGGCAAATACTTTTTTCAGCGATACTGTTAAGTATACCGTCAGGAAAAGTAAATTAATAACAGATAATATCAGCAGTATGAGTTGATTTACATTTATAAGCCATAATACTTCGAGTAAAAAAACAGAATAGAGTATCAGGAAAAAACTGGTAAAGTGAATGGAGTAAAGTAACGTATCATAGTACAGTAGTTTCTTCCGATAGAATATTACAAAGAGAATAAACGCAGAAACAGGGATCATTATGAGGAAAAGCCATTTAAAAATTCCTGAAATCATCAGGGTTAACTCAGGAACGGTCATATTCCGGCTTATCCGTAATTTCTTATTTAAAGCGTAAAACCGGGTAAGGGGGTTATTGTTATAACCGTATTTGGTTAACCATGCTCCCACACTGTCAGACGATGTTTTCTTTAACACCCTTAAGTCTGCGTTTGATATTTCGGGGTTTTTCATAACCCATGAGAATGGGGGTACAAGTATCCGGTCTGTAGCACTGTCGGCAGATTGGTCAAATATCTCACTAAGGGTCAGGTTTTTTTGAATTGCTTCTGCTGAATAACTGCCAAAGTAACCGGATTTAGCCAGGTTCTTTTCGAAAATACCCATTATCAGCAAGGCAAAAATTAAAATAAAAATAAATAACCTGAATGGAGGTGTATATCTTCCCCGGATATTATTGATGTAGTCGTATGTGATTTTGCCTGGTTTTACCAGGAGCACTTTAAGGGAGTACAAAAACTTGGTGTCGAAATGCAAAAACCCTTCCAGTAGCTCATAGCCGTAGTGAATCAATGGAAACCTGGGATTATGATTTTCCTGGCCGCAGTTGGGACAATAGTTAATTTTTTCGCTGTTTGCGCTGAATTCAAACCCGCAGTTTGCGCATGAATGCTGTTTTATTTTTTTCCGGCCCATAATAGTCTGTAAAGAAATAAGCTATCAAACCCGGGTGTGCAAATTGGTTGCCAATAAGTACAGGGGGCTTTCTGTAGCGCATAACCTTGGTCCGCAAAGCCCGGACTGTCGCTGACCGAAGTTACAAAAGATGGAATATATTCTGTAGCATATCCGTATTCGGTCAGCCGGATATGCAGCTGATAGTAGCACTAAAATGAGGATATGTTCGTCGCCCTGCTATATTGCAAACCGCCTGCTGGCAGTAGTATATGTCAATAGTAAGCGTAACTGTACTTGTCTTTTACATACTTTTCACCGTTTGTATAAAAGCCATATTGAGCTTTCTTCGTCTTGTCATGGTTGTAAATAATAATAGAAACATCCTTTTCTGTTTGTAATGGGTCAAAACATTTATTATTAATTAAGGGCACCCTGCAATAAGTTGAGTAATTAGTAATTGTCAATGTGCTTCCTGTATACTCATAGTCTGTAATATTGTTTAAGTTGTAGAACACCCATTCACCGGTTGAGCCTACTTTTGCAAATGAATTAAAACGAATTACTCTGTTTTGATTATCATAGATGGTACTGTCAATTGCCCGCCAATCTGGTTTCCCTAAAGCATGTTTACCAATAATGAGCTTATTCCCATTTTTCAAAGTCTTATGGGAATAGTAAACAACGTCATTCAGTTGTAAATCGGTCGGCTTGATTTTCGTTTTGTCGGAGACCTTTCCAGGATATTCTTCGTTAAAATAACTTAGTTTGGTTTTTAGCATATTTTTTTCGTCATAATAAAACTCCACATAGCCAACGTAATAACTATCACTCTTGAAATAATAATTACAACAGTCAAGGTAACTTATGATTTGCCCTTTTTTGTTATGAACAAATCTTTCGTAGCAAAGCAGTACTGTTTTGCCGGCATTATATTTTAGTCTGAAAGTAGTGTCGCCTATTTTGGTGTATACAAAAGGTGTTTCAAAACTGTGAGCAGAACGATTAATATCACCGATTAGCCGTCCTAATGTGTCGTAGAGTTTTATATTGAATTTGCCTGGTAGTATAAATTCGCTGCTGTCAATGATATATTTTATACGGTTGCTTCTTATGGTTTTGTTTTCTGGGTAATACTTGTCATAGTAAGGCTCTTTAGTATAGGGATTTATGTCCTGTCCGAAACAGGATACCGAAACGGTTATGAACAATATATAGAATATTAAGTGTCGCAATTTAGAAGGGTCGTTTTGTATTACTGCCAACGTCAAAGCATTGGCGATGTGGCGGTATTACGTGTTACGTCAGCCCGGAACTACCGATGAGTAAAGTTACAAAAGCTCATTGTTTATTCTGTTGCCCGGTGTTGTTCGTCTGCCGAAACCGAGGCCGGGTCAGCGAACTAATAGCCGATTGTAAATTCGTCGCCCCGCCATATACGCCTATGCAATGTTACATGCCGCTTTGCTTATTTCCGTTTACATCGTTTCTTTAAGTCTTTTGTATATTCTTCTGTTATGGGTCGTCCGCCCAGAGCCACTGATAAATCATAATACTTCCAGGCATTGTTGCAGTCTTCAATATTCCAATAGCAAATGGAAAGCTTGTATGTTGTATTTACATCCTTTGTATCAAGCAAATACGATTTTGTCAAATAGTGTAAAGCAGAGTCCATGAAACGTTTTGCTTCAAGTTTCGGTTCTTTTACCATATCATTCTTTGGCATTTGTGCCATAAGATAATACTGTTCCATGAAGTATGTTGCCAAATCTGTCAGCAAGTGAGTGTTTGTTGAGTCAATTGATAAGCCGGTTAAATATTGAGTTTTGGCTAATTCATACTGTCCAAATGCCATATAAATTGCACCATATCCCCAAAATATGTCAGTATTTGTTGAATCTAGAAGATATGCCTGGTTAAAGCGATACATAGCAGTCTTAAAGTCGGGCCGATAGTAGTATTGGAAACCCAGGCCAATCATATGGTTTGATGCTTCT
>JAEUVM010000241.1 GCA_016787125.1 Chitinophagaceae bacterium | reverse complement strand
GGCAAAGATGGCCAGTGTACTGAGCAGGGCAGCCGTGGGATTATCTTTTGGAAAGAACTGGGCAGAGATGGTGGTGGAAAGCATCCCGAAGATGTAGAAGTCGTACCACTCGATCATCGTACCGACAGATGAAGCGGCGATCACCGTGCGGATACTGTTGGTTTTGTTCATGCGATTAAGATAAGAAGAAATAAGCAAGTGGCGGGCCGGGCAGAAGGTTTACAATAAATGCAGCAAGTAAGATGATGAATGATGATGAATTTACGGGCCATTGTGTAAATTTAACCTGTTGTGCTATTGGATTTCATTATAATCAACCAGTAGCCGGTTAAGTCTATGTGACTTTCTATGATCCTAATGCTCCTCTGTGGCAAATCTGAGCCATATAGAAGTATTGGCGAAGCGGCAACACATAGTATTTCAACAGCACAACACGTTATATTTATCCTTTACTAATACAAACGATTCATTATGTCATATCCCTACCAGGTTACCTCAGCAGCACAATACCATGCCGATCACAAACGCAGCGTGGATGACCCCGAAGGGTTTTGGGCAGCTATTGCAGAAAACTTTCAGTGGCGAAAGAAATGGGATAAAGTACTGAACTGGAATTTTACCGAACCCAAAGTGGAATGGTTTGCCGGCGCTAAACTCAACATCACGGAGAATTGTATTGACCGTCACCTGGAAACATTGGGAGAGAAGCCGGCCATCATCTGGGAGCCGAATGATCCGTCGGAGAGGGTGAGGGTCGTAACGTACAACCGCCTGCATAAGCAGGTATGCCAGGTGGCGCAGATGCTCCGCAACAACGGGGTGAAGAAAGGCGACAGGGTTTGTATCTATATGGGGATGGTGCCTGAGCTGGCCTATGCGGTGCTGGGCTGTGCCCGTATCGGTGCGATACACAGTGTAATATTCGGTGGCTTCTCTGCACAAAGTATTGCCGACAGGCTGTACGATGCCAATGCAGAATACATCATCACCTGCGATGGGGCTTATCGTGGTGGTAAGGACATTCCACTGAAGAGTGTGATCGATGATGCACTGATCGGCAACAGAACAGTAAAGCGGGTGATCGTTTATACCCGTACAAGAATACCCGTTTCAATGATAAAAGGCAGGGATGTATGGTGGGAGGATGAGATGGAGCATGCAGAAAGCCAACTAGGAGAAGCCCCTTCCCAACCTTCCCCTGGGGTGAAGGAGCCGGGATGGGCTGCTGAACCCATGGATGCCGAAGACCCCCTCTTCATCTTATACACCTCAGGAAGTACCGGAAAACCAAAAGGAGTGGTGCATACCACCGCAGGGTATATGGTGTGGACCAATTACACATTTGTCAATGTATTTCAATACAAGCCGGGTGATATTCATTTCTGCACGGCTGATATCGGCTGGATCACCGGGCATAGCTACATTGTGTATGGTCCGCTGAGTGCAGGTGGTACTTCTCTCATGTTTGAAGGCATTCCCACCTGGCCGGATGCGGGCAGGTTCTGGGACATCGTTGATAAACACAAGGTGAACATTTTGTATACGGCTCCCACGGCAATAAGAAGTTTAATGGGCTTTGGTTTGGATCCACTGAAAGGAAAAGATCTCTCCTCGTTAAAAATACTTGGTACGGTTGGAGAGCCGATCAATGAAGAAGCCTGGCATTGGTATGATGATCATATTGGTAAAAATAAATGTCCGGTGGTGGATACCTGGTGGCAGACAGAAACCGCCGGATGCCTGATCTCAAACTTTGCAGGCGTAACGCCTGCCAAACCCTCCTGGGCTACCTTACCCATGCCGGGTGTGCAGCCGGTATTGGTGGATGAAAATGGAAAAGAAGTAACGGAGAAAGATGAGAACGGTTTGCTGAAAGGAAACCTCTGTATCAAAGCACCGTGGCCGGGCATCCTGCGCACCACCTGGGGCGATCATGAAAGATGCCGCACTAATTATTTTGCCACCTATGAAAACCTTTACTTCACGGGC
>JAEUVM010000649.1 GCA_016787125.1 Chitinophagaceae bacterium | reverse complement strand
CCACCTTTTTTGAGTCCAGCAGGCGGAGTACGATCTCTTTATTGCGGGTTTGGCTGATGGCGGGGTCGTTCACCAGTTGTTCAATACAACTTAAAAGGAACTCCCGGTTAGCAACCGGAATAAAATATTTACCATAATCAGACTGTTCCAGGTAGGCCCGGTAAGTGTACTTGTTCCAGCCCATTTGTATTGGGCCGGCTTCCGTAAAAAAATCATCATTCAACACCATATCACCATCGGCTACTATGATCATTTTATTATCGCCGGATTTCTCCAGGTAAGGCGTACCGTTTGCTTTCAATGTATCCTGTATTGAGAGAGGCAACTGGTTTTTATAGGCTGAGGTAAATTCGCCTTCCAGCAGCATTGCTGTCGGGATCGCATTCCGTTTGAACTTGGCATCTTCCGGAGCATCCTTGTTCTCATTCAGGCTAATCAGGGCTGGCGTGGCTATGATTCTTGAGTTTGGCGAACTGACCAGCAACGGTGTTTTCCTTATTCCTTTTGCAGCAATGGTGTCAATTGAATTAACAAAACGGCCTGTTACATACCCAAGTCCATTATTGTTGCTGCCGCCAGTAATGTTCAATACCGGGTAATAATTCCAGTGAAGGAACTCCATCTGGGGGTTTTGACTGGTTCCTCCCACAACAAAGGGTATCACATCGCACTGAAGGTCCATCACCAGGTCGGTATTGATCCGTACCCCGTATTTAAAAAACAATTCTGTCAGTCCCAGGTTACGGTCATAAGCCACTGTTTCAGGCTTGAAGGAAAGACTATCCTGTTCTGCAATAAGGTTATCAATAAAGCAGAGCAGTTTTCCTCCCCTCATCACAAACTGGTCTATCTTCAGCCGCTCTGCTTCTGTAAACTGGACGGTTGGTTTTACTATCATCAGCACATTTGCCATAGGCGGTATGGGCTGTTTGGATATATCAAATGGACCAAAGCGGTATTCTTTGGTAAGCAATTGCTCCAGGTCGGCCACCCTGCTGTCAGTCGGTTCACCATTACCGGTTGCGTATAAAATGGCTGGCGGTTTTTCTTTGGTGATCTTATCAAGCGTCTTTACAAACTGGTACTCCATCAGGGCTTCAGCGCTGTTGATCTCGGCCTGTGAGATGCGCCCGCTGGCACCCGGATACAGGTTGACCAGCATTTGCTTTCCTTTATAAGTAATCAATGCAACAGGAAAGATAATATTGCTGCTTTCGCCGGCTTTTTTCTGTACAGTTAAATTGATAGGTACAGCACCCATCTTTACAAGTGTATCACCATAGATAGTTTTACCATCAGGCATCTCTTCTTCTGGTGAAATGAACCGGTATTTAATTTTCCCTGTCCTGTCTTTCAGTAAGCGGAGAAAGTCCTGCGTGGTATTCGCCAGCTTTCTGAAACCGGCCGGGAAATCGCCTTTGAGAAAAACATCTATCTGCACATCCTCATCAAGGCTCTTCAGCAATTTCGTGGTGGCTTTGCTGAGGGTATACCTTTTCTCTTTGGTGAGGTCTAGGCGCAGGTGAAAATCAGATGCGAGGTAATTGATGCCTGCCAGCAGCAACAGCAACCAGCACCACCAGAGTTTTGAGTTCAATATTTTATTAAAAGCCTTTTGCATATTATCTTCTTAGAAGGTTTCTGCCTGTAATGATCAGGAAGAGGGCAGTGACTGTAATAAAATATACAATGTCCCTTGTATCTATCAATCCACGGCTGATACTGCGGTAATGAAAATCAATACCGATCATTTCCACATAATAGTCGAACGTATTGGCAAGCGCCGGTAATTTGCTGATGGCATTGAACCCGTAGTACAATAAGGCACACCCGATCAGGCTGGCTATAAAGGCTACCACAGCATTATTGGTAAAACTGCTGCAGCAAATACTGATTGCCGTAAAAACCGCCGCCAGGAAAAACAACCCGATATACGAACCAATGGTAGCCCCCATATCAATCCCTTCGTTGGAGGAAAGCCGCTGTATAGTAAAAATGTAGAGGATCGTGGGCAGCAGGGCGATCACCACCACGATAAAACTGCCGGTGTATTTTCCAAGAATGATCTGCCACCGGCTCAACGGCCTCGTTTGCAGTATCTCAAAAGTGCCGGTTTTAAACTCTTCGGCAAAGCTGCGCATCGTAATAGCAGGAATCAGCAACAGCAGCACCCAGGGTGCTAATTGAAAGAATTTATCAAGGGTGGCATAGCCAAAATCGAAGATATTGTCATCAAATACAAACAATACCAGCCCGTTTACCAGGAGGAAGACAATGATGGCGATATAGCCGGTAAGACTGCTGAAAAACTGGCGAAGTTCTTTTTTACAAACTGACCACATAGATAATAGTGGTGCAATATACCGCAAAGAGGTGAAGAGAGAAAGTCGGGAAACCGGGAAGACGAAAAGACGGGAAGAAAGGGCAACACATTATAGTATCATACTTACAGCAGAATCAATCTTCGTACCTCCGGCTTCCCTACACAGCAAAGCTCTCGCCACAGCCACAGGTACGGCTGGCGTTGGGGTTGCTGAAGTAAAATCCTTTACCATTCAATCCGTCGGAAAAATCGAGGGTGGTATTTACCAGGTACAGGAAGCTCTTGAGGTCGGTCACCACTTTTACACCGTTATCTTCAAATACCTGGTCCATGGGTTTTTGCTCGTTGTCAAAATCCAGTTTATAGCTCAGGCCCGAACAGCCGCCACCCACCACGCTTACCCGCAGGAAGTAAGTGGGATCATCGGCCACACCGGCATCCGCCAGCAACTGCTGCACTTTTGCCTTGGCCTTATCACTTACGTAAATAGCGTTATCTGTTGCTACACTCATGCTACAGGTGTTGAGTTATGAGGATTGGGTTACGAGTTATGAGTTTTGAGTTGCGAGTTGCGAGGGATGAGTCTGTAAAGAGGTTTCAAATTACAGTCTCGTAACTCAAAACTCATAACTCGCAACTCTCTCTTAATGCACTCCTTTTTCCTCAAATGCAAGTTCTTCCAGACCATTCTTCTTACGATAGTCGTTGATCGCTGCCTTGATGGCGTCTTCGGCCAGTACTGAGCAGTGGATCTTTACGGGGGGCAGGTTCAGCTCTTCCACAATGGTCATGTTATCAATGGTCACAGCTTCATCAATGGTCTTGCCTTTCAGCCATTCGGTGGCAAGGGAAGAAGAAGCGATAGCGGAGCCGCAGCCAAAGGTTTTGAACTTGGCATCGCTGATCATACCGGTGGCTTCGTCCACTTCTATCTGCAGGCGCATTACGTCGCCGCACTCGGGGGCGCCTACCAGGCCGGTACCCACATTGTTTTTACTTTTATCCAGTGTGCCCACATTCTTGGGGTTCTGGTAGTGGTCTATTACTTTTTCTGAGTATGCCATGATAAGAAAATTTAAAATTTGGAAATGTGGGAAATATGAAAATGAAAATCATTGCTCACTTTTCCCTATCGATAAGAACTATTACTATGAAGTGCAAATTTCCACATTATCATATTTGCACATTCTCACATTACGCTTTAATGGTGCGCCCACTCTATCGTATTCAGGTCTATTCCTTCTTTATACATTTCCCACAGCGGGCTCATTTCTCTCAGCTTCAGCACTGTATTCGTTACCTGTTCTATTGTATAATCAATTTGCTCTTCTGTGGTAAACCGTCCCAGGCCAAAACGCAGCGAACTATGTGCCAGGTCATCGCCCAGGCCCAGTGCTTTCAGCACATAAGAAGGTTCCAGCGAAGCCGAGGTACAGGCCGATCCGGATGATACGGCAATATTTTTATTAAAGCCCATCATCAGCCCCTCTCCTTCCACATACTTAAAAGAGATGTTGGTTACATGCGGCAGTTTATGTTCTTTATCACCATTCAGGTAGCTTTCTTCAATTTTCAGCAGGGCATCCTGCAGTTTATCACGCAGTTTGCTGATACGGGCACTTTCTTCTGCCATTTCATTCATACAGATCTCGCAGGCTTTGCCAAAGCCAACAATACCCGGCACATTGAGTGTGCCGCTGCGCATGCCACGTTCATGTCCGCCGCCGTCCATCTGGGCAGTTACTTTCACCCGGGGATTTTTGCGGCGTACATAGAGGGCGCCCACACCCTTAGGACCGTACATTTTATGCGCAGTAAATGCCAGCAGGTCAATACCGTCTTTATTTACATCCACCGGTATTTTACCAACTGCCTGTACCGCATCGGTAAAGAAGAGGATACCATGCTTGCGGGCTATGGCGCTGATCTCTTTAACCGGGTTAATGGTACCGATCTCGTTGTTGGCATACATGATGGCGATCAGTATGGTGGTAGGCTTGATGGCTGCTTCCAGTTCTGCCAGGTCCACCAGGCCATTGGGTTTCACCTTCAGATAGGTTACTTCACCGCCTTCCTTTTCGATATGCTTGCAGGTGTCGAGCACCGCTTTATGTTCAATATTACAGGTGATGATATGATTGCCCTTACTGGCATACATTTCATACACACCTTTGATGGCGAGGTTATCGCCTTCGGTGGCGCCGGAGGTAAAGATGATCTCTTTGGGGTCGGCACCGATCAGTTTGGCCACCTGCTCACGGGCATAATCCACGGCTTCCTCGGCCTGCCAGCCAAAGGGATGGTTGCGGCTGGCGGCATTGCCAAAGCTGTTGGTAAAATAGGGGATCATTGCTTCCACCACCCGCGGGTCGCAGGGAGTAGTGGCATTATGGTCCAGGTAAATAGGAAAATTCAGCATAAAATTGAGTAATTCGTTGATCGTTTCAGTTAAACACGAAATTAGCTCAAAAGGTTCTAAATGAGGCG
>JAEUVM010000642.1 GCA_016787125.1 Chitinophagaceae bacterium | reverse complement strand
AACAAAGTAGCCCAGAAGAATGGTTATGTGTACATTTATGTAAGCAATGAAAGCCCGGTGAATGTGTTCTTTGACAACTTACAGGTGGTGCATACAAGAGGGGCAATATTGGAGGAAACGCATTATTATCCGTTTGGGCTGGTGATGGAGGGAATAAGTTCGAAAGCAGTGGCGTTTGGCAACCCGAAGAATAAAGAGAAAACTTTTCAAGGGCAACAAATTGATGATGACTTTGGGTTAAACTGGGTACAGTTTAGATGGCGAAACCATGATCCGCAGACTGGTAGGTTTATTGAGATAGATCCATTGTCCGAAGAGTATGAGTATAATAGCACGTATGCCTTTAGTGAAAATAAAGTAATATCTCACGTTGAGTTAGAAGGATTAGAAGCTGTGAAGATAATTGGAGTAGGAGCTGTTCAAGTGCTTGGAGCCGCTGTCGAAGCGGTTGGTGCAGGGACGGCATTTACTGCGGCAGCTGTTGCCGCTCCTGTTGTGGCTATTGTGACTCATCCGGAGGTATTGCTTAGTGGAGGGGCCTCTGCTGCACAAATGGATTTTAAGGTTGAGAAGGAATTGAGAGACAATGCCAGAAAAACTCCTACTCCTGTACAAACAGCTGCCAAAACTGGAAATGCAGCATCCTCTTCTGGTACAGCAGTCAATGCACTGCTGAAATCAAATAAAGGCGTAGAAAAGGGGGTAGCATCATCTGGTAAAGTTGGTCAAAGCAAAATACAGGAAAGAGCAAATCGCCTAAGCCAGAATCAAAGACCAGGAAAGGATATGACAAAAGCTGGTAAAGAAGCCGTAAAAGATGTTAATAAAGAAAAAAATAACGGAGAAACAGTATGTGAGGGGTGTGGAATAAAAACAACACCATCTCAGCAGTCAAAAAAAGGGGTTACTCCATCGTCAACAGAAACACAAGTGGATCATATTAAACGAAAAAGCGAAGGGGGGTCTGGCACTCCTGATAATGGTCAAATATTATGTAGAGGATGTAATAGCAAAAAAGGATAAGTCTTAACTACAAAGTAAATAAGTAAACGAATGGAGACAAGTTCTCAAAAAATACTTTTTGTACAGGAGGTGTCTGTGGAAAATTTTGAAATTGAAAGCCTTTGGTGTACAAAAATTGGCGATAATTATGTTGTAGACAACATTCCATTTATTGCTAAAAGAATATCATTTGGTGATACGATTACTGCGGAATATGACGAAAATGAAGATGTATACTATTTTGATGATTTTGTTAGGGTGTCTGGAAATAGTACAATTAGACTTTATTTCAGTGAGGACAAGCTGATTGAAAAAGTGCGAAAAGATTTGAGTACTTGGGGTATTGAATCAGAAGTTTTTTTATTAAGAAAAATAGTTGCCCTAAATGTTCCTAAAGAAGTTGATTATAAGCCAATAAAAGAGTACTTAGAAGACGGGGAGAAGAGGGGGTTATGGACGTATGAAGAATCTTGTTTAGCTCATAATTATTAGGGGCAGGTAATGTATCAGATTAGCAGTTTTTAAGATTGGGGCTACAAATAGGTGATGGTAATGTGCTCATTTATCTGGTTTTTACCGTAGCGGCATAAAATAATGATTAACAGGGCTGGTTTAAACCGGCCCTGTTGTCTTTTTGGTGTATTATGCATTGATTTTTTGAACGACCTGAACATTTCCGGTTATGATT
>JAEUVM010000604.1 GCA_016787125.1 Chitinophagaceae bacterium | reverse complement strand
CCTTCACCATCTTTATCTATCCAGGCAAATGTTTTGTACTGGCTGAAGTCTGCATTATCGTCTTTTTCAATATGCGCTGTGGTGCCACAACTTGCAAGCAAGAAGACGAAGGAAAAAATTCCGCTCCACAGCAGGATTCTGCGTTTCATACTTTCCCTTTTTTTAGTGATTGTCAATCTGACAACATACTAACGGAAAAATCATGCAGCGGTTTATTAAGGAGATGTGAAAAGAAAGCCGGGAAGAATTTATTCAAGGCCGATCTCGTAGTGTTTCTCAGGTATTTCCACGTCGGTAAATCCTTTCCGGATGAGCCGTTGTTTGAACTCCAACTGTACCTCATATTCCCCATGCACGAGGAAAATTTTCCTCACCTGCTGTTTGTCCTGCCCGGCCAGCCACTGGCTCATATCTTCATAATCGCCGTGGGCACTCATGCTCCGGATGCTTCCGATCTCGGCATGCACTTCATGCAGGATTCCGAATATAGAAACTTCTTTATCACCATTCATCAGGCGGCCACCGAGTGAGCGGGGTTCGCAGTAGCCGGTAAGCAAAATGGTATTGCGGCTGTTCTCGATATTATTGCTGATATGGTGTTTCACCCGTCCGGCATCGGCCATACCGCTGGCGGAGATGATCACCATTGGTCCGTTGAGGAAGTTCAGTTGCTTCGATTGTTCCACTGTTTTTACATAGCGAAGGCCTTTGAAACCAAAAGGATCCCTGTCGCTTTGCATCAGTTTCTGAATGGTTTTGTTGAAATACTGCGGATAGCGCTTTACAATTTCAGTGGCTTCCACACTCAGCGGACTGTCGACATAATAATCCAGGTCTGGCAGGCGGTTCTCCACTTCCAGTTGGTTCAGTGCATACAGCAGTTCCTGTGTACGGCCCACGCTGAATGCGGGGAGGATGAGTTTACCTTTCTTTTGCAGGCAGGCTTTCTCGAGCCAGCGCAGCAGCATATCGGGGGTGGTCACATTATTATCATGCAGGCTGTTGCCATAGGTGGATTCCATGATGATATAATCTGCCTGCGGAAAATTATCCGGTGAACGTAATATGGCGTCGCGGTAGCGGCCGATATCACCACTGAAAGTGATCCTTGTTTCTTTACCGTTCTCATTTACTTTCAGGTGCACGCAGGCGCTGCCGATAATATGACCGGCATCGGTGTACATAGCCTGGAGTCCGTCGGTAACATCAAACCATTCGTTGTATTGTCTTTCTTCAAAATGCTCATTTGCTTTCTCTGCGTCTTCAGAAGTATAGAGCGGCTTCAGGTAGAGTGAGGCATTGGCGCCCTGTCGTTTATTTCGATACCTGATCTCATCTTCCTGTATCTCGGCAGAATCTCTCAGCAGCACTGACGTAAGATCTTTGGTGGCCGGTGTGCAGAATATCCTTCCCTGAAAACCTTCGGCCACGAGCCGTGGTATCAACCCGCTGTGATCGATATGTGCATGCGAGAGTATCATTACATCCACTTCTTGGGGGTTAAAACCAAACTCCCTGTTCAGCATATCTGTTTCCTTGCCCATACCCTGGAACATACCACAGTCGAGCAATACTTTCTTCCCGTTCTTCAGTGTAAGCAGGTGTTTTGAACCGGTTACCGTTCTGGCGGCGCCATGAAATGCAATCTTCATTGTATAAATTGATACAGGTAATAAATCAGTTTAATTCGTCTTTGCCCTGAACGACCAGGTGATGGAAAACTCAGCCACTATCTCCCCTTCTTTGTTTTTACCAATGGAGCGGGCAACGACAGTTCTTGCTTCGCCGGTGGCAATACTCTCTTCCACGGCCTGCCGGAACAGGTCACCATCTTCACATACAAACCATGTTTTGCCGGTGGCTTTCTTAAAATAAGCAGATTCCACTTTTACCACCAGCATGGAAACGGATGGTTTACGCTTGTACACCTGTGCCATGGCCAGCACGCCGGTGCTCATTTCGGCCGCCATACTAAGGCAGGCAAAATAGGTGGAGCGAAAAGGATTTTGCGACAGCCATTTATACGGCACCGATACCACGCATCTTTTTTCATCCACTTCTCTTACCCTTACGCCTGCTATATATGCGGCAGGCAGTTTTGTCAGGAGAAATAGCCTGAATTTAAGCGGATGCTTCAGCAATTTTATAAAAGAAGCGGCCTGGGGGTTCATTATTGTTCTTTATATAAGGTTGGATCCAGCGCTGATTTACTCCAGTTTTTCAAAAACTCGATCACTTTCAATTTACTGTAGCCTTTCCCTTCTTCCAGGTAAGCGGAGTTTTCTGTATGGATCAGTTCGCCTTTTTCATTGAGTATTAAAAAAACAGGGAAACCAA
The DNA here is from genome assembly GCA_016787125.1 of Chitinophagaceae bacterium. Classification (GTDB taxonomy): domain Bacteria; phylum Bacteroidota; class Bacteroidia; order Chitinophagales; family Chitinophagaceae; genus JJ008. The sequence continues at coordinate 2,949 of JAEUVM010000604.1, read as the reverse complement.
ATCGCTGGGGAAAACCATAGCGGGCCAGCACTTCCTGGTTTTTATTCTCCGGACTGTAATTCAGGTGATAGACCACAAAGTTGCTGTCGATATAATTCTTCAGCGATTCATCTTCGGTAATAAAATTGTTGAAGCGGGCACACCAGATACACCAGTTGCCACCAACCTGGATAAAGACATGCTTGTTCTGGCTTCCGGCAGTTTTCACTGCTTCTTTTATGGCTGCAGCAGCATCTTCTTTGGGGTTATAAAGGTTGAACTTTGTCATATCCTGCGCCTTCAATTGCTGCAGCAGAACAATGGCTGTAAAAAAAACCAGTAGTCTTTTCATTCCAATCAGTTTGATCGTTGTTGTTTCAATTATTGTTTATTGATCTCCACCACGCAGGCCACGGCCTTATTATCATTTGCATCCACTTTGAAATAGATGGTACCATCTTTACCATTATTAAACCGGGCTGAACGGATGAGTATGCTTTGCAGCGCTTCATTTACTTTTCCCTGGTAGGTAGATTGGCGGCTGTTGGTAATAGCCTGGTTCAATGCGTTGTAATCCAGTTCATCTTTACTTACCACAATGGCAATGTAATCCCTGTTGCCGATATTATCAGCTTCCATCGATTGTGCTTTGGGGAATAAACGATAGCCGGTGATGCCGCAGTAAGGAGAATGTTTGGAAACTGTTTCATCCTTCTTCAGGTAAGGAAACAATACATAGCTGGTGCTGTTGGTATCTTGACCAAACACATAGATGTAACATTCGGTGGCATTCTGGATCGACATTTTGAAACGGGTGCCTTTTGCTATCGGGCTGATGGTTTGAAAGAGATTGCTGCCCGTTACCCGCAGTGGTATATTATTTCCACCGTCATTATTAACCAGTCCGATGGCACATTCCAGCGGAATATTGGCCACATTGCTGCGTTTGGGAAGCGGGTCAATGCCGTAAGCTTCCCGCACATAATTTTTAAAATCGCCGTAGCGTACCCAGGCCACACCATTCTTTCCCCATTCGGGGCCCCAGCTATTCATGATCTGGAAGGCACCGCCAAACTTGCGGTCGTCATAGCCGATCACACACATAGCGTGACCGCCCATGCCCATCTGGCTTTCGTCCATGCCCTGTGGTGTCCACAATTCCTGGTCCATCATATCTTGCATAAAGCTTTGGCCCACCATCATACCGATGGCAACAGGGGCATTCTTATTCAGGTGTTCTTTAATACCTCTCACACTGATCTCGTTGATATTGTCGCCGTTGGTGATGCGGGTAAACCCGTGTATTACATTCTGCCTTCCCCGCTGTACTTCTGAAGAACTGGGCTCTCTTTCACAATCCTGGTCGTTGTATTCATACTGGTTCAGCGGCAGGCCGCCATTTTTTTGCATTGATTCCATGGCCCTTTGGATGTAAGAACCCTGGCAGCCTTCAAGCCTGATCTGGTTATACAAATAGGATGGACTGAAAACGACCTGGTTAGGATCCTGGCCGGTGGCGGCAGCCGTAAGAATTGTTTGTGCCGCATAGGCGCTGCTCCATGCCACACAACTGCCCTGCTGGCCCTGGTTGCCACGGTTGGGTGCAAAACGCAACAATGATACTGCTTCCGGAAGGGGATTTTTATTCGCATCATCTTCGAGTCCTTCATACACTGATGCTTTATTAAATTCGGAAGGATTGAAATTATAACCGCTCTCTGAAAACTTTTTGATCACTTCGGCCGGGTTGCAGCCTCCGCGGCCAAGCAGGAAGTAAGCTCCGGCTGCAAGTACGAGCAACAGGATAATACCTTTTCCTTTAAACAAACCCATCAGAATCGGAAGCAGTGCGGTAAGCCCGCCACCGCCGCCACCCGGAAAGTTTGGCCTTCGGCCTCCACCACCATCGTCATCATTCTGCTGGTTAGGGTCTACCGGGTCGTCTGTCATTCTGATTGGCATATCTGTACGTTTTGGGCCAGCCTCCCGGCCTGGCAGACCGGAACGGAAGCGGTTATTAATGTGTATTAAAAATAGGAACTTCAGATGAATTTGAAACAGCAAGCGTTGGCAGTTCTTATTTTTTGTTTAATTGCAACGATTGTAAGGAAGTTTCGTCAACTTTGACAGATATAAACCATTTATGTCAAAACACTTTTCATTCCTTTTCATCTTTTCTTTTCCTGTATTTTTTTCTTACGGACAAACGGCCGATGGTAAGCTTCAATTTGCACAAGGGCAGCGCTTTGAGGTTACGATGCAGGTAAAGTCAACGATAGCACAGCAGGCGATGGGACAGGCGATCGATTTTAATATAGATGCCACGGGTATACATTCTTATCATGTAACCAACAGCACGGAAGATAATACCACCCTGAAACACCAGATGGACCGTATCATCATTTCGTTTGATGGTATGGGCCAGAAGAAAAAGCTGGACACCAACGAAGAAAAGGACATGAACAGCCAGTTTGGCAAACCGCTGAAAGACCTGCTGGACAGAAAGTACGATATGATCATTGATAATTACGGTAAGACCTTGATGGTGGTGCCTGAAAAATTCAATACGGAAGAAACTGACAGCCGCATGGCGATCATCACCAGTATGATGAAAGATATATCACAGCTTGTATTGCCGCCGGCAAAGGGCAAAGCCAGTTTTTTCCAGGTACTGCCCGGTAAACCCGCCGGTGTTGGTGATGCCTGGACGGAAACAAGTGAGAATACGGATGGCAAATTTGAAACAGCCTATGCCATCAGGGAAATAAATGATTCGGTGATCGTGATTGAGTTTGCTGCCACCTCGGTTACTGTAACCAAGGCAGAGATGATGGGCAATGAAACCACCACTACGATGAATAATAAATCAACCGGAAAGATCATACTCGACCGCAGTACCGGTATCATTCGTGAAAAACTGATCAATACAGAATCCACCGGCAATACGGAAGCACCATTTGGAACGATACC
>JAEUVM010000545.1 GCA_016787125.1 Chitinophagaceae bacterium | reverse complement strand
GCAAGGTGGAAAGTAGTTGACTAGACAGTTTGTCAGCCAGCAATGTATCAGATTGGCAGTCCCTGACGTCCGGTATTAATCAGAGGAGCAGATCTATAACACCATATATCAAAGATTGAAAAAAGGCTGCCCAATATGAACAGCCTTTGTAATGATTCTAATTGATGTAACCTTTCCCTTCCCTTTCCTCACTCATCCTGTATATCCTTCGCAGATCCCTTTCGCCAGCTCTTATGCTTCGCCCCATCCATCTTTACGATCTTTGGCGTGAACTTTCCCACCACATCCACCAGCGCCTTTTGCGATTGCATCACCACTTCTATATCCTTGTAAGCAAATGGTGATTCATCCTTTCCGCCTCCGAGCAACTTCACTCCGTGTTTTTCCACTTCTTCTTTGAACTGTTTATCCGTTACCGAATCCATGGCCCTTGTGCGGCTCATTTTTCGTCCGGCTCCGTGTGAGGCTGAGTTGACAGATGCTGTTTCTCCTTTTCCTTTTACTATAAAGCCCGGCGCTGTCATTGATCCCGGAATGATTCCCAATACATCTTTACCGGCTGGTGTGGCTCCCTTACGGTGTACGATCACCTCCTTCCCTTCCCATTTTTCTTTCCAGGCAAAGTTGTGGTGGTTCTCCACCCGCTTCACCGGTTTACGGCCCAGTTGTTTGGCGATCTTATCATGTATCACATGGTGGCAGGCCGATGCATATTCTCCTGCAAGGTTCATCGCATTCCAGTATTCTATACCGGCTTCTTCTTCGAGCGACAACCAGGCGAGGTTCTTTGCATCTTGCGGCAGGCGGCGTTTGCTGATGGCGATCCTTGTGTAATAGTTGGCTATGTTGGCACCCAATGCACGGGAACCTGAATGTGTGAGCAGCCCGGTGTAGATACCCGGCTCCACACCTAGCACATTATCTTTCTCACTCACCTCCACCACGCCAAACTCGGCAAAGTGATTGCCGGAGCCTGATGTGCCTAACTGTTTCCAGGCTCGGGCATGCAGGTTTTTCAGCAAGGGCAACTCATAAAACAATTCATTCTCCATCACTTCATGATTGGCCGAACGGTCGAATTGTGCGCCGCTGCCGAACAGGGTTGCTTCCAGCAGCTCACGGGTGAAGTAGCTTTCCTTTTGTGTTAGCTCTTTCGGGTCTATATCATATATGCTGAGACACATTCGGCAACCGATGTCTACTCCTACGCCATAAGGTATGACGGCATTCTCTGTGGCCAGCACCCCGCCTATTGGCAGACCATAGCCACTGTGTGCATCGGGCATTAATGCGCCGGCCACACTGATGGGCAGCTTTGCCGCTTGGTACATCTGGTGCATGGCGCCTTCTTCTATATGTTCTTGCCCGAATACATTGAACTGGATGCCTGTGGCATTGAGGGATATGCTTATTCCTTCTGCTTCCGGCTCCGGCATCAGTTTCTCCGCTATGGGCTTCAGTATTTCATCTTCGAGGTAGTTTTCGGGTGCATTGAGTATTTGTTTTAATATCTCTATTGCTTCCGCTTCTGTATGATGCTTATACTTTGTACACATGGTATGCATGGCCACACTTACCACCGGCCCTTCGGGGTAGCCGATGGAGCGGATTTGCTTTCCTGTTAGTTTTAGCTTACTCATTGTTTGATTTTTTTCCCACAAAGGCGCTAAGCTTTTTTTGGGGCTCTCCTACTCTTGTGGTAATAATTATTTAGCCAGCTGAAGTAACTCTGGTCATCGTCCCTTGCGCATGTCCCGACGAGCGCAGCGAAATTCGGGATCGCACTCTTCAGTGTTCTGTTCGCTGATCATCATTTTTTGACCGGTAATACCTTCTACGCATTTCTATTAACAAATTGTTTATGCTGTTCAAATCCGGGCTAAGCTGTAAAGCAGATCTGCCATACAAAGAGCTTAATTCACCTTTTAATATTTCGGCCTTCGCCACCAGTTCATCATATTCATAATTTCCCTGCTTGATACCCAACAGAAATTCTCTGTCCTTTCTCCACACATTTACTTTCCCTTCTAGTGCAATTTCTTTTGCCATTAAAAGCAACCGGAACACATGCATCATGTTTTTCGAATCATAGTTTTTACCGTGTTCGATCGTGGTGTTATATCTTTCCACATTCCTTTTATCCACCCAATCCCAGTATTCCCGATATTTCTTACAATATGCAGAATATGCATCCTTATTAAAAAAGAGCAGACCGATTGGTCTTTCCCCTTTGGGGATACTGCTCAGGCAAACATCATTGGCTTCTTCCTTCTTCACAATGCCTGAGTATACATTTTGTTCAGAATAATAAATATTGTAACAGTCCCGTAAGTGATGTACAGCTGCCAAACCAGCCTTTTGCGGCAGGTAATTATTTTCTTTAAAAAATTTACCCGCTTCAATAGCCTCCCTGCCATCATATATATAACAAAAATCCAAAACAGATTTTCTCTCTTTTTCTATAGGATTAATAATCTTCTTCTCCAGGCCAAAAGCTTTTCGGATCTGTGTATAAGCATAGCTTGCAAACGTCTGCTCACAAAGTTTCGAAAGAAACATCTCTGGCTTTATCAGGTCCATTAATACATTCCGATGCAACAGGCAGTGTTCCGGTACATTCAGCAATTCAAGAATATTAGGATTATTCTTCGAAAGCAGCTCAACAAACCTCTTGAGCTCAAAATACACTATATCATTTGTTTCATTGGAGACTTGTGGTATATAGTCAATTGAATAGAACATACCCTCTGGCAACACAAAGACACCTCTGATATCTGTATCAGACTTTTCGGTATTCAGGCCGTAAGCCTTGCTCCCCACGATTGCTTCAAAAATCAGCCATCCGTTTTTCTTTATCTCTTCAATCGTTAGCATATTGATTCAGCATTTTTAGAAAGAATTTGTCAGCAGGTTTCAAATCAGTATTATTCACCCCTAAGTTGGTTTTTGACGATTCAATCATTTGCCAGTATTCCTCAAGCCTGTTATTGAAATCTTTATCCATAGGATGCAGATATTTTTCTCCGACGGCGGCCTTAAGCTGAACCAGGTTTCTTAACTCGTCCCGCAGCTTATCATCAATTAAAATCATCAAGCCTTCCATGTCCATTGGCAGCACCGATTTATTCTTTATGACCCAATTACACGATAATAAAGACCGGATAAGATAAAACAAGCTCTTAAGTCTTACCTCTTTCTTTTCTTTCATCTCCTCCCGAAAATTTTCCGCCAGTTTATAATGATGGAAGAATACCCCGGTTGGTGAATAATAAGTTCTTATCAACTCTTTAAACTCCTCTTTGAATCCGTTGACAGAAAAATATTCTATCGGTGACTGGAATCTTTCTATTAGCGGTGCGTTGGATTTCTTTAAAAGCTGTAAACACTTTTTCAGGTCCCATCCGGTGATATCCCAATCTCCATCCATATACTCTGTGGTGTCCTTCCGGTCACTTAGTGATAAATACCAATCTCTTTCATGCATATAAATAAACCGGACATCATAGTCGCTATCTGGCGAAGGAAACCCCCAGGCTCGGCTGCCCGTTTCACATGCGTATAGTACACGGATATTCTTTGTTTCCTCAATATCATTTAATATTTTCCTTACATCTTCCATACAATTTTCATTTTTTAAGAGCCAGTGATCATGTTTAATAGAACTTCCGAAACTCCAAGTGGTGATTTCTTATCACACTGTTCCCTTATCAAACGTAAAAGGCGTTGGCGATAGCATTCCTGCCAGGTACATAAAAATAAACATCCGGTACCGGAATCAGTACCGGATGTTGTGTTATTTACTCACCAATATCTGCTTCAACTGCTCCAGCAACTGGCCGTTGCCACCTACACTGATGCTGCTGATCTTGTCTGCGATCTTTTCCACGTATTCCATTTCCTTCAGCTTCCACAGCATCGCATTTTCTTCCATCAGCTTGGCAGTGTTCAGCAGACTGCGGGTGCTGGCAGTTTCTTCCCGACGCATGATGGTATTTGCCTGCGCCTTTTTTTCTGCCACCAGTACCTGGTTCATGATCTCCTTTACATCACCCGGCAGGATGATGTCGCGGATACCGAAACCATACACCTCCACACCCAGCGCTTCGGCTTTTTCTTTAACGCTTTGCAGAATGAAAGGAGCCATGCTTTCTTTCTTTTCCAGCAGTTCATCAAAGTTGTAACCGGCGATATACTCCCGCAGCGCCAGCTGGAATGCCACATAGAGCTGCTTGTCGTAATCCTTATTATGCACGAGGGCCTTTTCTATATCGGCCACCTTGTACTGCGCCCAGGCATTGATACGGAGTGCGGCTTTGTCTTTGGTGAGGATTTCCTGACCGTTGATCTCCAGCTGCTGCTGTCGCATATCTGCCTTGCCTACATAGATGGTGATACTGTTCTTCCACCAGTAATACATACCTGGCTGGAGCACTTTGATAAACTTACCATCGATGAACAGCACAGCCTTTTCATAGCTCTGTACTTCACTGTTGCGCACCCAGGCGCTTACCGGTGACTTACCCAGCACCATACGATCAACAGCATCCGGAACATCCACCTTGCTGATATCTGCATAGATGAACTCCTGCTTTACCACTGACTTCCAGAAAGCGTAACGGCCGGGGGTAAGCACCTGCTTCAGCAGACCGTTTTCGTACTGCAGCGCAATTTCATTGTCTTTTACTTCCACTACCTGCAGTATAGCGGCCAGGCGTTCATCCTGCAACAGGATGTTCAACTCTACCGGGGGTGCGAACTGTTTGGTAATATCGTAGATATATACCTGTTCACGACCCCAGAACCAATAGGAGCCGGCCAGCAGCATGCGCTTGTACTCGCCGTTTTTGAATACGAGGCCTACCTGCCAGGCATTCAGTTTTACATTTTTCATTGTTTGTTTTTTTATATGTTGCCTATTTGTTTTTTATTAAAGCAACAGTTGTTTGCCACCAGCATTCACGGAAGCCGGCTCCCGCTCATACTTCTGATAACAGTTTCGTAGTGGTTGATCATCGATTGCTTCGATGACCTTTTGCCAGGAAAGTATTACCCGATGCCTGCGCTTTGGCCTGCCTGCTGGTGTTTGCTGAGTTGCTGAAAGTGTGTAAATGGATCTACATACCATCAGCCGGCAAACAACCGTTACTTCAAAATGGTCACCCTTTTTAAAGAAGCGGTGTACTTCTTGCCTTTCCATTAAAAGTGGATTGCTCTAACCACTGAGCTATTACACCAGCCTTTCGGGGTGTAAACCGGATTCGAACCGGTGCTGTTTCTGTTGCTCTTCCAACTGAGCTACCGGGCGCCATGACCCGAATGGGAATTGAACCCATGACCCACAGGATTAGAGGGTAAAACATATTGATGCAACAGCATACAGATAGTTACCACGTCTGCACCATTGTGCTTTTTAAAACACAAACCCGGTTTGCTGTCAACATGCTGATACCCTTCTTGCCGCTAAGCAAGCATTTGAGCTGATGTTTTTCACCAGCAATTATTTTAAAGAACTCAATTCATCAAACTATCCGACAGCCTGAAGCCGATCACCTCTGTTTTTGGTGCAGGCTGGTCTTTCTCATGCGGGTTGGCTATTTCGGCGATGGTCATTGGTTCCGTTATTGTTTTTTTGAAACCCAGGTGATCACTCAGCTGTTGTGCCTTTGCCACATTCAGTTTTCCGAACTCATGCCTTGCTATCAGTCTTCCCTTTCTTAACAGCGCACTGTCGATGGCTGTAAGCGGACTGTTGAAGGTGCAGATCAACTGTACATTCAGAAAGTCGGCCAGCAAGCCATCTGAAATATTCAGCAGGTTGCTTACAGAGGAACTGCTCCGGAGCCTTCTGTCCATTATGATATTCTCTGCGTCTTCTATGATCAGCACCGTGTTTGGGTTATCGATCAGCAATTCGATGAAATCCGGATCCATCAGGTTGCCGGCTACGGAAGGCGATAAAAACAGAACCCGCTTTTTTATCTTGCCGACCAGGTACCTTAGGTAAGTTGTTTTTCCTGTACCGGGCAATCCATGCAGCAGCACTATGCCTTTATCTTTCTTTTGGCGCAGCCTGCTTTGAATAACCTGGTCTGTTTCCACAAACCCGTCTTCATAAAATAAAGACAGGTTCAGCTTTGTTCTTTTTATCTCCATCGCTTTTAGCTCAAGCCCGCTTCTGCTTTGCACGATCAGGTTTATTTCGAGGGGCTGACGGCGCTGTTTTTCTTTGAACCGATAGAACAACTCCGCCAGCTCCTTTACCTTTTCTTCATTGTTTCCCCGATGCAGTATTTCGCACCAGCCTTCATCAAATTCTACGATCATCTCATTTTCCATTTCCACCACTGTACGGTCGAACTCAAACTGCTTTCGTTTTCTGGCAAAGAGCTTATTGTGGTAAACATTCCGGATAAGCCATTTATATTTTTCAGTAAATGCCCGGAAAGCTTTTTCCCCGTTTACATCATCAATAAAACTGACACAGGGCAGCCTGTTAAAGCATGACAGGTATAACCTCTTTGTATCCAGAAAGAAATTATTGAAGACGCTGGTAGCATCTATTGATTTCTGTGTAAATAAATTTTCCATATTACTTCTTTTTACTGAACGATTTTATTCGCACAGCTTGAACTTGCAAAGGCTTCCGGCTTGGCCCTGAAGGCAAAGCCCATCCCCATGATATAGCCCATTGCTTCTTTCAGGGCATCATTGCTTTTGAAATTCGGGTTGGTGTTGATATCGGCATGCACTTCCATATCCACACTGTAGCGGCTGAAGATGTTGCACAGTTCATACGCCACTTCTATACTCCGGTGTACTTCCATCAGCATCCGTTCTTTGATAGTCATCCGCTGTTTGGTGATCTCGTTTTGGATATACATAAAGCCTCCCTTTCCCTTCCGGATGAAAACGATGACGGTGGCAAACTCTGTTTCCCTTGCTTTTACCTGGCTATCGGTACCGATGCATACTTTCAGTTCATGCCCGGCTTCCCTTTCCTTTACCAGTACATTGCTTACTTCTTCGGCAATCGGGATGGTGATCCGCTGTCCGTTAAGTTTTCTCCATTTCCGCTGTTGTTCAGTTTCCATTGTTTTGTTTTTACATTTCTGTTTTCATTTTTCTGGTGGTGCCCCGTGGAATTGAACCACGATATCCGGGATTTCACTCCGGTGCATAAATCCATTCTGCCAAAGCACCTTGCATTAGTGACAAGCATTGATTGATTTCTTATTTCCTCATATTCGAATTCACCTGTCACAAATTTGGCGGAGAGTGTAAGAATCGAACTTACCCGGGTGTTACCCCGACCTTGACTTAGCAAGCCCGTGCAATACCGCTCTGCCAACTCTCCATTTTTTTTTACCAGCTGCAGTTCCCTGATCAGCTTCGTTGTGTCACTCACTTCATCTTCCTGTTCTTTACTCAGCACCTGCGGCGGAGAGAGAGGGAATCGAACCCCGGACCTTTTCAGGCTGGCTGTTTTCAAGACAGCTTCCTCGACCAACCGGACTCTCTCCATACTGTGGGAGTGGATGGATTCGAACCATCTCAGTTTTACAACAACAGATTTACAGTCTGCCACGACTCTCCATCTTCGTCGCACTCACATTTACCACCTTCGCTAAAGCTTCGGCTTGCGTTATCCGCCTTCGCCAAGGCTTCGGCTTGTTTATCCGCCTTCGCTAAAGCTTCGGCGGATAAAGCGGGAGCAGAATGATTCGAACATCCATCTGATGGTTAACAACCAACTGTTCTGCCATTGAACTATACTCCCTTTGTT
>JAEUVM010000383.1 GCA_016787125.1 Chitinophagaceae bacterium | reverse complement strand
GAGGGTTTTTGAATAAAGATTTTTGGTGATGTGGTTATTGGTGGCGAATGAAATGCCTTGCAGTCTTTTATAAAAACTGAGAAAGTAGCTTTGATTTTGCCGTATGTCAATATCACCGAGGCTCAGTTGCCAGTTTCGTTTGCTGAAGCGGAGATATACCTGGTCAAATTCATTGAGCTGCTGTGTGGAGCCATCGGGCTGAATGGGTATGTTATTATCGGTAATGGCGGCTTGCACTTCAATACTATCGCCGAGCAGGCCACTTAATTGAAGGTTGAGTGTGGAATTGAGGACAACATCCTGGCTGTTGCCAAAACCCACCTGTCGCCCGAAGCTTCCTTCCGCTTTCAGTGTGCCGAAGTTGAATGCACCTGTCCGTTGATTGGCTGCAAAGGCGCTGTTGAAGTCGAACGGCTTCACATAGAATTTATTTATAACACTATCATAGGCGAGCCGCTGCACGCTGGCGGTAAGCCGGAAAGGGAATACCCTGTAGGTGATACGGACGCTGTCTGTCGCGGGTTTTTTATTCCAGAATAAAATGGCTTTAATATAATCCAGGCGGTAGTCGGCTGGTGCAATATTGGCAACGGAAAATGTTTGGGGTACGATACTGAGTGTATCGAGCAAAACGGAGTCGGCAGCTACAGGAATTACTTTCTGCCTTATATTAGGAATATTGTTATTTGAAAACGGAAGCTGGGCACTGGTCCATGATGCGGATAGTGAGAGGAGTACGACAGCGATAAATCTTCCTAACCAACTCAAATGCAGTGAGTTTAGCCCAAAATCGTAAAATTCGTCCTTTTTATTGCATAAAAGTTATTCCATGCTGTTAATTCCGCAAAAAAGCGGCAAATTTGAACGTTGAAAACTCATAAATATACCTTTCGCTGCTCCTCACCCATGTTGAAAAAAGTTTTTCTTTATCTGGTTTTAATGTGTCTGGCGGCCGGTGAATGTGATGCGCAGCAGAATAATATCTGGTATTTTGGCCGTCGTGCAGGTCTTGATTTCAATGCTTCTCCGGGGCAGCCTGTGCCTAAAGTGCTGGGGAATGGAATGATGGATACGAATGAGGGCTGCAGCAGTATTTGCGGTAGTGATGGTAAGCTGCTGTTCTATTCCAACGGGGTGACGGTGTATAATAAACAGCACCAGGTGATGCTGAATGGCGACGGGCTCCTGGGTAATATTTCGTCGGTACAGGCCTGTGTTATTATACCACAGCCTGGTAATGACAGTATCTTTTATCTTTTTGCCACCGATGCGCTGGAGAATAATTTTGCCAACGGCTATACTTATTCCATCATTAATATTAAACGGGATGGCGGCAATGGTGAAGTGATCACCAAGAATGTGCCGTTGTTTAATTCCTGTACGGAAAGGATGACGGCGGTTCGTCATGCCAATGGCACCGATGTGTGGCTGCTTACCAATGATAATAATTCGAATATTTTCAGGGCCTGGCTGGTGAACTGTGGTGGTTTGCAACCGGTGGCTGTTGTTTCGGCAGCGGGCCTGGTGATGGACCAGCATTTTTCCATGAACAATGGTATGCTGAAAGTAAGTCCGGATTCGAAGCAGCTTTGTCAAACGCATTTCCCCGAGGCAGATGTGGTAACGTTTACCCCCAATTTTGTGCAGTTGTTTGATTTTGATAATGCCAGCGGTGTTGTTTCAAATGCCCGCACGATTGCATTGCCATCCACGAGAATCATATCCTGTGAGTATTCGGCTGATTCAAAGTTGCTTTATCTTACCAATCCTGCGAGTAAAACGATCGAACAGGTGGAAGCAACGCTTCCCACTGCTGCGGCTGTTGTGGCATCGAGAGTCAGCATACCGACACCCAATTCGGGTTTTTATGGTATCCAGCTTGCGCCTGACGGTAAGATCTACCTCGCTGATATTTCCGATCATCTTGGTGCTATCACCAGGCCGACGGTGAAAGGAACGGGTTGTACGTATGTACAGAAGCAGATTGCCCTTGCTCCGGGTGGTTCTGTATTTTCTTTACCGGCTTATATCAATGATCTGTCGGTGAATCCGAGTAATGGATTCAGTTATACGATACTTGACAGTTGTACCGGAAGAGTACAGTTTAACGGGCTTACCACTATATCAGGTCCGGTAAGCTGGAATTGGGATTTTGGCGACGGGAATACGTCCACTGCACAAAACCCTGTGCATACCTTTACACCGGCGGGGCAGCTTTATACAGTAAAACTGAAGATCAATTCGCTGAGTGGTTGTGGCTATATCGAGCGTACGAAGGATATATTGCCTGGTGGCCTTGCGGCAACAGCGGATTTTACGTTTGTTTCAAAATGCGATTCGGATTATGTGCGTTTTACCAATCTTGCCTCCATTACACCGGATACTGCCACGGTAAGATATTTGTGGACGTTTGGTGATGGCAACACTTCTTCTGTAAAAGATCCGCGGCACACTTATGCCGGTCCCGGTGTATATAATGTGCGGCTTGATGTGATCACTTCCACGCCCTGTCTGAACCGTTCGGTAACGTATCCGCTGAACCTTCAGATACTGAATATACTGGCTTCGCCAGACCAGGAAATAGATGCGGGTGAATCGGTGAATTTATCAGTAACCGGTGGTGGCAGTGAATTTGCGTGGAGTCCGAATAAATGGCTGAATGATTCCACGCTGGCCAATCCTGTATCCACGCCGGGTAATAACATTACGTATAAGGTGGTGGTAAGAAATGATGCAGGCTGTGTGGATTCTGATTATGTTTCGATCAAGATAAGGCCGTTGCCCGGTATTTATATGCCTACCGGTTTTACTCCTAATAATGACCGGCTGAATGATGTGATCAGACCGATCATCACCAAAGAATTCACGCTGCACCGTTTTGCTATTTACAACCGCTGGGGTACACAGGTGTTTGAAACGAATGTAAAGGATAAGGGCTGGAACGGATTGGTGAATGGTGTGGTGCAGGATGGCAACGTGTATATCTGGGTGATCAGCGCCACTGATAACCGAACGGGTAAACGGATTGAAATGAAAGGTACGTTTGTCATCATCCGCTGAGCGGTATAACTGATGTATTATTGCAACATGAGAAAGGGCCTGTGGTTATTTTCCTTTTGTTTACTTACTTTTTCCCTCCGGGCTCAAAAGGGCACACATAAGGGCCAGCTTTCCGTTGGGGCCGGTGCTGTATTGCCGGTGGGCCGGTTTGCGGGCAGTCATACTGTTGGCGGTGAACTAATGGCTGGCACTGCTGGTGCGTGGAGTGCCTTTTACAAACAAAAACAGGTTCGTTTTGCGTGGAGCGGCGGGGCTGCTTTTTTTATTGGTAAAAAAGAAATGGTAAGCGGGTATCCTTATTCTTATCCCGGATATGTAATGATAAATGCGATGGCCGGCGCTATGTACAGTCCGGTGCGCAAAACAACTTTTATAGTACTGGCCGGGCCGGGTGCCCGTTTTTACAATGGTATTTCTGCGTTTGCGATCAGCAGCCGGTTTGACATACAGTATTACGTTGATAAGAAATGGGCGGTAAGTCCCGGTATCAATATGCAGAAGGAAGCCGGGGCTGGTCCTTCCTGGTCATTATCGCTGAAAGCT
>JAEUVM010000353.1 GCA_016787125.1 Chitinophagaceae bacterium | reverse complement strand
GGGTAATGTGCTGAAAAATCAAAGTATAACGCTTCGCCTCACGATCCGTGATGGATCAGCGGCTGGTCCGGTAGTATACCAGGAAAGCCGTGGCGTGGTGACCAATCCGTTTGGATTGTTCAATGCGCAGGTGGGCAGTGCAGGAGCACAGAACGTAACAGGAACAGTAGCGGGAGTGAACTGGGGTGTAGGCACCAAGTTTATCCAGGTGGAAATAGACCCTGCCGGCGGTACCAGCTTTATCAACATCGGTACAGCTCAGCTTGCCAGTGTTCCTTATTCATTATTTGCCACTTTGGCTGGCGACCTGGTGCTGCCTTTTAATAAGACACAGGCAGATGCAGGTACATTATTTAAAGTAACAAACAGCAATACAGCTTCTGCTGGAGCTACTGCACTGGAAGGTTTGACCAACTCAACCGCAGGAAACGCAAATGCCATCATAGGTACTGTTACATCCACCACACCCGGTGGTTTTTCTGCCGGTGTACGTGGTATAAATAACGGTACTGGTGGTCTGGGTATCGGTGTGTATGGCTCACAGGCCGGCAGCGGCTGGGGCGTATATGGTACCACTCCAAGTGGTATTGGTGTGCATGGTGCAGTAACTACAGGATTTGGTGTGTACGGTTTGGCAAACGGATCTGGCGTGGGTGTATATGGAACAAGTACCACCGGTAATGGTGGTTTGTTTGAAGTGATAAACCCTGCCAGTACAGCAGATGCCTTGCGAGCCACCACAGCAGGTACAGGTGCCAGCTGGGCCATCCGTGGTATCAGCAGCGGTACCAATGGTGCCGGTCTGTTTCAGCAAACAAATGCCACTAATACTGCTAATAACCTTCAGTCAAACCAGGCTGGTTTAGGCCGTGCCGGTTTATTCAATGCTACCAATGCTGCCAGTACTGCTAATGCCGTTGATATCAACGTAGCCGGTACAGGTTTTGGCCTGCGTGTGGCAAGTACCAACGGTACACCCCGTGCGCTGCAAACAGTAGGCGGACTTCAGCTTACCGGTATTAATGAAGGTCTGAACAGGATATTAACCTCTGATGCTACAGGTAATGCCACCTGGCAAACTGCAGCGGCTGTAGGTGTGGTTACCGGTTCAGGTACATTGAATTTTGTTCCTAAATGGACACCTAATGGTACTAACCTCGGTAACTCATTATTATTTGATGATGGAACAAGTATGGGAGTAGGTACAACCACTCCAACACACCGCTTTACTGTATCGCATGGTGGTTCTACTGGTATCGGTATTAACTCCACTTCAGGTTTCTCTGTATTGGATATCAATGCAGCTTCAGGTGATGCCGCGATTCGCTTTGGTAACGCTGGCGTGAATCAGTGGAACATGCGCAACCGTCCCGGTGATAACTACCTCGAATGGTTTGAACTCGGTGGCGGCGGTAGCCGTATGGTGATACAGGATGGTACCGGTAACGTAGGTATTGGCGAAACTGCCAACCCGACTTATAAATTAGATGTGCTGCACGGTGGATCTACCGGTATCCGCAGCCGTTCTTCCGGTTCTTTCTCAGTAGTGGATATTGATGCTGCTTCAGGCGATGCTGCTTTGCGTTTCCAGAAAGCTGGTGTTGGTCAGTGGAATACCCGCAACCGCCCTGCTGATGATTATTATGAAATCTTCGAATTAGGTGGTGGCGGAAGCCGTCTCGTTATCCAGGATGGTACTGGTAACGTAGGTATCGGCGAAACCACATCTCCTTCTTATAAACTGGATGTATTGCACGGTGGTTCAACTGGTATCCGCAGCCGTTCCTCCGGTTCTTTCTCTGTAGTGGATATTGATGCGGCCAGTGGTGATGCTGCCCTGCGTTTTGCCAACAATGGCGTTAATCAATGGAACATCCGTAACCGTCCTGCTGATGACTACCTCGAAATCTTCGAACTCGGTGGTGGCGGCAGCCGTGTTGTTATTCAGGATGGTACTGGTAACGTAGGTATCGGCGAAACCACATCTCCTTCTTATAAACTGGATGTATTGCACGGTGGTTCAACTGGTATCCGCAGCCGCTCTTCCGGTTCTTTCTCAGTAGTGGATATTGATGCGGCAAGTGGTGATGCGGCCCTTCGTTTTGCCAAAGCCGGTGTTAATCAATGGAACACCCGTAACCGTCCTGCTGATGATTACTACGAAATCTTTGAACTTGGGGGTGGTGGAAGCCGTTTCGTTATCCAGGATGGTACTGGTAACGTAGGTATCGGCGAAACAACCAACCCTACTTATAAATTAGATGTACTTCATGGCGGTGCAACAGGTATCCGCAGCCGTTCTTCCAGCACATTCTCTTTAATGGATATTGATGCTGCCAATGGTGATGCTGCTTTGCGTTTTGCCAAAGCTGGTGTAAATCAGTGGAACATCCGTAATCGTCCAGCTGATGACTACCTCGAAATCTTCGAACTTGGTGGTGGCGGCAGCCGTGTCGTTATCCAGGATGGTACTGGTAACGTAGGAGTTGGTGAAACCACCAACCCCACTTATAAATTAGATGTGCTGCATGGTGGCGCTACAGGTATCCGCAGCCGTTCATCTTCTACTTTCTCATTGGTGGATATTGATGCAGCCAATGGTGATGCTGCTCTGCGTTTTGCAAAGGCTGGCGTTAACCAGTGGAATACACGTAACAACCCTGCTACTGATGACTACCAGATATTTGAACTTGGTGGCGGTGGTGAAAGACTGCGCATTGAGAATACAACTGGTAACATCGTTATTCCAGGTAACCTTGCAAAAGGTGGTGGTTCTTTCCGCATTGACCACCCGCTTGATCCTACAAATAAATACCTGTATCACAGTTTCGTGGAAAGCCCTGATATGATGAACATCTATAACGGTAATATCGTTACGGATGCTTCAGGTAAAGCAACTGTTCAGCTTCCTGATTATTTCGAAGCGCTGAACATGGAATTCCGCTACCAGTTGACCGTTATCGGCTCTTTCTCACAGGCAATTGTGAGCAAAGAAGTAGCCGGCAATAAATTCGAGATCGCTACCAGCACTCCTAATGTAAAAGTTAGCTGGCAGGTAACTGGTGTTCGTCATGATGCTTATGCAAATCAGAATCGCATCCCAACTGAAGTAGAGAAAGCTCCAAAAGACAAAGGCACTTATGTACATCCGAAAGCATTCGGTCAGCCGATATCTAAAGCAGAAAACTATGTTTCAGAAGGTCCTTCTTCAATGGATCAGCCAAAAGTTGTACCAGCTAAAATAGCTCCGGTTGCAACAGGCGGCAGTCTCGACCAGGGAGCGATCGTTGCTCCTGCAAAACCTGCCACTGTTGATGTGAAAGGAACAAGCCTTGAGCAACAGCCTGTGTCAGCTCCGAAAACTGCACCTGTTGAAAAAGGCGGCAGTACAGAAGATGTACCCGCAGTTAAAACAGAAAAAGCAGTTCCTGCAACTAAAGGCGGCAGCCTGGATGAAATGCCTAAACCCGTTGAGAATAAGAAAACCTCAACTGATCCCGGCAGCACCAGAACAGAATAATTCTGCCTGAATATGCATTAATAGAAAAGGAAGGCTCCGGCCTTCCTTTTTTCATTTGCTAAAATTATTTTGAGGCACTGCATCTAATTGGTAATTTGTATTACCAATTGTTCTATTCTTGATAAGATATAAAGCAAATGGTAAGACCGAAAGCCATTATTAACCTTTAAACCTACCGCTCATGAGAAGAATTCTCCTTCTTCCCCTGATGGCTGTTTTCCTGGCCATTTCGTTTTCGTCCCGTGCACAGGTTCCCTCGATCAATCCCGTTAACGGCGTGGTGCCGGCAGTTATGAATACCGCCGGAGGCACGTACGACAATGCGTTGTCTTACTACCGCTATGAAT
>JAEUVM010000347.1 GCA_016787125.1 Chitinophagaceae bacterium | reverse complement strand
CTGTTGAAATAAGGTTTTACCTGTTGTATGGCATCTATCTGCACAATAAACCGCCGGTTCAGCCGGAAAAACAATTGCGGGTCCAGCATATCTTCCAGCCGTTCGAGTGTATGCTCCACCAGGTAGCGGTTGCCTTCCTTGTCTACCATGTGTACGATCTTATTATCTGCCTGGAAAAAAGCAATATCATTGACCGGCACAAAGAATAATCGCTGACCCACTTTTCCTAAAAATCGTTTCTTATACTGGTGGGCAGAGGCCACCGGCAGGTGCTTTAGTTCGGCAGCAGAAAAAGACACGTTTATCGACCTTAATTTATTCAGCGCCCCGGCCAGCGACTCACGGGTTACCGGCTTCAGGATATAATCTATGCTGAACAGCGAGAAAGCTTCGAGTGCATACTGATCATACGCCGTGGTGAATATCACCGGCCGCTGGTAACTCACCTGTTTGAATATTTCAAAACTGTGCCCGTCTGATAAATGGATATCCAGCAACAGCAGATCGGGATGGGTATGTGTTTTCAGGTACTGCACCGTTTCTTCAATGCTTTCCAGGCAGGCCACCACTTCAGCATCGGGATTGCAGGCCAGCAACAACGTCTGCAATCTTTCGGCCGCCAGCTTTTCATCTTCCACGATCACTACCCGCATACATTCAGTTTAAGGTTAAAAGAGGAAGTGTTACTTCAAATGTTTTATCTGTTTTATTTACTAAAACGTTTCTGCCGCTGATCAGTTCATACCGCTTCCGGATATTTTGCAGCCCGATGCGGGTGGAGGGTTCTTCCACCGACTGGCGGAGCTGCAGGTTATTCGTTATCACCAGCGTATCATTTCCGTTGGTATGTATATCTATCTGCAAAGGCTTGTTCCTCGAAGCGATATTATGTTTGATGGCATTTTCTATCAGCATTTGCAGCGCCGCCGGCACCACATGATGATGTTTATACTTGTCTGCAATGTTGACAGATACCTGCAGACTGTTGTCAAACCGTTTTTGTAGTAAAAAAAGATAAGGCTGTATAAACTCCAGTTCCGACTGCAGCGGCACCAGTTCCTTATCCTGGTTGCTCAGTATGTACCGGTACACTTTAGAAAACTCTTCGATGAAATGATTGGCTTCGGGGTTATTCCTGATCACCATGCCCGACAATACATTGAGATTGTTGAAAAGGAAATGCGGGTTGATCTGGCTCTTGATCACCTGCAGCCGGGCCTGTTCGCCACTGCGGCGCAATTCCTCCGCCACCTTCCACTGTTCTTTATATTCCCGCAGGAAGAAGAGTATCGCATTCACCAGATGAAGAAAGAGGTTGATCAGCGTGGCATAGATCAGGTTCAGCTTCAGCGGGTTCCAGTTTTCTTTCCAGCTATATCCGTACAGCAGGTTGCCCACTGCAAATACCACCAGGGCAGCGGCCACCACACTCACCACATTGCCCGCCAGGAAAAACACGCCGAGAAACCTGAACTTATTGCCCGTAGTAAGGAAACGTTTTTTCAGCCACGGTTTGATGAGCCGGTTGCCTTCCCAGGTAAGGAACGTAACCCCGAAAATGGTGAGCAGCGCATGGTACCAGGTTATTTCGATATTAAAATAATAATACACACTGCACAGCTCTGTATTCATAAAGGCATACAGCGCCAGCATGCTCATAAAAAGGTACCTGTATCGGTGATGAAATAACATAGTCGTTGTTTAAAAACGCCAGCCCCGGATTTCCCGGGACTGACGTCTCTGTTCAGCATAGGACTCAAACCACTAACCGTCAGGGCAACAAAACTCTGTCAATCAGGTGTATAACACCATTCCGGCACACAAGGTTCGTTGCAGTGATATTTGACCGGTTTCCGCCGTTTCCATTTCCCAGAATAGAGGGGCCGCCACCCGCACCATTGGTGAGGTTGATGGTGGTATTGCCTCCCGCCAGCATGGCCAGTGAACCGTTTGCCAGGTCGGAGGAGAAAGCCCTGCCACCCACCACATGATAGCGCAGTACTGCCAGCAGGGTGCCTATCGGAATTTGATTGATATCTGTAAGTGAAAGCGCAGCAAGAAGCTGGGTAAATGCGGCATTGGTAGGCGCAAATACGGTAAGCGTGGCGCTGCTGAGTGTACCCGCCAGGGTGGGGTCGCCACCGGGGGCTGTAGTGGCACGGGTCACTGCTTTTACCAGTGAATCCAGTCCGCCGGCAACAGCCGTTTCCACAATATTACCGGCCGGAGGCATCAGCACTTTACCTATCACATGCACGATACCATTGTCTGCAGCCACATCGGCTGTATTTACTTTAATACCGTTGATGTACACACCACTTGCGTTGCGGGTTACAAAGACAGAGTCGCCGCCGGCAGTCACCACTTTAGCGTTCGGACCGGCAGGCACATCAGCCGCTGCGATCCTGGCTCCGATGGTATGGTACAATAAGATAGAGGACACCTGTGCCGGTGTAAGCGAATTCAGCACCGTGCTGGTAATACCGGAAGCCGTAAAGGCGGCATTATCAGGTGCAAATACAGTAAAGGGTCCGGTGCCGCTCAGTGTGGTCTGCAGGTTGGCCCTTATCACGGCACTCTCCAGCGTACTGAAATTATCATTCTTCACCACCACATCGGTAATGGTGTTGGTTACCACGACATCATCTTCGTCTTTGTCGCAGCTCGTTAAAAAGACCGGGAAGCAAAGCGCTGCCGCAAAAGCAGCTTTGGTAAATAGTGTTTTGATTTCCATAATTGATTCTGTTTTGTTTAATAGAAATAACGGCCTGGAAAAACAAGCGTTAAGCAGGGTGGTGTGAACCGTGGAGAATAGGGAGCGGAACGTGGGGTGTGAGGTGTGGAGCGCTGCTTTTGGTTTAGATTATTAATTACTGATTATTAATTATTGGCAAGGCCGCTCATAGCTATTGACCCTAAGAGGGTGCGTTTTGACCAAAAAAAGACCAGGCCTGACCCGCCGAAGGCCAAACCTGGTCCAATGAGTGTAATTTTTGACGGATTCAGCGTAAATGCGACCTACATTATTAATTATTAATTACTAACTGATAATTACCCCTCAACCGTCCAGCTCATTCCTCCTCCCTTTTCATCCTTCAGCGTAATGCCGAGGGCGGCAAGCTGGTTGCGTATTTTATCGGAGGTTACAAAGTCTTTATTCGCCTTGGCTTCCTTGCGGATATCTATCAGCAGTTGCATCACGCCCTGCAGGTGGTGACTGTCCTGTTCCGTCACTGATTTCAGTCCCAGGATATCTTCCACATAGGTCTTCATCTGTTTTTGCAAAAGCGCCAGTGTTTCCTTGCTCAGTGCCGTAACGGGTATGATGTTATCACTTATGGAGTTGATCACCGGTACCAGCTCAAACATACCAGCCAGTACTTTCGCTGTGTTGAAATCATCATTCATATCCTCTTCAAAAGCGGCCACCAGCGATATCACTTTTGCCTCCAGTTCCGCATCAGGAGCTGCGGCTCCTTCATGTTTCAATGCGGGCAGTTTTTCATAAGCATCCCACAACCGCTTCAATCCTTTTTCTGCTGCCTGCAGGGCTTCATTGCTGAAGTCAAGCGTGCTGCGGTATTGTGTTTGCAAAATGAAAAACCGTATCACCATCGGGTGAAAAGCCTTTGACAGCAAGGGATGATCGCCGCTGAAGAGTTCTGTCAGCTTGATCACATTGTTATAGCTCTTGCCCATCTTCCGCCCGTTGATGGTGATCATGTTGTTATGTATCCAGTAGCGCACCGGTGCCACATGATTGCAGATGGTGCTTTGTGCTATCTCACTTTCATGATGCGGAAACAATAAGTCCATACCACCGCCATGTATATCAAACTGTGCGCCCAGGTATTTGGTGGCCATGGCCGAGCACTCTATATGCCAGCCGGGGAAGCCCACACCCCAGGGACTTTTCCAGCGCATGATATGTTCCGGCGCTGCATTTTTCCATAAAGCAAAATCGGCGGTGTCTCTTTTTTCTTCCTGCCCTTCCAGTTCACGGGTGGTTTCCAGCAGGTCTTCTATCACCCGGCCGCTGAGTTTGCCATAGTCGTGCGAGGCGGCATATTTTTTTACATCAAAATAAACCGAGCCATTCGATTCATAGGCATATCCCGCTTCTATGATCTGCTCAATCATACCGATCTGCTCCACTATATGGCCGGTGGCCGTAGGCTCGATGGTCGGCGGAATGTTGTTGAATTTATCCATCGCCCAGTGAAACAGGTTGGTGTATTTCTGCACCAGTTCCATGGGTTCCAGTTTTTCCAGCACGGCCTTTTTCGAAATTTTATCTTCTGCCTCGCGGCCTTCTTCTTCAAAATGCCCTGCATCTGTAATATTGCGCACATACCGCACTTTATTGCCAAGGTGGGTAAGGTAGCGGTACACCACATCGAAGGTGATGTAAGGGCGGGCATGACCGAGATGACTTTCACCGCTCACCGTAGGTCCGCACACATACATGCCCACATGGCCTGGAGTGACAGGGGTAAAAACTTCTTTCTGTCTTGAATACGAGTTATATACTTTCAGTTCTGACATATCATTTGTTTGTTTTGCCGGCACTGCTGTGTTTGCACCGGTGAATATCGTGGCTGCATTTTTCAGCAGTAATAACACGGATTGAGCAAAGATGAATAATAAGATTGAAAACAGCCCTTTGTAATGCCGGGCCGGCAATAATTAATTCGTCCCGGAGGGACAGCAGCAACAGGTATATATGCTGAAGAATGACATGAAATCGAAGATAGTGTTTTTCTGCTATTTTTTCAACTCCAGGTCTGTCACCAGCATATAATGATCGGACAATTTCTTAATGATGCGGTTAAACTGCTTTACCCGGAAGCTGCGGTCGGCCAGTATATAATCTATACGCAGTGTGGGCGAAATGGCGGAGAAGGTACGGCCGATGCCAAACCCCTTTTTCAGAAATGCATCCTGCAGGTTTCCCTTTATGGTGAAATAAGTATAGGAGTTGGGCACATCATTC
>JAEUVM010000320.1 GCA_016787125.1 Chitinophagaceae bacterium | reverse complement strand
ATATCTAAAAGTGCTTATTTTTAGTTCATTATAACCCGTTCCTGTCGAGATTTTACCCTTCCGCCTCCCTTCGAATTCGAAGATTTTAACCCAAGCCTGAAACAAAGATTACCGTTTACGTAATTATATGCTCCCTGCATTAGCAACGGAGATATGAGCTTTTATACAATAGTACTGCGAAAAACCAGGGCGTCAAGCCCGACTAAACATCAAACTAAACTGAGAATGAGGAAGATCTATTGCTTGCTGCTTGCTGTATGCATTGCAGTTGTGGCTAACAGCCAGGTGACGGTAAACGTAACCAACCCCACCAACACTACCCCAAATCTTGCAGCCAGTTATCCATCACTGGCATTGGCACTGACAGACTTAAATGCCGTAACGGCCATGTCAGGACCGGTAACACTTACATGCGTGACTGGTTCAGAAACCGCACCAAGTGCGGCAGGCTTCACGATCGGGAGTGCCACGCTTAACCCGGTATTGAGCGCAACAAATACCGTAACCATCAACACATCGGGTGGCGCTGTCACCCTTAATGCGGCAGCAGGCGGTACAGGCACACCAAGTGTGGCTGTGCAGGATGGAATATTAAAGATCGTCGGCGCAGATTATATCACCATTGACGGACTTACACTTGTCGATGGCAATGCGGCCAACCCGGCTACTATGGAGTTCGGGATCGGTTTATTTAAATTGAATTTAAATGACGGAGCGCAGAATAACACTATTCAGAATTGTACAATTACCCTCAACCGCATTAATAATGCATCGGGCTCCGGACCATCCGTTGAAGGTTCAAGGGGTATCAATGTGGTTAATGCAACAGATGCAGCACAGATCACTTCGCTGACACCCACCACGGCAGCGGGAACCAATTCCAATAACAGGTTTTATTCAAATACCATCCAGAATTGTAACTATGGTATCGCCTTGAACGGCTTTGCCGCTACTACTCCTTTTACTACCGGAGATACCGGTAATGATATAGGAGGTTCTTCAGGAGCCACCGGTAACACCATTTTGAATTATGGAGGCGCTGCAGCGGCCACCAATCCTGCCGCAGGTATCCGGGCCAATAATCAATGGGGTATTAATATCTCTTACAATACGGTGAATAATAATAATGGCAGCGGCGTAAACCACGTTTCAACCTTGCGTGGTATATATGCACAGGCAGGTACAAGTGCCAATGCCACGATCAATAATAACACTGTATCGGTTCAATCTGGTGCAACCACCTCAGCTTGTACAGCTATTGATAACGGTATTGGCAGCACAGCAGCATCAAATACTGTTACAATCAATAATAATACGGTAAACATCGGCTATCCTACCTCTACCACCGGGGTTTATACAGCAATCAATAACTCAGCAACCGCCGCTACTGTAAACATTAATGGAAATACAATAGGCCAGATCGCAAGTGTGGCACTGGCTGGTACAGGCACGCATGTTATGATCGAAACAGGGTCACCCACATCAGCTACCACTAACAATAACACTATTACCAATATTTCAAGAACCGGCGCTTCAGGATCATGGAGAGGAATAAAAACCACCAGCCCGACCAACTGGACCGTTGATGGCAATACAATTGACGGTATCAGCTGGACAACAGTTACCTCAACCGGAAGTTTTGATGGTATTTACAGTTTCAGCAGTGCCGTCAATGTTACGATCACCAATAATATAGTACGTAATGTTTCATTACCAACAACAGGTACCTTCCGGGGTATCGTTGAGTTTGGTGTGGCAGGAACAAAAACAGTTCAGAATAACCAGGTGTATAATGCTTCCACTACTGCCGGTGGTGCAGGGGGAGCTACTTTTACTGGTATTACCAACTCCACCGGAACAGTGGATCTCAGTAATAACCGGGTTTATGCACTTAACAGTACCGGAACAACAGGAGGTACGGGTGGTGTGATTACCGGTATTACAGTTACCGGTGGTACCGCCGCAAATGTGTATAAAAACAAAGTGTATGACCTTTCTACAGCAAGCACCACTGCTACAAGTGGTGCTGTAAACGGCATATTGATCTCAGGTAATACCGCTAATACGGTTTACAATAACCTGGTAGGAGATTTGCGAGCCACAGCTTCAGCAGCCACGGATGCCATCAGGGGTATCAGCAGCACATCAACTTCCACCTCCTCAGCTGTAAATGTGTATTATAATACAGTTTACCTCAATGCTTCATCCACTGGTGCCAATTTCGGAACATCTGGTATTTTTCATACAACCAGTACAACCGCCACTACGGCCACACTCAATCTGCGAAACAACATTATTGTAAACCTTTCAACACCCGCAGGAACCGGGACAACCGTTGCCTACCGCAGAAGCAGTGGTGCTGCAAATGCACTTGCTAACTATGCAGCGGCATCCAACAACAACCTGTTTTATGCAGGCACCCCGGGAGCTGCCAATCTCATTTACAGTGACGGAACCAGCACTGCTCAGACGATCAACGACTATAAGGCCGGTGTATTTACAGCCGGTACGATCGCACCACGAGATCAGAGTTCGGTTTCAGAAAACCCCAACTTCCTGAGCCTCGTGGGGGCCAATGCGAACTTCCTGCATATCAACACAGCAATTGCCACACAGGTCGAAAGCGGTGCTGCTCCCATCTCTGTTACCGACGACTTTGACGGTGATGCCAGAAATGTTACCACGCCGGATATCGGTGCAGACGAATTCAGTGGTATAGGTGTAGATCTGTCAGCTCCGGCAATCTCATATACGCCGCTGGCAAACACCACCTGTATTACAGATGTTACCCTCAACCCCGTTACCATTACCGACGGAAGTGGTGTAAATACAACGCCTGGCACAAAACCAAGATTATACTTCAAGAAATCAACTGATGCGAATACATACGCAGGAAATACAAACGCAGATAATGGCTGGAAATATGTAGAAGCGACCAACGCCGCTTCTCCTTTCAGCTTTACCACCAACTACACGCTGCTGCAGGCTGCGGTAGCTCCCGGCGATGTGATACAATACTTCGTGGTGGCCCAGGATAACGCCGGTACGCCAAACGTGGGTATCAACAGCGGAACCTTCGCTGCTCCTCCAACAAGTGTGGCACTTACCGCAGGCGCCTTCCCGCTTACAGGTACTATTAACAGCTATATTGTTGCAGCGACTTTGCCTACCAGTATCACAATTGGTGCTGCGGGTACCTATCCCACACTCACCGGACCCGGCGGACTCTTCGCGGCTATTAACTCAGGCGCATTAAGCGGTAATACAACTGCTACTATTATTGATGCAGCTATTACTGAAACCGGGGCCAATGCTCTCAACCCGATAAGCTTTGCCTGTGGCGGCGGACCATTCACATTGACCATTAAACCGGCTACAGGTGTTACCACCGTTCTCTCCGGCTCATTTGCAGGCCCGCTGATCAATATCAACGGTGCTGATAATGTAACGTTTGATGGTTCCAATAACGGTACTTCAACCAAGGATATGACCATCAGCAACACCAGTACAAGTGGTGCAGTGATGCAGTTTATTAACGATGCCACCGGAAATACGCTGAAGAACAGCATCATCCTTGGTGTGGTAACTTCTTCCACATCCGGATCCATTGTATTCAGCACCACCACAGGTGCATCTGGTAACAGCAACAATACAATAGATAATAATGATATCCGCGATGGTGCCTCTGTTCCTGCAAATGCGGTCTATTCAAGCGGCAGTGTCGGCGGTCCCAATGCAAATAACACGATCACCAATAACAATATCTTCAACTATACTGCTTCCGGTGTACTGGTGGCATCAACAGGTGCCGGCAACGGATGGAATATTTCTTCCAATAATGTTTATCAGACAGCTTCACGGACAACGACCACCACTGCTATCAGCCTGGCAGGCGGTAATAACCATGTCGTGAGCAGTAACAAACTGTATCAGACAACCGGCACTCTCAGTGCAGCTTACACAGGTATATCTGTTACCGGTGGAACAAACGGTCATAACATCAGTTCCAACAGCATTGGCGGATCAGCCGCTGACCGCAGCGGTGCAGCGCTGACTGTTACATCCAGTTCAACCAACCTGAACGCCATTGCACTCAGTGTGGGAACAACAACTGCCACCAGTGTCAATGGAAATACCGTTTCTAACCTGGCTACCACCACAACCAGCACTTCCTCTTCTGTGTTTGGTGTAAACGTATCCGGTGGTAATGTGAATATCGGAACAGTGGAAGGTAACACCTTTGGCGGCGGCGCAGCAGCTTATGATACCATCAGGAATGCTTACGATAATGGTATTATCAACAACTCCGGTTCTGGTGTGGTTGATATCCAGAATAACGTGATAGGTAATATTTCTTATTACCGGGCAGGCGGCGACCGGACAGCTGGTATCAACATCAGCGCCGGTACGGCCACTATCAGGGGCAATATTATCAGGGACTTCAATGTAAACGGTACAGGAACCGGTTTTGCCTTCCTGCCCGTTGGTATATTAATGTCTACAGCCACATCCGGTAACCTGGTAGAGAACAACCAAATATTTAATATCCGCAATACCAACACGGGCACGGGTGCATATACCAGTGCTGGTATCGTAATTACCGGAAATATGACTTCCACTGTTGTCCGCAAAAACCGGATATACAGTATCCTGGCAGATGGCACCGGTACAGGAACCAGTTCTCCAAGGGTATTTGGCATCTACAGCAGCACGGGCAGTATTACTTATTCAAACAACATGGTGGCTGCAGGCAATACCGTTGGCCTTGAATCAAGGATAACAGGTATTGAAGATGCAGGTACTGGCACCAATAACTATTTCTTCAACTCAGTATCTGTAACAGGTACCACCAGTGCAGGTACTAATAATACCTATGCCTTTAACAGGAGCGGTACAGCAACCGTAGATATACGCAACAACATTTTCAGCAATACCCGTACAGGTGGTACAGGTTTCCATGTGGCAATAGCAAACACCAACGCTGCTGCAACAGGATGGGCAGCCACCGCTTCTAATTACAACGATCTTTATACGGCATCTCCGGCAACAGTTGGTCAGTGGTTAGGAACAAATGCAGCGGCCAACAGAACCTTTACCGGCTGGCAGGCCTCACAAGGCGCTGGTACACCCGGTTCCGGTGGTGATGCGAATTCTTGGAATTATATCCCCGGATTTGTTTCTGCCACAGACCTGCATATACCTGCAGCAACAGTCTCTCCGCTTGAATCAGGCGGCACACCCGCAGGAGGTATCACAGATGATATCGACAACCAGACAAGACCTGGTCCCGCCGGATCAGTAAATGGTGGCGCAACACAGGTGGATGTCGGTGCCGATGAATTTGACGGCACACCTGCGTCGGTGATGACTTATGTTTCCAGCACCACCACCCAGACCAACACTTCAAACGTGGGAGTGGGCTCCCTTAACCAGCAGGTGATCGGAATCGAAGTGGTGACAGCAGGCATCGTAAGCCCGCTTAGTGTAACAGACTTTACCATCAACACCAACGGAACAACTGCGCCTCTTACCGATATCACCAATGCCAAATTGTGGTACACCGGCAACAGTTCCACTTTTGCCACCACCACACAGTTTGGTTCCACAACAGCCGCACCAAATGGCTCATTTGTAGTAAGCGGAACACAGGTGCTTTCTACCGGTACCAACTATTTCTGGCTTACATATGATGTGCCATGCGGAGCAGTGTTAACGAATGTGATTGACGCAGAGTGCAACTCAATTACAATAGGAGGGGCACAAACACCAACTGTACAGGCACCGGCTGGCAGCCGTACCATTGTTGCCGGCACAGGATTAAGCGGAATAAAAACCATTGGCGCAGCCGGTGATTATCCCAGCCTTACTGGTGCAGGTGGTTTGTTTGCCGCTATCAATACCAATGGACTGTCTGGCAACCTGACAGCGAATATCATCGACGCTTCAGTAACTGAAACAGGAGCTACTGCATTGAATGCTGTAACCTATGTGTGCGGTGGTCCGTTTACAATTACCATCAAACCGAATACTACCGCCACACTTACCGGTACGGTAAATGCCGGTGCAGTGATCAAGCTGAACGGTGCTGATAATGTAACCATAGACGGAAGCAACAGCGGTGGCTCCGACAGAAGTCTTACTATCCAGAACCTTACCACCACCACCACAGGTAATGCAGTGGTATGGCTTGCTTCTGCGGCTATCGGCAACGGTGCCAACGGAAATACCATTAAGAACTGTATCATAGAAGGTAATTCTTCTACTACCAGCTTTACCGGTGTTCATGTGGGAGGCAGTACTGCTATTGGTCTTACCACGGCTGGTTTGGAAAATAGCAATAACAACACCATTAATAATAACCTGTTCCGCAAAACCATTTACGGAACCACCATGTTCGGCTTTGCAGCAGCAACACCAGACCTGAACAACGTGATCAGCAATAATAATTATGGCACTGCTGTTACCGGTGAAGGTCATTCACTGCTGGCCATCAATGCCGACAGACAGTCTGGCCTTACAGTATCCGGCAATGAAGTGCAGAATGTGGTGAATGCCACTACCACTTCTTCCACACCATTTGGTGGTATCCGCCTGCTGGATTTCAAGAACGGGCTTTGTTTCAACAATAAAGTACACGATCTGGCATATACAGGAACCAGCACGCCGAAAATTTACGGTATTGCTGTTACCAGCTCAACGTATACAACAGTTGGTAACCCATCGAATGCACAGGTCTATAACAACATCGTTTATAAGATCAATTCAACAGGTACAAGCGGTGTATGGAACCTGACAGGTATTCTCGCCAGCGCAGGCTACGGAGATAAGTTCTATTACAACTCTGTACATCTTACAGGTCAGCTGGCCAACAGCAGCTCTGGTCTTGCAGCCGCCTTTGCAAATGGTGACGGCAATATCACATCTGTCGGCTCTAACATTGATGTACGCAACAACAGTTTCAGCATAACCGGCTCAAGTGCTGTGGCTGGCGGTAATTTCTGGGCATATTATACCCAGGCCACTACCTTAGCAGGCTCCATACTGAACTATAACGACCTGTATGCAGCCGGTACAAACGTAACCAGCAATGTTGGCCGCTTCAATGGTGCTAACTCTGCCACACTGGCCGCATGGCAGGCAGCAACAGGGCAGGATGCGAATTCAATTTCGGCTGATCCGTTATACAACGCCACAAACAACCTCGTGCCGCAACTTGGTTCACCCCTTGTAAGTGCAGGTACGCCGGTTGCCGGTGTTACAACAGATATCACCGGGTTTACCCGTAGCGTAACCACCCCGACCATTGGGGCATACGAACAGGCAGGCGATGCAGCCGGCCCGGCAATTACCTATACGCCGCTCACTTTCACCTGCGCTACAGGCGACAGGGCCCTGAATGGTGTTACGATAACCGATGCTTCAGGAGTTCCGACAGCAGGTCCGCTTCAGCCAAGGATATACTTCAGGAAGAATGCAGGTACCTGGTTCTCTGCACAAGGCACCCTTGCCAGCGGCACAGGTACTAATGGTACATGGGATTTCACCATCACAGCAGCCACCATGGGGGGATTAACAAGTGGTGATGCAGTTCAGTATTATGTTATCGCACAGGATGTGGCTGGCGTTCCGAATATCAGCTCCAACCCGTCTGCCGGATTAGTGGCAACAGATGTCAATACGGTTACCACGCCGCCCACCACACCAAACAATTACACCATCAGTGCTACAATCGGTGGTACGTATACAGTAGGTTCTGGAGGCAACTATCCCACACTGACAGCAGCTGTGAATGCATATAACACTTCATGCCTGTCTGGTCCGGTGATTTTTGAACTGCTCGATGCCACGTACAGTGCCGGTGAAACATTCCCGATACTCGTGAATGCCAACCCCGACGCCAGCAGCACCAACACGCTGACAATCCGTCCGGCCGCAACTGTTAACGCCGCCGTTACCGGCAGCGCTGCTTCCAATGCACTGATCAAACTCAATGGGGCCAACTATGTAACCATTGATGGATCTAACAATGGAACAAACAGCCGGAACCTGACCATTACAAACAATAGTGCAACCAGCCCGACAGTTATTGCGGTCACCTCTGTAGGAACCACATCTGTTACCGGCAACACATTGAAGAATACAACCATCATCAACGGAGTGACAACAAGTTCAGCTGTAGTGGTAAGTGATGCAACCACCCTGGGTAATGCCGGTTATTTCACCAATATCACCATCCGGAATAACAGCATTCAAAAAGCCTATATGGGTGTGTACAATAATGCAGTGGTAACCGGAACCAATGGTAACGGCCTGATGCTCGATTCTAACGAACTGAACATCACAGGTGCCGATGCTATACGGTACGTAGGCTTGTATGTGCAAGGCGTAAACGGTGCCACAGTAAGGAATAACACCATCGGTGGCTTCTCCGGTACGAACGACGAGGACGATAAAGGTATCTGGCTCGCCACCGGCACCACCAACTCCACCGTGTCTGGCAACAAGATCACAAGCCTGAATTATACTGGCGTCAATGGTTATGGAGGACATGGTGTATTTGTCAGCTCAGGAAATGCGACTGCAAATATTACCGTGGTAAATAACTTCATAGCTAACCTGAGTGGTGACGGATGGAGCTACACCGGTGTTCCAACCGATAACACTATCGGTATTGCTCTCACCGGTACGCAGGGCGGTGTGAAACTCTACAACAACAGTATCAACCTTTCTGGTAATACTCTCAACCAGACAGATGCCATGTCAATGGGTATATTCCTGGGTGCAGGCAGCAATGCTGATATCAGGAATAATATCATAGTCAACAACCTCGGTCTGTTAACCACTACAGGCTATGGAGCAGCAGGGGTGTATGCCGCAACTGCAAATACCCAGTTCACCAACAGTAACTACAACGACTATGTGGTGAACCCGACAGGCTCAGGTAATAAGTTCATCGGACAAATCGCCTCCACCGGCTCGGCCACACTGGCAGCATGGCAAACGGCCACCGGCCAGGATGCCAACTCACTGAATGTGGTTCCGGTGTTTGTTTCAGCCACTGATCTGCACCTGGTTCCTGCCAGCAACTGTGCTCTGCATCGTAAGGGTACGCCGCTCGCTGGTGTTACGACAGATATTGACGGAGAAACCAGGCATGCCACTTACCCTGATATGGGTGCCGATGAGTATGCGATCAACGTAACAGGACCTGTACTCTGGACAGGGGCCATTAATACCGACTGGTTCAATGTAGGCAACTGGAATCTTTGTGAACTGCCCGGACCAACCTCTGATGTTACTATCAACAGTGCGTTGCCGAATTATCCGAATGTACTGTCAAATGTTACGATCAAGAGCCTGACCGTAAATCCTGCAGCAAGTATGACCGTAGGAGCAGGTGTGGTGATCACACTGCTGGGACCATAAGAGAATACACCGGGAACAAAGGGTGGCATTTACCGCCACCCTTTGATTCCTCCCGGTTTTTTGCGACTGAAAAGCAAACAGTAATTTATCCGGCCGAAAACACTAAAATGATTCAGTTAAATGGTAATGAGGAATAACATCATAAGAGTACCCACCAGCAACGGTATTGTGCTCATCAATATGGATGATATCATCCGGGTGCAGGCAATCAGTAATTACAGTAAACTGTATTTTGCTGGCACCCGCAAAACACTCGTTGTAGCCAAAGTATTACGTTGGTTTGAAGAGAACCTGGCAACAGAAAAATTCGTCAGGGTCCACCGTACACACATTGTTAACAAACGCTTTATCAGTAATTATATCGACAGCACGGTACACCCGGCAAACGGAGGTAAACTATTCCTTTCAAACGGGGAACTCATTGAAGTTTCCAAAAGAAAGAAACCGTCCTTTCTCAAAGGGTGGTACCATCACGCTGCATAAAAATAACAGACCCCTGTAAAAAACCATTAAAGCCCGCCGTAAAAGGCGGGTTTTTATTTGCATACAATAACCCGCCGGGCAGTCAATGATATTGGCTTTTTTTATGCTTTGTTCTGCCCGCAGCAGATTGGTTGCCGCTGCCAAGGTCAG
>JAEUVM010000300.1 GCA_016787125.1 Chitinophagaceae bacterium | reverse complement strand
AGAAACCGCGGTGTGCCCGGCGTGTAGTGGATCTCTTCCACGGGGTCTGTCTCCGTTCTTAGTCTTGATTCTGTGGCAAACTGCGCTTCCCTCCATTTTACATTCAATATATTCTCTGCTGACAGGGTGAATTCAAACTGCTTCAGTTTGTATGCAGCCACAGCATCCAATAAATAATAGCCCTGTGCCACGATGGTGTTTGTTTCGTTGGCAGGCCGGCGGTGTATATACCGGTAACGCAACGATCCGCTGAAACCACCGGCTGCTTTTACGGTCAGTCCGCCGATACTGGTAAAGGAAGGAGCGAGGGGCACATAATCTTCACCTTTGGCTTCACCGATAGCACGGGCACGGGTGAGGTTGATATCCACATCGCCAAACAGCCATTTATTAAATTGATAGCGGGCTGAAATATCAATACCCATTCTTCTCGTTTTGCCACTGGGCTCCACAATGCCTGCATCACCCACATACACAAATTCCTGCTGTGAATACAAATGCCAGAGTGCAGTTTTGATGATCAGCGCTTTTACCGGCTTGGCCACCAGGCCCAGGTCGGTGCCAAATACTTTCGGCAGGATGGCATCGGCGCCGTTGTCCAGTATCACACGTGTATCATTGGAGTGGAAGCCGATACCATTGTTCAGGTAAAATTTCAGTTTCGCATTCGGAGTATAAGTAAGGTTCAGTTTGGGGCTGAGCGTTCCTTTTCTTTTTACTGCAAAGGTGGCGGCACCCGCCAGTTCATCTTTATAACGGAAGGCAAACCGGTCGTAGCGGATACCTGCATTCAGGCTTACCTGGTTGCTGAGTTCAATATCCTGGTTGATGTAACCAAAGCTGTTGAGTTCCCTTACATCACCTTTTTGAATATAATTAAAGAAGGTTTGGCGGGTGGCTTTGGAAAGTTCGATGTCATTTACATTATCATAACGGATACCGGCGCCCATCTCGGTGTTGGCTTTTTTGTTGCCGAGCATCCAGGAGCGGGAGGCATTCATGTTGTAGCCGAGGATATCTCTTTGTTCTTTCTGGTGTATCATATCACCATTCACGGGGTCTTCGAGGAAGAAGGTAAAGTTGGAGTATAAACTGAAGCGGTAGCGGCTGTAATAAAGCTGGCTTGCGGTTTTCCAGTTATTCTTCCATTGTTTGCTGTAGCGGATGTTGACATTCGTTCTGCCGGTGTAGCCGCCTTCGGTATCATCAATGGCGCCGAAGCGGTCTATCAGGCCGGACTGTACGGCACGATCAGGTATTTGTCCGGAAGCATTCCATTTACTGTCGAATGTGGAAGCGGATATGGATAGCTGCGACTGGTTGCCATACCAGGCGGTGTATTTACCCATGATATTAAAGCGGTGAAAATCCTGCGGGCTTTGGAAATAGCCATCTGTGGTGGCATATTCGGAGGCTATATAAAATTGTTGTTTGTTGCGCCCGTCGGTTTTGGTAAATAATTTCAGCAGGGTGGAGTAGCGTTGTGTGTTGAACTGGCCGGCTTCGGCTTTGAGCATGTTCTGATCTATAAAATCTTTGGTGGTAAAATCAACATAGGCGGCGGTGGCCAGGTTTCCTTTGGCTGCAAAATAAGGGCCTTTGTCGAAGCCGGCTTTCTCCACCGTTTCGGGTATCAGGAAATGCATGTCTGCATATCCTTGTCCGTGGGCATGACTTACCATATTCACCGGCATACCATCCACGGTGATGGCGATATCGGTGCCGTGATCAATATCATAGCCTCTTAAAAAAATCTGTTCGGCTTTACCACCGCCGGCATGTTGTGCAATAAAGAGCCCGGGTACAATGCGCAGCACATCCTGCGAGGTATTTACCGGGCGCAGGCGGATATCCACGGCACTTATGGCATTGAGGGCAGATGATTTTTTACTGCTGATGCGAACCTCAGAGAGATCGAGCCCGGATTTTTTCAGTGTTACATTGATAGTGGAGCGGAGGTCGGCCTTTACTTCTATGGGAATAAATTCTGTTTTATAGCCGATATGAGAAACGATCATCTCGTACTGTCCGGGATTCACGGCCGGTATGGTAAAGCGGCCAAACAGATCGGAATTGTCACCACGGCTGCCGCTTATATTAATAGTAGCCCCGTTGACGGGTGTTTTTGAATCGGCGTCGGTGATGAGGCCTTCAATAACGCCTTTCTGGGCGATTGATTGCACTGAAAGGAGACAGATAAGCAGTAAAGTAAGCAGACGGGATTGCATAATGGTTACAATAAATGGTACGGCAAGATATACGCCAACGCCGCAAATCTGGTTCTGAAGAGGGGCAGTTTTTCCCGGCGGCCATAAAAAATGTTGAACGGTTAAATCCGGGCAGCC
>JAEUVM010000267.1 GCA_016787125.1 Chitinophagaceae bacterium | reverse complement strand
GGGGTGGCTACTGCCAATTGGCGGGTGATAACGGAAAAGAAGGGCTCGGTAAAAGGTATTTGCAAACGGGTGGGCACGCCGATCATCATCAAGCCGGCTGTATCAGGCGGCAGTATGGGCGTGTCGGTAAAAAATGTGGTGCAAAGCGAAGATGAACTGGCCGAAAGGGTGGAGGAGATCAGGAAAGGTTATCGTGGCTGGAACCTGCTGGCCGATGGTTTGTTTGTAGAGCAATTCATTACCGGCCCGGAATACACCACGTTTATCACCGGTTCTGCTGATGATCCCGCCAACTGTATCGTTTATGAACCGGTGGAAAGGGTATTTCATCAGTCACTACCCGAAGCGGAAAGATTCCTTTCATTCGACAGGCTTTGGGAGATCTATGAAGATGAGGCTCCGATGCCTGCTAATGAAAACTTCTACGAATACAGGCCGGCAAGTTCCGAACTTGTACCCGCACTGAAGCAGCTTAGTCTTGATGCATACAAAGCCTGTGGCGGAAAAGGCTATACCCGTATAGACATCCGCCAGGATTCAGCTACCGGCAAGCTGTATATGCTGGAAGCAAATGCACAATGCGGCCTGAGTGAGGACGAGAACTATACTTCTATTGGCGCAATCCTCAAAGCATCCGGTGTCAGCTTTACTCATGTTATTGCAGAGATTCTCAAAGATGCCCTGCGCCGGAGTATAACCCGTCAAACTACAGTTCGAAAAACCAGGACTGCCCGGCCCCGTAAAACCGTTACGGTAAAGTGATACCGTTCTGGTCGCAACAAGCGATTTTTATATATCGTCAATCATTACCTTAGCAATTCATGAAAGTATGTGTACTCCAGCCGGATTACTCCACCACAGGAGTTGATTATAAAAACTACGACCCGCCCAGAGACCTGTCTGTTCTGCTGCCTCATGCAGAAGTACATACTGTTTTTTTAAATAAACTTACCACCTACAAACAACTAAAGGAACTCAGCAAAAAGGGGTACGATATTTTTGTCAACCTCTGCGAAGGATACCTGGAATGGGAGGTGCCGAGTATAGATGTAATTTATACGCTTGAAATACTGAACCTTCCATTTACCGGCCCCACCACCAAACTGTATGATCCTCCTAAAGAACTGATGAAGTACCTGGCGTATTGCGAAGGGGTGAAAACGCCGGGCTATGTTATTATTCATGAACTGAAGGATGTGGATGAGGCGGTGAAGCATCTTTCCTTCCCCATGTTTGTAAAACCGGCAAAAGCTGGTGACAGCCTCGGTGTGGATGAACATTCATTGGTGAACACCAAAATAGAACTACAGCAGAAATGTATTTCAATACTGGATGAATACGGGCCGCTGCTGGTGGAAGAATATATTGCCGGCCGTGAGTTTACCGTTTTAGTGGCCGCTGATGTGGACATCCATAGCTGTACAGTTTTTCAGCCGGTGGAGTATCTTTTTCCCGAAGGGCGGGAGTTTAAAACCTATGCACTGAAAACATCAGAGCTGCATCCCGATTGCAATGTGCCCTGCATGGATAAGGAGCTTGATAACCGGTTGCGACAGGCAGCTGAGAAAATATTCAAAGGCTTTAACGGGGTTGGCTATGGCCGGCTCGACTTCAGGGTGGATGAAAATAATGAGATCTATTTCCTCGAGATCAACTTTACCTGTTCGGTTTTTTATAAAGATGGCTACGAAGGCTCAGCAGATTTTATATTGAAGTTCGATGGTATCGGACAGGCCGGTTTTCTCAGCCATATCATTGCCGAAGGAATAGCCAGGCACCGCCGGAAAATGAAACCCTTTATTATGAAGGGCAACTCCATTGCCGGCTATGGCATATACGCCAGCCGCGACCTGGGAAAGGGCGAGATCATTTTTAAAGGAGAAGGCCGGGCACAGCGGGTCATTACGAAACGCTTTGTGGAAAAGAACTGGAATGAAGACGAGAAACTTCATTTCCGGCGCTATGCCTATCCCGTCAGCGAAGAACTTTTCATTTTATGGGATGACGATCCCTCTGAATGGGCCCCGCAAAATCATAGCTGCGAACCCAATACCGCTTTCGACGGATTGAATGTATTAGCATTACGGCATATTTATAAAGGCGAAGAACTCACACTCGATTATGCTCAATTCCTAGATGAGAATATGGAACCCTTCCAGTGCCAGTGTGGCTCAAGCCATTGCCGTGGCCTGATAGCCGGTATCCCGCATAATTCCTTAACCACACGGGAAGCAGGCCTGCAACGGTTAAACCAAGGCTAAGAGTTCT
Source organism: Chitinophagaceae bacterium (assembly GCA_016787125.1). Classification (GTDB taxonomy): domain Bacteria; phylum Bacteroidota; class Bacteroidia; order Chitinophagales; family Chitinophagaceae; genus JJ008. The sequence goes on along the minus strand of JAEUVM010000267.1, from coordinate 10,018 downwards.
GGTCTTATCCTCGCTCCATTAAATTTTACTGCCCGGCTGTAGCCGGTTAATAAAACGTATTATCATAAAAGATAAGCCATGTCCCGTTTTGCCGTACTGAAACAGATTTTACTCCAATACCGTTACCGGTTATTTTTTACCTACCTGCTATTTTCCATAGAAATGCTGGGTACGCTGCTCCGGCCTCTTTTTTTAGGGCTTGCGGTAAATGATCTCATCAAAGGAAGTTATAAGGGTCTTATTCTGCTTACGGCAGTTCACTTTGCGTGGCTTATTATCGGTATTATCCGTCACCGGTTGGATACCCGTACCTACTCAGCTATTTATACTTCATTGGTTACCCGTTTTCTGGCACGCAAATATTCGAGAAGCGATGTGTCTAAGCTCAGCGCTCATTCCAACCTTGCCAGGGAGTTTGTGGATTTTCTCGAATTTGACCTGGCGTATGTGGTGGAAGCGGTTTACAGTATTGTCGGCTCACTTATTCTGTTGTTCTTTTACGACAGTTCGGTTGTATTACTCTGCCTGGCGATACTGTTGCCGGTTACCGGGTTCAGTTATTTATATGGTAAAAGGATGCGGACGCTGAATGAGCGGAAGAATGATGAACTGGAAAAACAAGTAGATACTATTTCTACGGGCAATATCAGTCTTATCAGAAGTCACTATGAAAGCCTCCGTAAGTGGAATATCCGCATCAGCGACCAGGAGGCATGGAATTTTGGTATCATGGAAATACTGGTAATGGTGGTGATAGGCTTGTCTTTACTTATTACAAACAACACATCCGGTGCTGCTATGGAAGCCGGAAGCCTGATCGGCATATACAGTTATATCCAGCGCTTTGTATCCGGGCTGGATACGATCCCATATACGGTGCAGCGTCTTTCTTCATTGAAAGATATTACGAGAAGGATCGAACTGCAGGAAGGCGACCTGTTGAAACCGGTTTCTATCAGCCTGAAGGAAGTAGCCTGATCAATTAAGGGCCTTTAATATCTTTCGTCCACCATCTTCTGCCGCCTTTCGGTAGGCTTCTTCTATTTTGCCTTCAAACTTACCGCTGACATTCTGTTGAGTGAAAACGGAACCATCACTGAATTTGGTAAGTATAAATACTGCATCAATATTGAACGAGGTAGCCGCATTAGGGTCAGCGTTTTTGACCGCTTTAAGTAAGCCGCCAACTTTACTGCCCTGTTTTATTTTGGTATACTCCGTATTCAATAAATAGTCGCAATTGTATTTTTTTGCCTCTTCTTCAGAATTGATGGCCACCGCATCTATTTTGTCAGTTCTTAGGAGTAAGACAAGGTTTTGCTGAAGTTCTGATAAGGGCAACTGATCGGCTGATTTAGGCTGGTATACTCCAATTCTCATAGTACCTACTTTCTTTTGCTCACTGACCGGGGGCATCATTTTGCTCAGGTCCCCATTAGTTACCTGTTTCATCATATCGGCCATATCAAATTTATCCTGCAGGTCTTCTTCATTGGCAGCAAGGGTATAGCCGGCAGGAATTTCGAACAACATGGAATCGAGTTTTTCCTGGGAAAGTTCCACGGTTTCCATATTGGTTTGGAACTGGTTCATCTGCGGATTGCTTCCGCCCATGATGATCGTGGTGGTTTCTGTAAGCGGGAAGCCAAGCTTACCCTTTCCGCTTTTCCTGGTGATAAAGCGGTCCATGCAATCGGGTTTGGTTCTTTCGGAAGGATCTCTAGGCATTTGTGAAGGCTTGTAGCGTACAGGACAGTTGAACTGTGGAAGGTCAATATACCAGCCATCTGTTTTGATGATGATGCTGTCCTTCATGCTGCAGGCATCAGCGGAGGGTTTTATCTTTTGTGTGGTCCAGATATGCCGTGCGGTAAAGCCATGTATCTTCTTTCTTTCGCCGGTATCAGTTATGTTATACCACATGGTGATGGTGCCGCCTTTTTGAGTGGCGGTTTTTGGGGCAACGGGTTTTGTTTTCGAAGGAGGTGTTTTTATGTCCTCATCAATTACTTCCTCTTGGTCTTTGGAAAAAGGAATGATGAAATAGAGCTTTTTCTTGTCATTCAGTTTCACGGTTCGCTGCAGATCACATTGTTCAATCACCACGGGCGCAGGAGGCATACCCATCATTGAACCTGTTTCTGTCCTTTTACGCATTCCTTTTACATAGATAGTGGTTTCTGTTTTCATGCCCATGACTAAAGTTGATTGTTTCAGTTTGTATTGTTGGGCGGCGACATCTTCTGGTGCAGCAAACAGAAGTATGGCTGGTAACAGCGAAAGGAAGAGGATCTTTTTCATATGAGGTGTATTTGGCAATATAAAGATAGACCAACAATTTGCCGGAATGAATAACACTTTTGTGGGAGACTGGCTCAACGTCCCATAAACACCATCAATATCTGGACATCGCTTGGGTTAATACCTGAAATACGGCTGGCCTGGCCAAGTGTGCGGGGACGAATGCGGGATAGTTTTTCCCGGGCTTCATTACCAAGAGAAGATATTTTTTTATAATCAAAGGTCACGGGTATCTCCAGCTCTTCCAGTTGTGCCATGCGCTGTACCAGTTCTTTTTCCTTTTCTATATAAATGTCATATTTCACCTGTATAGCGGCCTGTTCTAATGTCTCTTTTGAAACAGAGCCGAGTTCTGCCTGAAGCCGGGGCAATGCCTGAAGCATATCTGTTATTTCCACATCCGGCCGCAATAATATCTTTTGAGCCTTTTGTTTTTCCAATATCGGCGAAGAACTGATGTTGTCAAAGAAGGGATTTATTTCGGCTGGTTCAACCGCAAAACCCTGTAAAACAGATTTGATCTTTTCAACACCGGCTTTTTTGTCTGCCACACGATCCATTCTTTCTTGTGAGGCAAGTCCAAGGTTGTAACTTAATTCAGTCAGGCGAAGGTCAGCATTGTCCTGCCGGAGTAATGTTCTGAATTCAGCCCTGGAGGTGAACATGCGATAGGGTTCCTGTGTTCCTTTGCTGATAAGATCATCAATCAAAACACCGATATACGCATCACTTCGTTTAAGAATCATCGGCTCAAACTGTTTCACATTTTGGTGTGCATTGATACCCGCCATCAGTCCCTGGCAGGCCGCCTCTTCATAGCCTGTGGTACCGTTTATCTGACCGGCAAAAAAGAGATTCTTTATCAGCTTTGTTTCAAGAGAGTAATTTAGTTGTGTTGGTGGGAAAAAATCATACTCTATTGCATAACCAGGACGAAACATTTTGACGTTCTCGAACCCCACTATATTACGAAGTGCTTCGTATTGTACTTCTTCAGGCAATGAAGTGGAGAAGCCGTTTACATAGATCTCAACAGTACTCCAGCCTTCCGGCTCAATAAAAAGCTGGTGTCTTTCCCTTTCAGAAAAGCGGTTGATCTTATCCTCAATGCTTGGACAGTACCGGGGACCTACCCCGTCGATACGACCGGCGAACATGGGACTTCTGTCAAAGCCGGTTTTAAGTATGTCGTGTACTTTTTGACTTGTATAGGTGATCCAGCAGCTTCGCTGTGTCTTGGGTTTTTCAATATCCTGGAATGAAAAGCCGGTCACTTCATCATCTCCGGGCTGTTCTTCCATTTTTGAATAATCAAGACTTCGCCCATCCACTCTCGGAGGGGTTCCTGTTTTGAGGCGGTCGCTTTCAAAACCAAGCGAAACCAATTGCTCAGTAATACCGGTTGCTGCCTTCTCCGCCATTCTTCCACCGCCGAAGTTTTTCTCACCAATATGAACGACACCGTTCAGAAATGTACCATTGGTCAACACCACAGATCGGGCTTTTATCTCATGCCCCAAGCCTGTAATAACACCCTCGCAGCGGCCGTCATTTATAAGAAGTCCTTTTACCATGTCCTGGTAAAAATCCAGATTAGGAGTTTGCTCCAGCATTTCCCTCCATTTCAGGGAGAAGAGCATCCGGTCGTTTTGCGCCCGCGGGCTCCACATGGCAGGGCCCTTGCTTCGGTTCAGCATCCTGAATTGAATGGTGGAGAGGTCGGTGACAATACCAGAATAGCCACCCATTGCATCAATTTCCCTCACTATCTGGCCTTTGGCTATACCGCCCATGGCAGGATTGCAGCTCATTTGGGCAATGGTCTGCATATTCATGGTAACCAGCAGTGTTTTTGAGCCAAGATTTGCAGCAGCGGCAGCCGCCTCACATCCGGCATGGCCGGCGCCAACAACTATTACATCGTATTCAGGAAACATAAGGGTGCAAAGGTATTCGCAATCAGGTGCTATTTATTAAATGTTTTAAGATGCCCGACCTCCTCTTTTACCTGCTCAACGGTTCTGCCGCTGTTAAGGAGTTCAAATTCAAACGAGTTGTAGTTTTGAATCATGCTGAGATAATCTGAATGCGACCTGATGAAGGATTGTTGAGCTTCTGTACTAATGAATTCTGACATTTCTAATGTCTCAATTTTCAATAGCAGCTTTTGGCAAATTTCATAGCCTGTTGTTTCATAAAGCTCACGAAAATACCTTTTGGCCATTAGCACATCCAGCCGGTTACCCCGATCCTTATTTTGCTGAAGTTGTTCAACCCTGAGATTGGTAAAATTCCAGCAAAGCTTTAGGTCCTCGTTGTTAGAGAAATCAAAGTAAGTAACCGGAATAATGTGATCGAATTGCCATTTCTTTCCAAAATCGGCCCATCCTTCTGCTTTAAATTGAAATTCAAACCACTGGCGCATATTTTTGATGTCCAGTCCAAAATACGGGGCATAATCCGGACAAAGGCTTTCGTGGATTACATACCTGCGCAAACTGATTTGCCACTTACGCTTTTCCCTGAATTTTAATAGCGAAGGTGTAATCTCTTCTTTTCGGGTCCATCTCTTTCTCATAGTTTCACAAAGATAATGGTTCCACGGGACACTGTTTCATCGGGAAACAGTGTCCCGTGGAACGAAGGCTTTTACAAAAACAATTTGAGATACTTGTCCTCCATCTGTCTCATCAGCGCCACATCTTGCCTGGTTTTGTCCTTATAACCACACAAATGCAATGCTCCATGGAAGATAACCCGGTGAAGTTCGCCTGTGAAGCTAACGGACTCCGCCCGTGCATTTTGACGAACCCTGTCAATGCTGATATAAATTTCTCCTTCTATAGCCAGGCCCGAAGAAAGGTCAAACGTGATGATATCTGTATAGTAGTCGTGCCGGAGGAATTGCCGGTTTATTTCGAGAAGCCGCTTGTCGGAACAAAATATATAGTTCAGTGATCCCAGCTTCTTTTTCTCTCTTTTAAAAATATGAGCGATAAACCGCTTCAGTGCGGTTCTGTTTTTTAAGGAAACACCTTTCTTCTCGAAGAAGAATGACACTTGCTTTATATGTGGTTCGGTGGCCATTATTTCAAAATTCGTAAAGAAATACAAGCTGACAAGGGTAATTTTGTCTAAATAATTAATGCATAAATGATTGCAAAGCTTTCGGAGCTGAAACCAGGACAAGAGGGAATAATTAAGGAATTTCAGAACAACGATATCTTTCTCAAGCTGATGGAAATGGGCTGCGTGCCGGGTGAGAGGATAGTTCTGGAACAGGTGGCTCCTTTAGGAGATCCTATTTCAATCAGTGTGGCCGGCTATCACCTGAGCCTGCGATTAGATGAGGCGGAACATATCCTTGTGGACACAAATAGTTGATATTCAATATATTAAATGAAGGTCGGTCTCTATTTTGGTTCTTTTAACCCCATTCATGCGGCACACCTGATCATTGCCAACCATCTGCTGAATGAAACAGATATAGAAAAACTGTGGTTTGTAGTCAGCCCGCAGAATCCTTTTAAAGCAGAATTGGCCTTGCTGAATGAATACCATCGCCTTCACCTGGTAAAGCTGGCCACAGAAGATGATAGCCGTATCAAAGCTTCTGATATAGAATTTGGTTTGCCCAAACCTTCATACACAACCGCCACACTTGCTTACCTGAAAGAAAAACATCCGGAACATGAGTTTTGCATTATTATGGGAAGTGACAGCTTTCAAAACCTGCACAAGTGGAAGAATTATGAAGTGATCGTGAGGGAACACACTATTTATGTTTACCTGCGGCCCGGCTTTGAAGTAAACAACAGCATTAATGCTAAACTGGTAATACTGGATGCACCTTTACTCCAGTTGTCTGCCACACAAATAAGGCAGAATGTAAGAGAGGGAAAGTCAATCCGCTACATGGTTCCTGATAAAGTGAGAGAAGAAATAGAGAAAGGCGGATACTATAAAAAATAAATACTTCAGACCAGCGCTCCCAATCCCAAACAGGCCAGCACGATGAAGGGAGGTGCTATTTTCGTAAAATTGAGTAACAGGAAAGTCCCAAGGATCACACCAATATTTACAAGGCTGATCGTTTTGAATTCACCAATTGAAATGTCTTTCATGATGTAAAGAGTGGAAGCGATCATGATACCCACCACTACAGCATTGATTCCTTCGAGAGAACGATACACAGCCGCATATTTCTTCAGGTTGCTCCAGATCGGAAAGAAGAATAACACTAATAAGGCACTCGGTAAAAAAATTGCTATCATGCCAATCAGGCAACCCACCACCTGCATTTCGGTGCCCATGTCTTTTAAGGCCATTCCACCAGCGAAAGAAGCTATCGAAAATACCGGGCCCGGCACTGCCCTTACGATTCCCATAGCTGTATACATATCAGATTCATCAATCTGTACCACATTCTGATCTTTATTCTTATTCTTTTTAATTGTTTCGGGGCGTACGCTCCACTGTTCATACATCATCGGCATCAGTACCTGGCCGCCACCAAAAACAAGGCTGCCCATGCGATATGTGTTTTCAAAAAGATTGATTGGCTTGCGATCGGGCCAGTTATCCAGCCTGGCCCGTTCACTTATGATACCCGCCGCAATGAAAATGATTCCAAACAACCAGAAATTCCACCATCGGATCTTGCGGGGCTTTTGTTCTGTTTGCGGTATACGTTTGCGACTGAAGTTGGTTACTATTCCCGCCGAAACAATCAGTACAGGAATGACCCAGGGCTGCCCGAAAAGTAAATACGTGGCTACCGCCCCGATGATCATGATGATCCAGGTGATGAGGTTGCGTATGGCCAGCGGAAAAGTGGTAAAGGCGGCATAGGCCAGAAAACCGGCGGCCATTGGGGCAATGAACCTGAAAATATCAGTGCCAAGCTGTTTCTTATCTATATAATGAAGCAGAAAAGATAGAGACCCCATCAGAATGCTGGCAGGCAGGATCCAGATAAGCAAGGTGATTACCGCCAGCGGTATTCCCCCTCTTTTGTACCCGATAAGCGTAAGCGTTTGTGTGGAAGAAGCCCCTGGTAACAAATTGCAGAAGGCATTATACTCCATCAGTTCCTGCTCAGATACATCCCGGCGGCGATGTACAAATGTTTTCATCATCATACCAATATGGGCCTGTGGTCCTCCGAATGCCGTGAGGCTATGTACGAAAACCGCCTTTAGAAATGGTATATGACGAAGCAGCATGGGTTTAAATATAAATAAATTCAGGGCAGTGGCATAAGACCTGCGGACAAAAACAGCAATTACTGTAAATTCATTAAAATTATCAATATGATTTCCCGCAGTTTTCTCCTTCTGTTGTTTATCTCTCCCCTCGGGCTTTTGGCACAGAATGATGCCGGCAAGCTGAAACAAAAGGCCGCCGACGCAGCTTCCAAAATAGAGACAAAATGTATTTCATGGCGGAGGGATATTCATCAGTACCCGGAACTGGGCAACAGGGAAAAACGTACCGCTAAGGTTATCGCCGACCACTTACAACAACTCGGTATTGAGGTTCAAACCGGTGTTGCCAAAACCGGCGTGGTGGGCATACTGCGTGGTGGTAAGCCTGGACCCTGCATTGCTTTGCGGGCCGATATGGATGGCCTGCCACTGGTGGAGCGGGTGAATTTGCCTTATGCTTCTGCACAAAAAGCGGAATATAACGGTCAGCAGGTAGGAGTGATGCATGCCTGCGGGCATGATACCCATGTGGCTATGCTGATGGCGGTGGCAGAAATACTGGCCGGAATGAAAAATGATTTGAAAGGCACCGTGAAGTTCATCTTTCAGCCCGCAGAAGAAGGTCCGCCCGAAGGTGAGGAAGGCGGCGCTCCGCTGATGGTAAAGGAAGGCGTAATGGACAACCCTAAAGTGGATGCCATCTTCGGGCTTCACATAGAATCGGATATTGAAGTAGGAAAGATCGAATATAAACCGGGAGCTTTTATGGCTTCTTCAGACTGGTTCAATATTACGGTAAAAGGAAAAGGCAGTCACGGATCACAGCCCTGGAAAGGAATAGACCCAGTACAGGTATCAGCACAGATCATTGAAGGGCTTCAAAGTATTGTAAGCCGCCAAAGCGAACTGACAAAGGCACCGGTGGTGATTACGGTTGGAAAAATCCATGCAGGCGTTCGCAACAATATTATTCCCGAAGAATGCATCATGGATGGCACTATCCGCACACTGGACAATGCCATGCAGCAAGAAGTGCACGAACGTATCAAAGTGATGGCCACCAATATCGCGGAAGCTTCCGGCGCAAAGGCAGAAGTTTCGATTGATACCAAAACCCTGGTTACCTATAACGATCCCGGGCTGGTGAAACGTATGATACCCTCATTGCAATCTGCCGCCGGTGCAGCAAATGTAAAAGAGCGGGAATGGGTAACCGGGGCGGAAGATTTTTCCTACTATGGTACCAAAGCGCCAGCCTTTTTCTTTTATCTCGGTGGTATGCCCAAGGGAAATGACCCGGCCAAAGCACCGCCACATCACACACCAGATTTCTATGTGGATGACAGCGGTATGAAAACCGGTATCAATGCCTTTTGCTGCCTGGTGATCGATTATATGTATCGTTGAAGCAACCGGTAATTAATTAAACAATGAAAATAAAGCTGTTCCTGTTCCTCTTGTTGCCATTCTGTTTGTCAGCACAAAAAACAGATTCAAAACTGGAAGCAAAAATTAAAGAGGCAATTTCAGGATATAATGGTGAAATAGGTATTTATGTAAAAAACCTGCGCACAGGCAAAACAGTTCTCCTGAATGCAGACACCATTTTTCCCACGGCCAGCATTGTAAAAGTGCCCATCCTGGTCGGTATCATGGATAAAATTGAAAAAAAGGAACTTCATTATGACTCGACACTGACCTATAAAGATTCATTGTTGTATGCCGGCGCCGATATTTTGGGTTCATTCAAGAACGATGAAAAGATCCTGCTTAAGAAAGTTATAATGCTTATGCTGACGGTAAGCGATAATACAGCCAGCCTCTGGTTGCAAAGTCTTGCAGGCGGTGGTATCCGCATCAATGAAATAATGGCATCGCTGGGATTAAAAGATACCCGTGTTAATTCAAGAACAGCAGGGCGGGAAGAATACCGCTCCAGGTACCAATGGGGACAAACCACTCCAAGGGAAATGGGAATGCTGTTTGAAAAAATTTACCGGCACGACATTTTTTCAGTTGCCGCCTGCGACCGGATGATGCGCTGCCTTGGCCGCAACTATTGGGATGAAGCAGAAGCCATTTCACAGATACCACCAACCATCGAAGTGTTTAGTAAAAACGGATGTGTAAATGCCAGCCGCAGCGAAGCAATGATCGTGAACGCACCGAAGAACCCATATGTATTCTGCATTTTTACCAAGAACAATAAAGACGTTCGCTGGACAAACGATAATGAAGCCTGGGCTATGGCAAGAAAACTGTCGGCGATACTGTGGGACTATTATAAATGATTACCGGAGATTACAGATAGAATTTTTCGGGCGGCCCGGCATCGTCATTAAAAAAATGCAACAAAAAATTTATAAACTGTTTCTCATTCCGTTTCTGGTATTGCCGGTTATTGCCTTCGGGCAAACTTCTGGCGGACAGACATTGCTTGGTTTGGATGTAAAAGATAATATCAGCATTTTCAGTTCTGAAAAAAAAGAAAAAGTGATTGCAAGAATGGG
>JAEUVM010000195.1 GCA_016787125.1 Chitinophagaceae bacterium | reverse complement strand
CTTTTCAGCCAGCCTGCCCAGCACGGCGGAGCCGAGTTCTACCAGGTCAATATTTTTTAGCTTGTGCTTATCGTTGGCAGACAGCTCCAGTTTTTCTTCCAGTTCGTCAATGTAATCTTCCGCTTCTTCCAGTTTTTGTTTTGCCTCAGTAAGTTCTTCCTGCATCCGTTTTACTTCATGCTCTTTGTCCCTTGCAGTTAGTTTTTCCTGGATGATGTTTTCAATATCACCAAGTCCGTTCAATCCTTTATCGGGCTTATGCTGTTTTACATGAAAGCAATACTGGTCATTACGGGGCGACAGGTTGGAGTTATAAATGACAATGCGGATTTTTTCCGTATCATCATTCATGTAATACTCATAGTTCTCAAAATCTTTCGGGTCTTCTGTTTTGGGAACAACCTTGAGGCTGTCCACAAAAATTTCATAAGGCTTGGCATGTCCCTTTGCTGTCATATCTTCCAGGTAATGCCGCAGCTTATCTATTTTCAGTTGGTCGTAATTATCGTGTGTTATGGGCATGGCTTGTTTTCATTTGGTATTACCTGAATAAATCTTGCATGTTGGGTAATGATGGTGTAATTCCTTATCCGTATTTCTCCCCGGTGTTCATAATGCAGTTCGTTCACATTTTCGGTTGTAACATCAAATACACCACTATCACTTTTCACCGCAATGCTTTCTGATGGTTCAAGCAGGATAAACAACTGGTTTCCGGCATGAACTTTCAGCTTTGCCTTTGATAGTAGCACAAAATGCCTGAACTGGATGCTGTAATCATCCCCGTAACCAAGTTCTTTCATGCGCCTCGCTATGTATTCCAGTGTCAGGTTGATTGTCATTGTTGCTGATTTGCTTTTCATTCAATCCAGATATAAAGCAATACCTTATAGCTCACATCTGTTTGGAAGTATTCACCAATAGCATCCTTGTACTGTCCGTTAATAACAGAGCAGTCATAAATATTTAATGGGTCTTCTTCCCGTTTTGTTCCGTGTGTCCAGTGAGTGAAATAATCAAAATTGTTACCATCCGGCTGGTCAACCTTCTTTTCAATTACTACTACCGGAGGAAGAAACAGTTTTACTTCACCGGCCCCGATATTTATATCCCTTTCAAAAATCTCTTTTGAATAAAACACATCCGGTTTTCTGTTTGCCCTGAGTTGAACAACTCCCATCATATAATTTCTACGTACCAGCATGGAGAGTTCCTGCGCCGGTATGAAGTATAGCGGTGCATTCAGCAGGTACAAACCAGTTTCAACTCCAATGATTTTATTTGTATCTCTGGGCAGCTTTACCTGGAAAAAGATTTGCTGACCTCTTTTGCTGATAGTAATTGTTTGTATGATAACTTGTTCCTTCATGATTGCAACATACATTCTACATACAGTGAAACACGGTAGGGAACAAATACGGCACGGCTATCGTTACTGTCTTTGTATTCTACTTTGATAGTGCCGTTGCCTGCTGGCTGGTTACCCAAATCATAATAGCGGCTGTTGGGAGAAACATTGATGCCCGATAAAAGCAGTTTGCTTTCATAGTTTTCCGGGAAAATTTCCTCTTTGTTTATTTCTACTTTCTGCGAACCCCGGTAGTACAGCAAATCATCTTTATCAGATGTAAACAAAATTCCCTTTACGGAAACAATATTTTTATCCAGTTCAAATGTCTTGCTGAATGTTTTACCGGCTTCAGTTACAGCAATATCAAATCGCTTCTTTACAGTTTGCATAGGGTACGGATTATTCGGATTTGTTTTTCAAAATCAATTACTACCGGCGGAGAGTTATTACCCATCCCTCTCCGCCGTTTTAACTTTCAGCTTGCGCCTCAAGTTAGCAGTAACTGAAACTCTTAATCTGTTTTACGGAGTGGTAATTGTTCCGTGCATGGCCGCATAGATGTAGGTGTTTTGCGGAATGCCTTCCATTGTGCCGAGTTCCACTGTCATTTCAATCAGCACATCATCGTGGATGAGGCGGGGATTGGCCAGTTTGTAATAACCCAATGGCACATTGCGGTTATTGCCTGATTTAAAAACAGCATTGCTGGTTTCCGGCACAATCTGCTTCTTATTGCTTTTCAGGTTGAACTCACCGTTGGCAATCGCAGGAAATTCTTCCAGCCCTTTGTAATTAGTGGCAATTACTTTGTCCTTGCTGGCATCGGCAGATGTGCCTGCCAGCAGGATGATACCGCTTGCCAGGAATGCCTGGTTCTTTGGCAATTTGGAATTGCTGATATTACGCAGGCCGATTTCCTTGTCATCCTGCGTTTCAAACAGCTTAATAGTTTTGGAAGTAACCGGTTTAATGGAATAGATGATGCTGTCCGCCAAACGCAGGTCCCCTTTTACCAATGCTTCTTTGATATGCACCGGCAGTTCGCCAAAGAATTTTTCCATTTCAGCCCTTGAACCCTTGCTGGGTGAGCCGGTGTTGGATAATTTGGAAACCATACGCAAACGCTGCACAGGGTTCATTTTACGAAGTGCGCCGAGCAGTTCACCGTCATCTACACCTTCCAGTCCGAGCAATGCCCCCTGGTTGTTGTATTCTTCAATACCTTCTAAAAGTCCTAACATAAAATTTGGATTTGCCCCCTAACCCCTGAAGGGGAGTTAGGAGAGATTATTAATTGAATTTGATTTTACTTTTCTTATTCCCCTTTAGGGGATAGGGGTTAGTACAGCCTTTCTTCCCACTGGTCATCTTCTTCCATTTCAGGCATCACTGCGCCGGTCATTTGCTGAAACTGCATACCACTTTCTATAAGCTGGTTCTCTATGCTCTCCAGCGCATTCAATCCACCACTCAGGTCATTGTTGTAGTTGAAGTATTGCAGTTCACCTATACCGTTGGTTGCTGCTGCGGCTGATTTTTTCTTGATGATTTTATCTAAGTACAGTTTTTCAGAAAAATTCTCCTTGTAAGCCATCAGCCTTTCTTTCACGCCATCCAGACCTTCCAGGCCGTTCACAGCTTTGCCTTTCTGAAAACCATTGGCAGCCATCATGCCGATACCCAGCAGGGTGAGCAAACGGTTTTGTGTATAGTGACCGGTGCCGGTGGTCACCAATCCGATGGCGAGTGATGGCCTCCCGATAGCAGAGCCGATTAAGCCACCGCCCAGCACTGCTACCAGCAGGTCTTTACCTGTCTCCAGTACGGTGTTTTTTACATTGCCTTTAGTAGGCAGTTCTTCATTCATGCCTTTCAGAAAGTTTTTCTTCCGGGCGTTACTCTTGTATTGGTTTTTCTTTTTTGACATATTGAATTTTTTGTTTGTTAAGTGTACGGATTGAATCAGAGCAGGGCTATTGCCTTTTTCTTTTGATGTTTGGATTTATTTCGTTTGTGGTTTTTTCTTTTCTTATAATGAGATGTGCCAGATAGGCCATTACCGGATGGTGATGATTTGTTTTGTGTTTTACCGCCCTTCATCATGGCATAGCCAATCCCGATGATGGTTAAGCCACCTACTCCAATAGCAACCGGCTTCAGCCATTTTTTGTTCTTCTCCCAGAAGCCAGGATTATCTCCCGGGTTATCTGTGTTTTCTTTGGTGGTTACATTGTTTTCACTTGTAGTAACCAGGGCAACTTCATTCTTTGCTTCTGATGTTTGGCCTTGGTTTGTTTTTACCAGGACAGTGTTCTCTGGTTCATCAGTAACCATTGCATCGGACTGTGAAGTATTTTCCTGCACATCAGCATTGCTTTTTGTAATTACAGTTGGTAAAATCGGCTGCGTTGCACCGGATGGAACAGGGGTGTCATTTTCCGCCACTTCATTTTTCTTCTCATCAAAATCTTCCGCTTCTTTTGTTTTCTTCTGAAAGATATTGCCCACATCTTTCAGCATGGCTACAATCCCTGCAATAACTCCGGCTGCGGCAGCAATTGTACTCATGGTGATGGGTTCACCAAGCTCTCCAAACCCCTCCATCCCGTTGATGTTTTCATCATAATATATTTCTGTTCCGAGCAGTTCGGTCATAGGGGTATATTCATTCATATACTGCACAGCACCTGTATCAATCGCCCCAAAACCTTCCAGTCCGTTTACGGCTTTATCTTTGTTTCCTTTTCCTCCCAGGATGGCTTTCTTTAAATTTTTCGGGTTGCCGCCTGCACCAAAAAATATTTTTTCCAGTTTCATCCGGGTATTTACCAGCTTCTGAAACTTTGCCGGGTCAATACTTTTTGCGGATGCCTGCTGTGGCGAGAGGTAACTCCAGCGTAACCTTCCCGCTGTATTCTTTATATTCAGTTTCATACTGGCAAGTATGCCATTGCGGAGGAGTACAGTAGCCGGATTTACCTTATTCACCACATTCAGGATTTTACCAAAGGGTTTTTTCTTTGGCTTCTTTCCATTGGATAATGGATTTGGTGTTTGCACAGGATTTGGGTCGTTACCTTTTGTCAGCAGTGCTCCTTTCTTTTTAATAAGGGGCAGTTTTTTTTTCACAGGCACAGGTGTTCTGGCTTTTACTGGTAAGGTCTTTTTGCCGCCACTCATTTTTCGCTGGATAAGTTTGCCCAGCTCTGCCATGCCATCACCTGCTCCGTTTATTTCAAGGCCATCATCAAATCCACTGAGATATTGTAAGTCCATAGGATAATCTTTTTTTTCGCTAAAGGGTACTTCGTAATTGAACCGGTCGGTTACACAATCCATAGTGATATAACCATTCTGAAAAGGCACGACGGGGTAGATATGCTGGAAGTAGTCACGGTGGTACTTTGTGATACGCAGCGTATGGGATATGCCAAGATTGGACAGGATACTGGATATAAAAACGGAATAACAGTCGCAATCTACCCCGGTGAATCGGTCGTGCCAGGCTCTTGCCGGACTTCTTATCTGCTCATAGCCCGCCAGGTCTTTTTTGTAATTGATGTGTTCATAAACAAAGTGCCAGATATTTTTACAGCTTTCATAGGTACTGTTTGCTTTTAGTTGTTCAGCCAATTGTTTTGTTTGGTCGAGTGTTTCATTCACCACTTTTGGGATAAAAGCAACCGTGTGATAGACATTTGCATTTTTGCGGATGGTGGAATTGTTGCCCTCTGCTATTGGAAACAGATGGTCGTATTCCTTGCCGCTTTTTATATGTCGTCTTTTATTGGCTTCCACACTTTACTTTTTAATCGTTACTTCAGTGTTTGTTTCATAAGGCAGTTCTGTCCATCCCAGGCTTACAGTCGTCATAACTTTCAGTGTCAGCTTCACCGGTTTTTTATTCTGAATGTTTTTCAATACATCACTTGCCACTGAAAAGAAACTGGTAACCGGAATGGTAACTAACAGCTTGCTGATAACCACTTCGCCATAAGAAGGAATTTTTATATCCTTGTTCACTGCCTGGCTGCTGCCCACTGTGGTGCCATTGCTGATTAGTTTAACAAAGGGGAACTTTATAGAGAAAGTCCCCTTTGTTGGGTTTTTCAACAGGACATCAACACGGACAACAATGGCATTCCAGGTTACCTGGTACAGGTTAGCGGTTGGAATGATTTCCAGTTCAGCCTGTGTTTTTTTCAGCTTCTTTACATAGCCATACACAGCTATCACACCTGCGCCTACCAATGTGCCGGTTAATATTTTTGCAGTGGCACTCATTACTTGTTCTTGCTTTTTCTCCCCAAGTAATCAGCGGTAAGTTTGTAGCCCAGCCAAATGGCACCGCCAATGGCTGCTTTGAGGGCATAGTCCAGCAACCCTACAAAATCAAGATTGGCCAAGAACACTACTCCGGTGAGCAGTATGCTGCTGGATGTGCTGTCGCTTGTTGTTTTAGTTTCCATAGGAAATATTTTAAACTGCTTGTTTTAATTGTTGTATCGGTACTACCAGTGCAATTTTTTGCGGTACGCCAAGTGCGGTGAATATGCCTGTTACCTGTTCTATGGTAAAAAACATTTTCGTTTTGTTACTGTATGCCGGGGCTTTGGTATCAATCCACCTCTTCATGGTTTTGGTACTTACACAGTAAATAGCTGCCAAGTCCTTCATGCGGTAGGGACGGATTATCAAATGGCCCTGCTCATCATAATATGGTTTTGGGGTACGGGTCATTGCTTAATTGTTGCATAGTTGCTGAATAGCTACCACCTGGAACAGACTTAATAATCCCGGCGTTTGCTTATCAATAAAATATTTTCTCCAGTATTGGTAATTCTGAATGGTGGGTTCCTCGCTGAACTCCAGCACCGCTTCCGCCATTGCCTTCAATTCGTTTTTGTAATTCGGTAATGATTCCCTTACGGATTTGATTTCATCATACCAGGCTTTTGTACCGGCAAAGCCATTTTCGTTTGTACGGTCCAGCCATACGGAGGGCAGCGGTACATAGCGGCTGCTGTTCTTGCTGATGTAATACCGGGTAAGCAATACCCTTTGGCAGAAAATGGAAAATGCTTTTTCAGGATGCTTTGCCAGCCGCAGATATTCTTCAATCTTTTCTTTCGCTGTGTCAATTTCCTTTTGTGAAAATTGTGTACAGTTCCAGAGGCTGCTGTAAGCAAAGTTCCATGCTGTGTTTACCAATGGGGCTAATTCGGTTTGTGTGTCTTTTAACCCTTTTACAACCCTCAACGTGGGTCTTGTTGTCTTTTGATTTCGTAATGCCTGTTGTCTCATCTTTTTTATTTTTAGTTTGTTAATTCCGATTGACAACACAAACATACTATGGGGCAAAGGGGTCACTTTCCACTTTGAGCAAGTTTCAGCGAGTTGTTGAAAGAAGTTGCAAGTAATTGTAAGTTTCGGATGATTTTGTCCGATTCTGTCCGATGAAAGTTTTGCGTGGAACGGGTATAAAATAAAAAAGCCGCTTGGTAAAAGCGGTGATTAATTACTTCAAAGATTAAACTATGTTGCTTTACGAACTCAATACCTGTAAATCCTGAAATGTTATAATCCCAGATTTAAAGGTTTCAATAAAGTAATAACGAATTTTATCATTATTTACGCAATCTGCTAATTCCGTAACTGATGGGTATTTGGTGGGTTTGGTAGCTGTAGCAATAATAAAATCATAGCTACTTAATTCTTTACTTTTATGAGGGTCAACAATGGAAGGCCAGGGAATATTTAAAACACCATTGCTTTTTATACAAGTTTTTTCTTTACCTATTCTAAAAAGTTTATCATCAAAATCCTTATTCAATAAATTACTCCAAAGTGCAACAAGATTTCTTTTAATTTTTGTCCCATTGTGTTTTGGGTTTATCAAGATGCCTAAAACACTCCACACATCATCTCCTGCTACGAATTTCTTTTTCATTCCCTCGGCTTCTGATAATTTTTCCGCTTCGTTAATTAGTTGCTTATTACTTTGTATTTGAGATAAAAAAGGTACTACGAAAGCTGTACCCGACTTTCGTTTGCAAGCATTTGAAAATACCATTGTATAAATTTGGCTCTTTTC
>JAEUVM010000614.1 GCA_016787125.1 Chitinophagaceae bacterium | reverse complement strand
TAAGGAAATTCCAGAGGAAAATGGTGGGTAGAGTTTTATGCCATCGTAGTATAGGAACGAAAATAATGCCGCAAAATTGTTTCGCATAATTTCTGCGCATTTTTTTTGACAAATTCCCGATGGTGTTCGTAAAAACACGATAGCAGCGCATGCCGGAAAGAACAAGAAATCAGGATTACAGTATTTTTGCCCCCAATAAATTAAGAAAAATGAAAAAGATCACACTGATATTCCTTGGCATTACCCTTCTGGCTGCTGCCTGCAACAATGAAAAATCAACCACTGACCCTAAAGACAATCCGGGCGATACGGCTGCGCAGGGTGAAATAAAACCCGATGCCGCCACCGAAGCACTTACCGGTGGTATGGAAAAAAAGAAAGAAGAACTGATGAAGTTGACTCCCCTGCCCGCTGAGCAATTGAAAGCCCTGCTGCCTGAAACCTTTATGGGCGCTGCCCGTACAAATGATGATGTTGGCAGCACCAATGGTGCCAACCGGGCGATGGCTGAATATTCGATCAATGATTCAACCATCGTAAGACTCGAGATCTATGACTGCGCCGGCAGTGCCGGTTCTGGTATTTACAGCCTGCAGTTCATGTCGCTGGCCGGCTTTCAGCAGGAAACAGAAGAGGAATATACCAAGAGCGTGGAAATCGGTGGCAACACCGGCTTTGAGCATTGTGATAAAACCACCAACGACTGTACCGTTACTTTCTTTGGAGGCGACCGCTTCCTGGTAACATTACAGGGAGAAAAAGTGGGTGCACCTGCACTGAAGCATGCTGCGGCACAATTAAAGCTGAAGTAATACTGCGGGAGTTTTCTTCAACACAGGGTAACAGAGGAGTGGAGTTACACAGAGAAGATGACTAATAGCGTTATCTCTGTGGTACCCTGTTCCTCTTTTTCTCTGTGTTGATGCTGCTCTTAAATACTGCGGGAGTTTTCTTCAACACAGGGTAACAGAGGAGTGGAGTTACACAGAGAAGATGGTCAGTATCGTTATCTCTGTGGTACCCTGTTTCTCTTTTTCTTTGTGTTGAAGCTCCTTTATTTCAATACACCCAGTTCCTTACCGATCTTGGTAAAGGCTGTAATGGCTTTATCCAGGTGGGTCTGTTTGTGGGCCGCACTGAGCTGCACCCTTATGCGGGCCTGGCCTTTGGGTACCACAGGGAAGAAGAAACCGATCACATAGATGCCTTCTTCCAATAAACCGGCTGCCATTTTTTGCGCCAGCACAGCATCATACAGCATGATCGGCACGATGGGGTGATCTCCGGGTTTGATGTCGAAACCGGCTTCCGTCATTTTTGAGCGGAAGTATTTTGTATTGTACTCTAATTTATCCCGCAACTCTGTTGTTTCGGTCAGCATATCCAGCACGGCGATAGAAGCACCGACAATGGAAGGCGCCAGTGTGTTGCTGAACAAGTAGGGCCTTGATTTTTGCCGCAGTATATCAATGATCTCCTTTCTGCCCGATGTGAAACCGCCGGATGCACCTCCCAGGGCTTTACCCAGCGTACCGGTGATGATGTCTATCTTTCCCATCACCCCGCGGTATTCATGTGTGCCACGACCGGTTTTGCCAAGGAAACCGGAGGAATGACATTCGTCTATCATGATACAGGCATCGTGTGCCTCGGCCAGTTCCACTATTTTATCCAACTGTGCAATGGTGCCATCCATGCTGAAGGAACCATCGGTAACGATGATGCGGCTTCGGCAGCCGGCTGCTTCTTTCAGCTTGGCTTCCAGGTCGGACATATTATTATGTTCGTAACGGAAACGCTGTGCTTTGCAAAGTCGCACCCCGTCAATAATAGAAGCATGATTCAGCGCATCGGAAATGATGGCATCCTCTTCGCCAAACAGCGGCTCAAACACACCGCCGTTGGCATCGAAAGCCGCTGCATATAATATGGTATCCTCAGTACCCAGAAACTCAGAGATCTTTTTTTCCAGTTCCTTATGAATATCCTGTGTGCCGCAGATAAAGCGAACACTGCTCATACCGTAGCCACGTTCATCAATGGCCTTGTGTGCGGCAGCTATCACCTGGGGGTGCGAGGAAAGGCCGAGATAATTATTGGCACAGAAGTTCAGCACG
>JAEUVM010000158.1 GCA_016787125.1 Chitinophagaceae bacterium | reverse complement strand
CCGTGTCGGTGTAAAACCATTTGATGTATTGGGTGATGCCGGTTTTGGTGTGGATATTGGTTTTCTGAAAAGCCACCTGGTATTATCACCGGAGCTGAAGTACTCACGGGGTTTGTTATCAGTAAAGGAAGACCAGAATACCATTTACAGCCAGGTATTGGATCGTATCAACCGGCAGGGCTTTACCTTCAGTTTGTACTTAAGAGCAAAATAGATTACTTTATAAGATGTAATATGCAAGTGCGAATCTTTAGATTTAGTATAACTGGCCTAATTTTTATTCTTTCCATGTACTTTAGCTATTGGTACTTGGGAGGCTTGCTGAAAGATCTATCTTTCCTTTCGTCAGAAATTATAATTTCAACCACATTAACAATAATAATCTCTTTACCTGCCTTAGGTTTCATATTATCATCTATCACATTGGAGCTATGGAGGAAATTTAACCCAAAAAAAGATTTGTTTCTGGAACCCAGTCCTGAAATAGAAACAGCATACTACACCATGTTGTTCAATCGTTTCAAAGACAAGTCAGGTGTAAAGATGTTAGACGAGAGTCCAAGGGCAATAAATAAAACGACAATACAGTTAAATCATCAAATACTTCTTAGAAAGAGCGAGAATAAAGAAGCAATAGAATTTTCAGTTAGACGCCTTGATGTATTCTATACCCATATAAATAATTCCTATACAATTATTATTGGCCTGATAATTGGGAGCATAATTTGCATTTGTAATAGCAAGATTGGCAATTCGATTTCGTTGAAAATTCTGTCGATCCTCCCTTTACTCGGGTATTTACTTGTTGCTAGAATACAATCAGCTAAGGCATTGTTTGAATCAAATGAATTTGAAAAAAGATATCTCCTATCTGTTTTAGAAGAAGAAGGCAAAAAATAGTTTACTCATTTTGAACAATTACTACAAACTCCTGTTCAAGACCGGGTGAGTGTTCATATAACTCATGCAGAAAGGCACTGCCCCACCGGGCATAGTAATAGGCAATATTATCGCGGCGCTCCTGGAGTCCGCCACCGGGAAACAGTTTCTCTTTAATATGTTGTATCTGCCGTTGCTGGTCGGTGTATTTTCTTTTTTCGGCCCGCAGCATTTTCTTTTCCAGTTCCTGCAGGCGATGTACTGTTTTAGTTTTAAGGGCCTCCACATGCTGCATCAAAGTGGTATCTATAGCGCCAGCCTGCTGCCGGAAGAGTTCGTATAGTTTTTCTAGTTCCGTC
>JAEUVM010000235.1 GCA_016787125.1 Chitinophagaceae bacterium | reverse complement strand
CTGCAGTTCTGTAGTGGAAATCTTCCGGCTGATGCGGTATTGATCTCTTGACACACGGGGCAGCGCCAGTCCGTATACTGCAGCATAGATGGCCACGGTAAAGCCGGAGCAATCCACCCCGCCCTTGGTATTGCCACCAGTGCGGTAGCGTACACCATACCATTCGTCAACGGCATTCAGTAATGTGCTGCTGGGAAGGTTTTCCACTTCCGTATTCATCAGGATGGCATATTTCAGTTGCGTGGATGTGGCGGACTCAATTTTCTCAGCCGCGATCTGCCTGTTTCGGCGGGCCAGTATCTCTGCCACTTCGTCGGTCGGGGTTTGCGGGGCGGGCGTTTCTGCAATGTTTACACTGCGGGTGGTAACAGCAACCGTCTCAGCGGGCTCGGTGCGCACCTCCGTCTTATCCGTAACAGTGGCCGGAGTGATGGAAATATCTTCAATAAACCTGGTCTGTGATGCCGCAGGGGCAACAGACATTTGCTTATTACTTGTAAAGTTCAGTGGCTTGAAAGTAGAACAACTGCTCAACACGATCAGGAAACCTAAAGCTGGTAATAATTGCTTAACCATTAGATCTTTCTTTTTAGGATGACTTCATGGGGTTTTTCAGTGTCTTGTCTGCCAGCAGGCAAGACTCTTTCTTCTCGAATCCGGGCAAAAATAAAGGGATTGAGTTTAAAATAGCCCGATTTACTGAACGAATTATACTACGTTAAATTGCCATCGGCCTAAAATATTGATTTTAAACAAGATAACTTCTTAAAAACTGGTGAATATTGAGGCTGCTCAATACCCTTGCCGGTTTCAATTAATTGGTTATTATTGACATTTACAAGTTATACCATGCAAAGCCTGTTTTTCCTCCTTTCGCTGGCCCTGCTGGGCAGCAATTGCCAAAGTTCCGGCAGTGCCGGCACTCCTCCCGAAGACACACTGGTGAAAAAGACGGTCCGTACCGACACAGTGCCGCCACCAGCCCCGCTGAAGCCCTATACTAATATTGAGTACCTGAAAAAGGAAATACTGACAGCGGCAGGTGGTACCAAGTCGGTGATCTTCAACTCGTCGGGTACCAAACTCTACGCCATGAACCTGGAAGGCATGAGTGTGTACGAGTTTGACCAGGCCAGCAGAAAGATAAGCCGGGAGTTCAAATTCACTCCCACCCGCGGTATGGGCTGGGATTATAATAAAAGCCGCCCCATCGCCTCCTTCCAGGAGAAACCGGTGGAAGCCTGTTTCAGTCATGGAGACGAGATACTTTGGGTATCTCTTCATAATGCCGATGGAATTGTGCCGATTTGGGTAAATGATATTACAAAGAATACAGGCCGTCCCTCGGCAGAGCAAAAGACCAAACCGGTAACGGTACTCTACCCCGGCAGCGCCAAAAAAGATTCCTTTCATGTACCCCTGATCGAAACCGGTAAAACACCAAAGGTAATAGCCCGCACTGCCGACAGCAAACACCTGCTGGTGAGCAACTGGCACAGCCGCACCACCAGTGTACTGGCATTGGATAATACCAGCTACCCTTTTGGCAAAGTGATCAGCGAGGTACCGGTATCAGCTATTCCCCGTGGCGTAGCGGTAGACGACAAGAATGGTAAATCCTATATCGCCATCATGGGCGGCAGCAGCCTGAATGTGGTGAGTAACAGCACCTGGAAAAGTGAAAGTATCATGAATGTATGGAGCAGCCCCCGGCACATTGTGATGGATACCAGCGGCCGCCTGTTTGTATCGTACAACAGCCTGGGCACCATTGCCTGTATAGATGCGGCTACCGGCAACCAATTGTTTACCGCCAAAACACATGCACAGCCCAGAACGATCGTTTTATCCAAGAACTATAAGTTCATCTTCGTAACCTGCTATACGAGTGATTATGTGGATGTGTATAAGATCAACAATGACAACTTTGAGAAAGTGGCATCTTTGCCCTGTGGCGGCCACCCTGTGGGAGTGGATATATATGAGAACAATGAAACACTGGAAGCCTGGGTATGCAGCTACAGCAGCGGTTCGATCAGTATTTATAGTTTTAAGAAGAAATGAGGAATGAGTTACGAGTTGTGAGTTACGAGAGGAACACATTAGCACATTCCCACACCTGTCCCGGCCATCCGGGATTCTCAAATTTCCACATTTTCACATTTCCACATTAGTATTTCATGAAATTCTCTCATTTACACGTACATACCCAATACTCCTTACTCGACGGGGCGGCCTCTATACAAAACCTATACAAGAAAGCCATCAAAGACGGTATGCCCGCACTTGCCATCAGCGATCATGGTAATATGTTCGGTGTATTTGAATTTGTAGCCGAAGCGTATAAACATAAAGATGAAAACGGGAAGGTGAAAGTAAAACCTGTGGTGGGCTGCGAATTTTACATTACCGAAACCCGCCACCAGAAAACCTTTACCAAAGACCAGCGTGATAAACGCCAGCACCAGATACTGCTGGCTAAAAATGAAAAGGGATACAAGAACCTGATAAAACTTACCTCACTC
>JAEUVM010000110.1 GCA_016787125.1 Chitinophagaceae bacterium | reverse complement strand
TGGCCAACAGCACTGCTTATTATGTAAATGTGGATGCAGGCGCTTTCAGAGACCTTGCAGGAAATAATCATGCAGGTATCACTACCACTACAGCCTGGGCATTTACCACAGTGGCCGGAGCGGGCACACTCAATTATTATTTCGGCAACCTGCATGCACACAGCAGTTATTCGGATGGCAATGCTGATAATACAACCAAGACGCCTGCCGACGATTACGCTTATGCCAAAACAGCTTTGTGTATGGACTTCCTCGGTATCAGTGAACATAACCATGCCACAGCCGGTATGAGCATCAGCAACTGGCAGCCCGGCCGCTCACAGGCAGCGGCAGCCACCACTTCCACCTTTGTAGGTTTATATGGTATGGAATGGGGCGTCATCAGCGGAGGCGGCCACGTAATAGTATATGGTATGGATTCATTGATCGGCTGGGAAGCAGGCAACTACGACATCTTTGTGGCCAAGAGTGTATATACCGGCAGCAGCGGATTATTCAACAGGCTCAATATACATGGCGGCAATGCACTGGCTTACTTTGCCCATCCTAATAATACCGACTACAATAATATCCTTGGTGTGGCCTACGATGCAGCAGCAGATAATGCTGTGGTGGGCTCTGCGGTAGAAACAGGTCCTGCATTTTCAACCAATACCACTTATGCCAACCCGGGTACTTCCATGTCGTACCTCACTTATTATCGCAACATGCTGGCAAAAGGGTATCACCTGGGCCCCGTGATTGATCACGATAACCACAACATGACCTTTGGCCATACCGCTAAAACAAGGCTTGTGATAAGATCCGGCACACTCACTGAAAATGCCCTGCTGGGTGCCATGCGCAACATGCGTTTCTATGCTTCGCAGGATTGCGGCGCCCGCATAGATTTCAATATCAACACCACTGATGTGATCGGCAGTATTGTTACACGGGCAGGCGCACCGGTGATCTCCGTTACCTCCACAGGTACAGCTTCGGCCGTTACTTCAGCCAAGATCATGTACGGCGTACCGGGAAGCGGAACCATTTCAGCACAACTGACCAATAGCGCCAGCGGCACCTTTACCTATACAGACAATGCTTTGGCAAACGGCAGCCAGCGTTATTATTATCTTGACATAACTGAGGCAGACGGTTCCCGCATCATCACCGCTCCCATCTGGTATACCCGGAATGATGCTGCAAAAGGCGCTGCACCAGAAGCCATCACCTCGTTCTTTACTATTAATGAAAAAGACAGGGTGGTGCTGAAGTGGACTACAGAGAATGAAGAACCAGCACAATCATTTGAAGTACAAAGATCAATTGATGGTGGCCGCACCTACACTTCATTGAACATACAGCAGGGCAAAGGCATCTCAACTGATGTGCAAACCTATTCCTGGAATGATATGCAGCCATTTGCCGGTGTGGCGTATTATCGCCTCGTACAAAGAAACAGCCAGGGCGATATCCGCTTTACAGATGTAAAAGTGGTGAGCCGCAGTGCCGACCTGGTTTCTTACTACACTGTATTCCCCAACCCGGTAAAAGGCATACTGAATATGAGAATAACTGCCATCACAACCGGCGATGTGAATGCAGAGATATTTGATATGAGTGGCAGAAGGTTACTAGGCAGAAACTATACAGTGAGCAGCGGACAGCAAACGCTTGGACTGGATATGGGCCGCCTCGGAAACGGAACCTATATACTGAAGCTTACGCTGGATGGTAAAACAAGTTCACAACTGATCAACAAGTTTTAATATACCACAGGCAAAAACAAAGAGCCCCGCCTCTCAAAGGCGGGGCTTTATTTTCAGCTATATTTGACCGGTTATGTTTTTATCAGCCGGATTCATGTATGCCTTCGCTGCAACAGCCTGCTGGGCTATTGCTGTTTTCCCATTTACCACGGCCAGTCGCCAGGTACCGGTAAACAGCATGAACCATCTCCGCCTTTTGCTGAGTACCATAATGGTGGCAATAGCTTCCCTGCTTATCAGCCCCGCTTCTTTTGCTCATATATTTTCGGCAGCGTATGTCAGCGGCTGGTTATGGCTGGGCGGTTCAGGTATCGTGGCATTGGTGGCAGGCGATTTCTTCAGCTTTCGAAGCTATGCCATCCTCAGCCCCAAGCATGGCAGCGTACTTACCACCTTATCACCGGCGGCAGCATTGTTGTTTGGTTTTATACTGGTAAATGAAAAGATCAACTGGATCGGTATAGCCGGCATGCTTGTTACTATTATCGGTGTAATGAGTATCAGCCTGGGCCGCTCACAGCGAAACACGATCCCCGATCACGGGCACGGTTCTGTATTCAAAGGCATTTTGTACGGCATCTTTGCAGCCTTATGTCATGGTGGTGCATTGGCGCTTTCCAAAAAAGGATTTATTGAGCAGGCAATGGATGGTCACCCCGTTCACTGGACGGGTGCCAGCTTTATGCGTATTGCAGCCGCCATGCTGACCATCTATTTTATTTCACTGGTACGGGGCAAAACCAAAGAAGCCTGGCAACAACTTGCCGCAAGCAAGGAAGGAGTGAAGAACACAATGGTGGGCTCAGTATTTAACCCCGTATTGTCGGTAACGCTTTCCATGATCACCATACTTTACATTGATGTGGCAGTGGCGCAAACCATTTTTGCCCTTGTTCCGCTTTTTGCTTTACTTATCGCATTTGCTGTGTACAAAGAAAAAATAACGGTACGGTCAATGCTCGGTGTGGCGGCAGCCCTTGCCGGTGTCGTGTTGCTGATCTGGCGCAATAAATTCTGACAGGCAGAAGTATCTTATTAAAAATATCAACACAGAGTTATTGAGGATTTGAGTTGCACAGAAAAATAAACTCAGAGAATCAATCCCTGTGCTTCTCTTTTACCCTGTACCCCTGTGTTGTAAAAAACTGAGGCAGGCAGTTTATCAAAATCCTTTTTTAACTCCGCTGGCTGCTTTTACTTCTTCAGCAGTTCTGCCACCCGGAGGACAATGCTCTTTCAGGTATTTGGTATAAAGGCCCGACAGGTGAATAAATGTACCCTCTCCTTCGCTGATGTTGTGTGTACGGTTAGGATAGCTCATCATTTGAAATGATTTACCATACTTCACCAGTTCATTGATCAGTGCTTCTGCATTCTGATAATGAACGTTATCATCCCCGGTGCCATGTACGATCAGCAGGTCGCCTTTCAAATCTTTGGCATGAGATATAGCAGCGCCTTTTTTATAACCTTCTGCATTTTCAGATGGAAGGCTCATGTACCGTTCCGTATATACGTTGTCATAATACAGCGAACTGGTAACGGGAGCAATGGAAATACCGGTCTGGTATTCATCCGGGTATTGAAACATCAGGTTTAAGGTGGATGAACCACCACCGCTCCAGCCCCATACGGCTACACGGGTGGTATCAATGTAATTCCACTTCAACACCTGTTTGGCACCGAGAGCTTGGTCACGGATATTCAGGATGCCGATCTTTTGGTAAATGGCTTTTCTCCACTGTCTTCCTTTGGGTGATGGTGTGCCGCGGTTATCCAGTGATACTTGTACATACCCATCAGCAGCCATATCACCTTTATACAGGAAATTAGAAGCGGAGCCATAGGTATCATTTACCGTAGTGGTGGCCGGCTCGCCATATACATAAAACACGACCGGGTATTTTTTGGTGCTGTCAAAATTGTTCGGCTTTACCACCCAGCCATCCATCGTTACACCTTCTTCTGTGGTAACCTGGAAGTAGCTGATGTTGCTCTTCTCCTTGTTTTCCGTTTTTATTTTTTTAGCAATATCATCTTCCGGTTTGAAAGGCTTATGATCGGGCAGGTTTACCCATTCGGTAAGGGGCGGGGTGTAATAGTTGGAAAAATTATGACGGGTAAATTTTCCGTTGGGCGAAATTTCATAATTGTGTGTGCCCTCTGCTCCATCGGGCGAAACTTTTATCAATGCGCCTTTGCCATCCAGTTTTGTTTTATACAAATATTGCTGCGTGGCATTTTTCGGCGAAGCATAGAAATAAGCATAGCCTGTTTTTTCATCAATGTTCAGCAGGTCAATCACATCATACTCACCGTTTGTGATTTTTATCTCCTTCCCGTCCCGGCTGATCCGGTACAGGTGACGCCAGCCGTCTTTTTCACTGAACCATACAAATTCTTTACCGCCTGCTATCCAGTCCCAGCCTTTTACTTCCTGCCGCCACTCATTGAGGGTAGATACCCAGGCTTCGTCTGTTTCAGTAAAAACAGTTTTGGCATCACCGCTGTTGCTGTTGCAGAGAATAACCTTGCTCTCATTTTGTTTGCGGTTGAGTTGCTGTAAAATAATTTCAGCAGTGCCTGACCATTCCATCCGGATAATATAATGTTCATCAGCGGCACCGGGTACATTCATCCAGCGTGTTTGTGCAGAGGCAATATCCACCACGCCGATGCGGGCAGGAGAAGGTTTTTCTCCCACTTTGGGATACTCCACCGGAATCACTTTACTGTAAACAGAATCTGTTGTGTTCAGCATATAATAATCCCTGATCTTATTGGCATCTATCTGCCAGTAGGCAATGCTTTTACTGTCGGGGCCCCAGCGAAAACCATCACGGCAGAAAAATTCTTCTTCATACACCCAGTCGAATGTACCATTGATCAGCTTCGGTGTTCCGTTGTCAGTGGTAAGTTTGGTAATGACGCCGGAAGAAAGATCTTCGGTATAAATGTTATGCTCACTTACATAAGCCACCTGTTTTCCATCGGGAGAAAATTTGGCAAACTGCAAAGAAGATTCAGGCCGTCCCTTGCCAAGCTTTTTAAGCTCACCGGATGACATATCCAGCAACCAGTAATCACCGCGGGTGGCATAGCGCCACACTTTTTTGGCATTGGTATAAATAAGGGCCTTGCTGCCATCGGCAGAGAGCTGAAAACTGCGGGGCATGATTGCTTTACCCCCGGCAGGTGTAAGTTTACTTTTGCTGATCAATACTGTTTTTTGCAGTGAGGGTAGTTCTGTCTTTACCACTTCACCGTTTTCTACCTGGTAAAAAGCATTACCATCGGAGGTCCATTTGGTAACCGGTACTCCGGGCTGTGCTTTTATAAGAAAAGAGAAACAAACGAGTACCAGCATAGTACCCGCTTTACGAAAAGTGTTTATGGATAGCATGATAAACTGATTTTTCCTCCCAAAATACGGAAAGGTGCTGACCGACAGCCGTGAATTGGATAAGCGGGCAACTTTGTTTTTATCCGGAAGAGCGGACAGGGAGTACCTTTGTCAAAATCCTTTTCATGACGATTGCTGTATTAGGTGCCGGGATGGTAGGCCGCACCATCGCCACAGATCTTGCCACCGGGCATACGGTTACTTCTTTTGATCTTGATGCTGCCAGCCTGGCCGAACTGAGCCGCCGCCATCCGGCAATCAATACGGTAGCGGCCGACCTCAGTGATTATGATAACTATGCTGCCCTGCTAAAGCCATTTGACATGGTAGTTACGGCGGTACCCGGTTTTATGGGTTATAAAGCGCTTGAAGCGGTGATCAGGGCCGGGAAAAACGTGGTGGATATCTCCTTTTTTCCGGAAGATGTGCTGCAACTGGATGAGCTGGCGAAAACAAACAATGTTACCGCTATTACCGATTGTGGTGTGGCACCGGGAATGAGCAATTTTATATTAGGCCGCTATAATGCCATGATGAAAGTGGAGGCATTTGAGTGTTATGTGGGAGGTTTGCCAAAAGAAAGAAAGCCGCCTTTTCAATACAAGGCGCCCTTTTCTCCGGTTGATGTGATACAGGAGTATATCCGTCCGGCACGGTTGGTGGAAAACGGACAAGTGGTAACAAAGGATGCGCTGACAGACCGGGAACTGATAAGCTTTGAAGGAGCCGGTGAACTGGAGGCGTTTAATACCGACGGACTTCGTTCCTTATTGTTCACCATGAACCATATTCCTGATATGAAGGAAAAAACGCTTCGCTATCCCGGGCATATTGATCTTATACTGGCGCTGAAGCAGGCCGGTTTTTTTGCCACCACGCCAATTGTAGTGAACGAAAATTCTGTAATACCACTCGACTTTACTTCCCGCTTACTGGTCAATCAATGGAAATTGCAACCGGGCGAAGAAGAGTTTACTGTAATGAAAGTGATCGTGAAAGGAGAGGGCAAAAAGATCAGTTATGACTTGTTCGACAGTTATGATGCGGCCACTCAAACATCTTCGATGGCGAGAACCACGGGTTATACCTGTACGGCGGCAGTGAATATGATGGCGGAGGGTTTGTTTACTGACAAAGGTGTTTTTCCTCCCGAGCTGATCGGCGGCAACAAAGATTGCTTCGATTTTATTCTGCGTTACCTGCAAGACCGCAATGTAAACTGGAGGAAAACGGAGGAGGCTGCTTAAAACAAAGGGATTTAAACACAGGGTAAATGAGAGGCTGAGTTACACAGAGAAAAGTAATTTGAGAACTAATGCCCTCTGATTCCCTGTATCTCCGTGTTGAATAAAAAAAGCGCCGGTTAAGGCGCTTCTCAATATTGATATAGCTGAAAATAATTATTCTGCTTCTGCCACCACTTCTTTTACTTCAGGTATCATTCGTTTCATCATGCCTTCGATACCGGCCTTCAATGTGATCATAGAGGAAGGGCATCCGCTGCAGCTTCCCTGCATGGCAAGGTTTACTGTACCGGCTTCATAGCTTTTGAACTGGATAGCGCCGCCATCCATTTCCACAGCAGGGCGCACATAATTATCAAGCAGTTCTTTAATTCTCTTTACCACATCATCATCATCGGCCGCCACTTCGTTGGTGCTGGTTTGTTTTACAGCGGCGAGCTCTTCCTCATTAATAACAGCTTTGCCTTCTTCCAGGTATTCCTTCAAAAACTGGCGGATAGAAGGAATCACATCCTGCCAATCGGTTTCTGTGGTTTTTGTAAGCGTGACGAAATTGCTGGCAATAAATACCGCTTTTATAAACGGAAAACCAAACAGTTCAGTAGCCAGCGGGGAAGGCCTTGCGCTTTCCGCATCAGGAAAATCAATGCTTTTGCCGGGGTATAGAAGTTTGTTAGCCACAAACTTCATCGTCTCCGGGTTAGGGGTCATTTCAGTATAGATACTGATGATCGGGTTGCCTGTCTTGATCATATTACACAATTTGAAGGTGTAAAAATAACAATTATGGCGGGCCGATGTTTACGAAGGCGGGAAGGATTGTACCTGAAGGTGGTAATGCTGCCGCCGGGCACAGAAATTTTACCGGCTATTCCCTGAATTTCCCGCTTTTTTTCAGGTAGCGAACCAGGGCATACACCAGCACCAGGCAGCCAAGTATGATACCGGTCAGCAGGTTGCGCCGATCTTTATCATAGCCGCTGAACTGCGGATAATTGAGCAATAGAATAAGGGTGATACCGATAAGCCAGATAAACTGGGTGGTATGTTCTTTCAATATCCACCGCTTCCAGTTGAACTGCATGCTGCCGAATGTTTTTCCAATGCCTTTCAGGCTGGGGAACCAACGGTTCACATTTTTGCAATATTCATCAAAGCCCGGTCCGAATTTGCCCCGCAGAAAATGTTCTTCTGCCAGCACGATGGCCTGGTAAATAAAAAGAAAGATGGGAATCACGATAGCCACATACACAAGCGAGTTGGCCAGTATGCCCACACCAAGCAGCATGAGGATATTGCCAACATACAAAGGATTGCGGCAATGACGGAAGATACCTTCTGTAACCAGCCCTTCTGCATACGGTTTGCCTTCTTTGCCACCTCTTACAATATAGGCCAGCCCGATGGTGAGTCCGCGGATCAATTGTCCCAGGCAGGTAACGAACAGACCAATGCCCACCGGCCAGATATAATAATGTGCTCCAAAGGTGGCAGGTGAAAACAACGGCCATGAGGGGATAAAAAGCGCCGCATAGAAAAGAATGAAGAGCCAGTTGCGGTGTTTGAAGAAGAAGTTGCCGATCTGAACCATATGATACAATCTACGCCTGAACCGCAGGCACCGGTAAGGATGCTTTTTGAAATTTATTTTTTTACAGCTATCAAACCCGCAAAGTTGTACCATTTAAAAAATACCTCGCAATGGTTAAACCCTTTATCCCGCAGCAAAGTAATATTTTCCGTAAGCTTATACGGCACCAGCACATTTTCCAGTGCTTCCCTTTTTTGCGAGATCTCCATTTCGCTGTAATTATTGCGGCGTTTATAGTCGTAGTAATAATTGATAAAGTCACGGTTAAACTGGCTCTCTTCTGCCAGTATCTTTTCCACGAGTATCAATACTCCGCCAGGGTTGAGTCCGTCGAAAATATTTTGCAAAAGCCTTTCACGATAAACCGGGCGAACAAACTGGAGGGTAAGGCAAAGCACCACCACTGATGCATTTTCGATCTTCACGCCCTGGCCCAGGTCGGCACAGCGCAACTCATACGGGCGGGAAAAACCCAATTCGATCAGCTTCGATTTGCATTTATCCAGCATCTCCTGGGAATCATCAATACCTATAAAACGGATGCCCTGGTTTACCATCGTATCCATGCCAACCATGGTGGTGCCGGTAGAACAGCCCAGGTCGTACACATCTGTTCCTTCTTTGGCGTGGTTGGCTGCCAGTTCCGACATCATCCGTTGTATTTCTCCATAAAATGGAACCGAACGGTTCACCATATCATCAAACACACGGGCTACATTGGCACCGAATTTGAAATCGCTGGCCTTCTCAATTTCTTCCCGGAATACTTCATCTTTGCTCATTGAATTAGTTATAGTTGCCGCAAAATACACAATTTAGAGGGCGATTAACCAATCGATGAACAAACAATTAATCTCATGAAAAAAATCTATCACCTGGCCCATTGCACCACCTGCCAGGCCATTATCAAAGAAACCGGGATTGATAAAAAAGGATTTGCCATGCAAAACATCCGCACCGAAAAGATCACCCCGGCCCAACTGGATGAAATGAAAGAAATGGCCGGCAGCTACGAAGCATTGTTCAGCCGCCGTGCACTGAAGTACAAAGAGCTTGGACTGAAGGATAAAAGGCTTACGGAAAAGGATTACCGCAACTTTATCCTTGAAGAAGACACTTTTTTGAAACGGCCTGTGGTGATCAGCGGCAAGAATATCTTTATTGGCAGCGAAAAGAAAAACGTGGAGGCGCTGAAGAAAGCGCTGTCATAACGGGTGTTAAACCCCTGTTAAGCAGATGGTTTTGTCTTTATACTGACAAAAGGCACGCAGCCGGTTTTCTACTCTTGCAGAGAAATAAAAACCGGAACAATCCGGAATACGTTAGTGTATTAAAGAAAAAACCATTTTATGCGACACCCGATCCTTTCACTCTTATTGAGTGCATCATTGCTGGCAGCCGGTTGCGGTATGGCCCAGTCAAACAACAACAAAACAAGCAGTGGTAACAACTACCCCGATCCACCGGTAGCCACTCACAAAACGGTGTACCCGATAAAATTTACCGAGGAAGAGTGGAAAGCAAAACTTACTCCTCAACAATACTATATCCTTCGCCAGGAAGGCACGGAGCGGGCCGGTACAGGTAAGTATGATAATTTTTACCAGAAAGGCACTTATTACTCAGCTGGTTCACTACAACCGGTATTCAGTTCAGAAACGAAATTCAAATCTGGTACCGGCTGGCCGAGTTTTTATGCACCCGTTACTTCAGATGCGGTAAAACTGGTAAAAGATACCAGCTACGGAATGGTACGCTGGGCAGTGGTGGATAGCAAGAGCGGCTCTCACCTCGGCCATGTGTTTGATGACGGGCCTGCTCCAACCGGTAAAAGGTATTGCATCAACTCGCTTGCACTCATCTTTGTACCGGAAGGAGGCAAAGCTCCCACCAGTGCAAAAGAGCAATAAATAATCGGTGGCTACATCAGCAACAGGATCAGTATTTGTGCAGCCACTATGCGCAGGATCATGGTAAGCGGATATACAGTGGCATAGGTAACGGAGGGAATATCACTGTTTGACAACTTCGTGGTAAATGCCAGTGCCGGCGGATCGGTGGAAGAACCGGCAAGAAGACCACAGATTTCAAAGAAGGTTTTACGGAAGTATTTACGGGCAATGATACCGAACAGCAAAAGCGGTACAATAGTAATGACAAGTCCCATACCGATCCACAGCCAGCCACGGCCATCAGCAAATGCCGCTGGCAGATTATTACCACTGCCGAGGCCCACACTGGCAAGAAAGAGGCTGATACCCAGTTCCCTTATCATCAGGTTGGCGCTGTTGGTGGTATAGCTGTTAAGGTAAAACAGGTTGCCAAAGCGGCTGAGTGTAAGAGCAATGATCAGCGGGCCACCGGCCAACCCCAGTTTTACGGCTACCGGTACATTGGGAAAATGAAAAGGCATGCTTCCCAGTATCACACCAAGCACTATACCCATAAAGATGGGAGCCAGGTCGGGTACTTCCAGTTTCTTCAATGAGTTGCCCAACGCTTTTGTTACCATAGCTATTCCTTCTTCAGTACCCACCACTTTTACTGTATCTCCCAATTGAAGAAACATATCGCCATGCGGCACCATTTCAATACCCGCCCTGTTTAACCGGGTAAGGGTAAAATCATGTTGCTGCAATTCCGGCTGATCACCCAGCCGCCGGTGAGTTACTTCTTTCCGGGTAACGAGAATAAGCCTTGATTGCAGGCCACTGTCTTTTGCTGTCTTCAGGTCAAGGTCTGAAGGAGGACCCACCAGCAACTGCAACTGCTCCATTTCATGCCGGGAGGCCACTATCAGCAGCACATCCTTTTCAGCAAGAATAAGATCAGGTGTAGGTGTGATGATCTCGCCTTTGTGGTACATTCTCGATACCACAACGGGTTCTTTCAGCAGGTCAAATAATTTGCGCAGCGGCTGACCGATCAGCAGTTTATTTTCCAGCCGGAGATGAACAGATACCGGCCTGTTGGCCCGCAGCACACCCAGCTTGCGGTGCAGTTCCTGTTCTTTGTCTATTGATATACGGAATATTTTTTTCAGCAACAGTACCGCACCGATAATGCCAAACACACCGAGCGGATAAGTAACGGCATAAGCCAATGTGATGAGAGAAGGATCGGCCACGCTTACATGCAGGTCGGCCACGGCAGCCTGTGCAGCAGCAAGCCCGGGAGTATTGGTTACGGCGCCGCTCATTACACCCGCCATTACCGCAATATTATTTTTACTGATAATGAAAAGTATAACCGTCAGCAACACGCCGCTGCTTACGATACCTAATGCCAGCAGGTTGTTGGTCATTGCATTTTTTTTCAGCGAAGCCCAGAAACCCGGACCTACCTGCAGACCTACAGCATATACAAAAAGAACAAGACCAAACTCTTTTAGAAAATGCGCTGTGTTTTTATCTGTTTCAAGTCCGAAGTAAGAAAAGATAAGTCCGGCGAAAAGTACCCAGGTAATACCGAGAGATATACCGGCAACCTTAACACGGCCGAGCCAAATACCGGCAGCGATTACCAGCCCGTACACGATAACGGTCTGTGCAATGGAAGTATGTGTAAACAGATCATGCAGCCAGCCGGGCATAAAAATTCATTGATAGTAAGATAAACAATATCCCGCAGGCCACAGCCTGCGGGATAGATTAGAATGGCAGGCATCAATCAGAGGTCACCCTCTTTCGGGTTCAAGGCTCCATTTTTCAGGAGAACGCCAGAGGGCAGACAACAACAGTTCACGCATAAAGAAAAACTCCTTCGGCAGTTTATCATACATACGTTCAAATAATTCTTCATGAGAGAGCAGTTCTTTTTTACCGGCTTCACGGTCCACCGTCATGATCTTTGCAAAATCTTCTTTGGTAAAATTCTCCATGCCGGTCCAGTCCATATCCTCATAGCGGGGCATCCAGCCGATCGGGCTTTCTACAGAAGAAGCTTTACCACGTATCCTTTCCACTATCCATTTCAGCACACGGATATTTTGCCCGAATCCCGGCCAGATAAATTCCCCTTTATCATTTTTGCTGAACCAGTTTACTCCGAAAATACGTGGGGCGTTGGGAAGGTCGCGGCCAAATTGCAACCAGTGATTTACATAGTCGCCAATATGATAGCCCATAAAGGGCAGCATGGCAAAGGGGTCGCGGCGCACTTTACCTATTTCTCCAAAAGCAGCGGCTGTCATCTCGCTGCCCATAGTGGTGGCAAGGTACACACCAAAGTTCCAGTTGAACGATTGATAAACGAGCGGCACTCCTGTACTTCTGCGTCCGCCGAAGATGAAACCGGCCACTGGTACACCATTGGGATCATCCCACTGGCTGTCAATGGCAGGGTTTTGTAAAGCCGGTGCGGTGAATCTTGAATTAGGATGTGCGGCGGGTTTACCGCTTTTAGGATCCCATGCATTACCATGCCAGTCGGTCAATCCTTCCGGTGGTTCTTTGGTCAGCCCTTCCCACCAAACATCTTTATCCGGAGTAACCGCTACATTGGTAAAAATGGTATTGGCCTTAATGCTTTCCATTGCATTGGGGTTCGTCTTGTAGTTTGTACCGGGGGCCACACCAAAATATCCAGCTTCGGGGTTGATGGCACGGAGTTCTCCATCTTCGCTCTTATGTATCCAGGCAATATCATCTCCCACAGTGGTTATTTTCCAGCCGTCAAATTCTTTGGGAGGTATCAGCATGGCGAAATTTGTTTTGCCGCAGGCGCTTGGAAAGGCGGCAGCCACATAGGTTTTTTCTTTATCGGGTGATTCCACTCCCATCAGCAGCATGTGTTCGGCCAGCCAGCCTTCTTCCCTTCCCATGACAGAAGCGATGCGGAGGGCAAAACATTTTTTACCCATCAGTGCATTACCGCCATAGCCGCTTCCGTACGAGATGATAAGCCTTTCTTCGGGGAAGTGTGATATATATTTCACGTCAGGATTACAAGGCCAGGTGCTGTCTTTCTGGTTACCATTGAGTGGTGCGCCAACTGTGTGAAGGCATTTTACATAACTTTTCTTTTGCAGGTAAGGCAATACTTTGTTGCCCATACGTGTCATGATATACATATTCACCACCACGTATTCAGAATCGGTTATCTGTACACCGTAACGGGAAAGCGGAGAACCCAGCGGCCCCATACAGAAAGGAATGACGTAAAGGGTACGGCCTTTCATACATCCCTGCATCAGGTCTTGCAGTATCCGTTTCATGGCTACAGGCTCCATCCAGTTGTTGGTGGGGCCCGCATCTTCTTTACGAAGGCTGCAGATAAAGGTTTTGTCTTCCACCCGTGCCACATCACTCGGATCACTGAAGCAGGCATAACTGCCCGGTCTTTTTTCCGGGTTCAGTTTGATGAAAGTGCCTTTGTGTACCAGCAACTCGCAGAGGTTGTCATACTCTTCTTTTGAGCCATCACACCAGTGTATATGATGTGCTTCGCAAAAGGAGGCAATTTGTTTTACCCATGTTTCCAGCTCGGCACGGGCCGGAGCGGTTTCCATGGCAAAGAAGTTGGTTTGTGCAGACATAGTCTTAAAGTTTAAGGAAACAGAAGAGGCAGGCAATCGCTGAGGCCAATCAGGGGCCGGTTCATTCAACCGTAAAAGTGGCGCAAACCGAATTGTTCAGCTATGCCCTTCCTCATAGTGGTGTATGAGTTTTATTAGTATCAAGTTACGAAACCTCAGGCAGCAGTGCTCAGCTTCATCTTTCTTTCTTTGCTGAATACATGCCAGGCGATCACCAGGCTGCAAAGCATAAAGAAAGCGGCGAGCTCAAACGAAACACCCGGAAAATGAAACGGTGCTTTTTTACCGGTGAAATAAGTAAAGAGATTATTCATGATCAGCGGACCGATGATGGTGGTAAGGCTCATCAGGCTGGTAAGCGCCCCTTGCAGTTCGCCCTGTTGCGTGGCAGGCACATGGGCTGCCAGTGAAGACTGTAGTGAGGGGCCGGCAATACCACCGAGGCAATACGGTACGAGGAAGGCAAACATCATCCAGCCCTGGTTGGCAAAGCCAAACATGATAAGACCGATAGTATATAATAGCAAGCCGTAGTAAATACTTTTTTCATGACCAAGTCTCGGAGTAAGCACTCTTGTGAGCCCCGCCTGCACCGCCCCTACAAGTAAGCCTACCACAGCGAGTGAAATGCCCACCATCTTTTCGCTCCATTGAAAACGATGAATGGTATAAAAATTCCAGTTGCCCTGTACCGCCTGTGCAGCGAGATAAATAAGAAAGTAGCAGAGCGCCAGTGCGCCAATGCCTTTTGTTTTTTTCAGGAATAACAAAGAGCCCACCGGGTTGGCCCGCTTCCATTCAAAGCGGCGGCGTTTTTCTTTGCTGAGTGATTCGGGTAAAACAAAATAACCATACAGCGCATTCAGCAGGCAGAGTATAGCAGCGGCATAAAAGGGTGCACGGGTACCAAGGCCCGCCAGCAATCCGCCGAGTGCAGGGCCAATGACGAAGCCAAGGCCAAAAGCTGCGCCGATCATTCCAAAGTTCTTGGCCCTTGTTTCAGGCGTACTGATGTCGGCAATATAAGCGGCGGCAGTGGTAAAACTGGCACCAGTAATACCTGCAATTACACGACCGAGAAATAACCACTCATAAGCAGGGGCCAGTGCAAGAAATAGGTAATCTATACCAAAACCGAGCAGCGA
>JAEUVM010000072.1 GCA_016787125.1 Chitinophagaceae bacterium | reverse complement strand
AAAAAAGGAAAATGTAATGATTTGGAAATTTGGAAATTAGCTAATTGGCTGGGGGGATGGGGTGGTAACTTGTGGGAAGGTTCCGGCGTCTTAGGGGAGTAGCCTTCGTTACCTTTATTTACCAAAAACCACTTATATGAAAAAGATACTGTTCCTGCTGCCTCTTGTTGCCATCCTTGTTTCTTCCTGCTTTTTGGGAGGTAAGCGGATCAAAGGCAATGGCGTGATCAAATCGGAGACCCGGAGTACCACATCCTTTAGTGGTGTGGATGTAAGCGGAAATGCTGACGTGTATGTAAAGCAGGATTCAACCACCACCGTGCGGGTGGAAACGGATGAAAACCTGCTTCCGTATATCATTATTGAAAACAGGAACGGCACCCTGCATATTTACCAAAAGGACAATACTCAATTGAAGACCACCAAGGGCATCAAAGTATACCTGGCCAGTCCGCAATACAGCCGCTTTGATGCATCGGGCGCCTGCGATTATTATTCTGAAGGAAGGATAACGAATGCGGAGTCAATTTCCTTCCGGCTCAGTGGTGCCTCTGAAGTGAATATGGACCTGAAAGCACCTGTGGTAAAAGCCAGCCTGAGTGGTGCCGGCACCGTTTCCCTGAAGGGTGAGACCAAAGATCTTGACATTGATGGCAGCGGAAGCACAGAAGTGAAATGCTTTGACCTGGCAGCGGAGAATGTAAAAGTTTCTATTTCCGGTGCGGGTGATGCAGACGTATTTGCCAGTGTGAAACTGGATGTGCATGTGTCAGGGGCCGGTGATGTACGCTATAAAGGCAATGCTGTGGTGAGCCAGAATATCAGCGGGGCTGGAAGTGTGAAGAAAGCCGATTAGATGATATGCTGATGTGATGATATGCTGATAGGCAGACTACTATTGGTGATTAGGGATAAAATGCGGAAATTGGGTGATAACCAAAACACCCTTCCTTATGAGTTCCCGCCGACAGTTTATCAAAGACAGTTCTATTTCTGCGGCCGCCTTATTGCTGGCTACTTCCGGCTTTGGCGGAATTGTGATTGGCAAACGGCCTAAGGTGATCATCCTTGGGGCAGGGTTTGCCGGACTGGCAGCGGCCCATTTTCTCCATAAAAAGAAAATTGATTTCATCATTCTCGAAGCGAGAAACCGCATCGGTGGCCGGGTATTCTCACATACCATAGATGAGAAAGAGAATCTCATCATTGAGTTGGGGGCTGAATGGGTGGGCAATTCGCATGAGCGGCTGATCAATCTCAGCAATGAATTCGGGCTGGAACTGCTGAACAACCAGTTTGAATCACATCTTATTTACAAAGGAGAATATTTCAAACCCGGGCAGTGGGATTACAGCGAAGGCTGGAAGAAGAAGTTTCAATCCATCATCGATAATTATCCCAAACTTAGCCAGGCCGATAAGCTGAAACTGGATAAGATGGACTGGTGGCGTTTCCTGGTAAACAACGGTTGCGAGGGCCGTGACCTTGACCTGCGGGAACTGCTCGACAGTACCGACTTTGGCGAAACCATCCGCAGTGTATCAGCCTTTGCGGCACTGGCTGAGTATGCTGAGAGCAGCGAGAAAAATGAAATGGACCTGAAGATAAAAGGCGGCAACAGTATGCTGGCAAAGCGCATTGCAGAAAAGATCGGTGCTGATAAAATAAAACTGCAGCATGCGGTAAAAAGGGTGGTGCAGAACCTGAAAGGCGGTGTAACCGTGTACTGCGAGAATGGGCAGCAGTTTACGGCTGATAAACTGATTTGTACGGCGCCCACTTTTGCCGTAAAGAAAATCAAATGGGAGCCAGGTTTGCCTGCTGACCAGGTGAATGCAATGAATGAACTGCAATATGCCCGCATAAACAAAAACCCGGTACTGTTTGAAAAGCGGTTTTGGGAAGACGAAAGTTTTGATATGGTTACAGATCAGTCACCACACTATTTTTATCACGCCACAAAGAATCAATCGTCTAAAAAGGGTGTGCTTATCTCTTATACCATTGGTGAAAAGGCAGCAGTGGTGGCCAATCAAAGTGACGACTGGAAGAAGGAAATGATATTGCAGACATTATCGCCGCATTTTAAGAATGTGAAAGATAATTGGGAGCGGCAGACGAATTACTATTGGGGCAATGATGAATTCAGCCGCGGTGCCTATGCCTTATATGGAAAGGGCCAGTGGTTTCGGGTGATGCCCATTCTGAAGCGTTCGCATATACACACTCATTT
The DNA here is from genome assembly GCA_016787125.1 of Chitinophagaceae bacterium. Classification (GTDB taxonomy): domain Bacteria; phylum Bacteroidota; class Bacteroidia; order Chitinophagales; family Chitinophagaceae; genus JJ008. The sequence continues at coordinate 1,992 of JAEUVM010000072.1, read as the reverse complement.
TGCCGGCGAACACCTGGCCGACTGGCAGGGATTTATGGAAGGGGCGATCAATACGGGCGAAGAAGCTGCGGAGAAGATATAGCAGAATAAAAAAAAGCCCGGCTCTTTGCAGAACCAGGCTTTAAAGCGCAGTTGTATTTTACAATCAATAATCTTTGTTGTAATCGCCACCGCCTTTGTAGCCGCCGCCACCTTTGTAGCCGCCGCCGCCACCACCTTTGTAGCCGCCGCCGCCGCCACCTTTGTAGCCGCCACCGCCGCCACCGAAGCTTCTTTTCTTGAAGCCACCGCCACCGCCGCCATTGTCGGCTTTAGGACGGCTTTCGTTTACCACGATGTTGCGGCCATCCACTTCGCTGCCGTTGAGAGCTGCGATAGCTGCTTGTGCCTGGTCATCGTTGGTCATTTCAACAAAGCCAAAGCCTTTGCTGCGGTTGGTGAATTTGTCATTGATAATCTTGGCGGTTGTTACTTCGCCATAAGGGCTGAAAAGATTGGCTAAGTCCTGATCTTTCAGGTTCCAGCTGAGGTTTCCTACGTAAATGTTCATTTTAGAGGTTTTAAGAAAAAAAATGTGTCAACAGTAACAGTACCCTATGAACATTCAACGGTTTTTCGAGACGTTCAGGACTTGTAAAACTGAAAGAGCACTAAATGCAAGACAAATTAACGGTTTTTTCCATGATATGTTGTCATTTTTTTCCTGCTATTTCTGCGGCAGGACATTTATTATCATAACCGACTGGTTTTTAGTCACTAAGCGGGGCAAAAAAAAGCCCTTCCGTTGGAAAGGGCTGCTATGGTGCGAAATGATTCTGCTTATTCGGCCACGATCTCAATATCAACCTCGGTGCTTTTACCATTGCCAAAATCAATAGTGGCTTTGTAAGTACCGAGCTCTTTTACATCTTCAGGGATAGAAATCTTCTTGCGGTCGATCTCATATCCTCTTTGTTCACGTATGGCACGGCTGAGCTGGAGGGAAGTGATGCTTCCGAAAATCTTACCGCTGGTACCGGTTTTAGCGCCCAGTTTAATCGGGGCTTCAGCCAGTTTGGAGATAACGCTGTTGATTTCGGCAAGCATTTTCTCTTCTTTCTTTTTCACCTGCTTCAGGCGCTCTTCGAGCTGCTTTTTGTTGCTGGGGTTATTTTCCACGGCGAGCTGGCGGGGCAGGAGAAAGTTACGGGCATAGCCGTTCTTCACTTTCACCACCTCGTTTTTGGCGCCGAGATTATCTACGTCTTGTATTAAAATGATTTCCATTGTTTATGTTTTTAGTTACGAGTTGTGAGTTGTGAGTTACGAGACTTTAACTCGTCACTCGCTACTCATCACTCGCAGCTTTTTACTTCAAAAGGTCTGTTACGTAAGGCAATAAGGCCATCTGGCGGGCTTTTTTCACTGCATCCGATACTTTGCGCTGGTATTTCAGGCTGTTACCGGAGAGGCGGCGGGGAAGCAATTTACCCTGCTCGTTCAGGAATTTTTTCAAAAACTCCACATCCTTATAATCAATGTAGCGAATGCCATATTTCTTGAAACGGCAGAATTTCTTTTCTCTCTTATCGCTTTTAATAGCGGTGAGGTATTTGATTTCGTTTTTTGCCATGATATTAAGCCTCCACTGCTTTTTCGGTTGCTGATTTTACACCACTTTTCTTTCTTGCATTGTACTCGACGGCGTATTTATCGAGTTTGGTGCACAGGTGACGAAGCACTGATTCGTCACGCAGCATCTGGATCTTCATTTTTTCAATGAAATCGGGACTGGCTGTAAATTCCAGTACCCAGTAGAGGCCCGTTGTTTTTTTCTGGATCGGGTAGGCCAGGGATTTCAGTCCCCAGGGGTTTTCTGCCACGATGGAGCCACCGGCATCAGTTACCAGCTTCGCATATTTTTTTTGCTCGGCTTTGAACTCATCATCGCTCAGAACAGGGGTGAAGATCACCATCAGTTCGTAGTTGTTCATTTTTCCTTTTTTATCCGCC
>JAEUVM010000036.1 GCA_016787125.1 Chitinophagaceae bacterium | reverse complement strand
TATACGAATGCTGCACCCTGCAGCAAACTGAAAGAGGAATAAGACCGAAAGAGTTTTTCAAACTGGATGAAATGTAAAAAAGGGGTCTCAGGGGGGCCAACACAGGGATACAGAGTAACAGAGATACACAGAATTTTAGTTCTCAAGATGCATTTCTCTGTGCAACTCAAATCCTCAGTCACCCTGTGTTGAAATTCTTATTTTTTCTTTACCAATGAAGTGAGCGGATGGCGCAGGTTGGCGTGGCTCATCATGTCTACTTTAACCTTACCCACCACCAGCGGACTTTCCACCCTTACCGGAATGTGGTTCTGATCGTCGGTCACCCAAACAGTCATCTGTTCACCGCCTTCAAATATCTGGCCTTTGAGCAGCAGCGGTTTTATTTTAATAGCATTGAATTTACCGTACTTGGTCTTGATCTGTTCTTTGCCGACATAGCGGATATACATGTTGAACACTTCGTTGTCCAGAAACATCGAGAAGGGTATCTTGTCTTCAGGCTTTAATTTGGAAAAATCCAGGTTACGGGCATAGTACATCGAGCTTACCACATCCTGCACACAGGCGGGTACTTTGAAAACACCGTCGGTGGCAATAGCCGTATTAGCGGATTTATTAAAAGTGATATTCTGGTATTTTTTATAACCCCCTTCGTTTACGTTGCGTACAAATTTCAGGGGCTGCATGGTGGCAGTATCAATATAGGTTTCGTATTTATCCCGCACTTTATAGATCCAGTCGTAGGAAGCATTTGTCTTTCCCTCACCGGTTACGTGGTATACCGGGCGGTTGTTCAGGGTTTCCAGTTTGCTGGTGAAGGTGGCAGTGCCGGCATTTACATATATACCGGCCACGGCATAATAAACGGTGAACGAAACTTCTTCATCCACTTTGAAAGCTACATTATTGATACCGCAGAAGGTTTGCGGCGGCGGTGTTTTATGTATCTCTTTTGAAAAACCAAACAGCAACAAGAGTAGTGGGGCTGCAAATCTGATCCGTTTCATATATCCGTTGAATTTATCTTTTAAAAAGTAATTGCATCAATTCGTTTTACTATCGCCTGCTTTGTTATCGGTGTTATATACTTTTTTGATACTCAAAATTAATAAACTGCCTGCTATGGCCGGGATTACCAGGTTGATGAACCAGATACCGGCGGTGGTGAAAATGATACCGATCTCATTGCTGCTGAATAACCCCACCAGGCTGAGTGCCACTCTTCCACGCAGGCCCAGTTCAGCAATGGCAAAGGTCGGGATCACTGCCATTACAAGGAACGACACACTCACCGACCAAAAAACCTGCCACCAGGCAAGCTCCACTCCGAATAAATCAAATAACAGGTAATACTGCACCATAAATACCAAAAAGCGCAGCAGCGATAATGACAACAGCTTCAGCAGTAAAGTTGCATCAAAGCCCTCCAGCGCTTTTACGAGGTAAACAAACCTGTTACTTCCTGGTAAACGATCAACCCACTTTATCAGCCACGACAACCTGAAATAAAATAGTGTTAAAACTGCCAGTACAGCCAGTGTGCCGTAAATCAACACCCGTATCCAGATACCAGAGATGAGATTGCTGCTCTCTATCTGCTGCCGCAATACAATGATACCAATAACGCCCATCAGGATGGTAATGATGAGCTGGCTGATACTGCCAACAATGGTTAATGAAATGGTGCGAAGACGGTTGCCATCATCCATATATAATACACGTCCCAGGTATTCGCCCACCCTGTTAGGTGTGCTGACAGAAAAAGACACACCCGACAGAACGGCCTTTAACGCCTTGAAAAAACTTACCCGCTGTACAGAACTTACCGAGATCTTCCACTTGATTGCTTCCACCGACCAATTGACGATCATGAGTAAAACAACGGCTGCCAGTTTCCAGGATTGACTGCTGCCCAAAGCGCTGCGTATCTCATTCCATGCAGATTGTATATCCGGCTGGCTTTTTATTTCCCGGTAAATAGACCAGGAAAGCCAGATGAACAGTAATGGCCCCAGGAAGTAATTGATGAAGATTTTGCTATTTCGGTTCAGCTTCATTAATCTTGTATGTAGCTTGTTTTGTTTCTTCTGTTTAACAAACCCGCATAAAAATACACTGCTGTTTGCAAAAGCCTGATAAAATAATCCTTGGAATTGATCCCGGCACCATTGCGATGGGATATGGCCTGATAGCTGTTAAAGGCAATGAATCCGAGCTGATTGACCTTGGCGTGCTAAAGCCAGGTAAAATAAAGGATGGCTACAAAAAGCTTCAGTTGATCTTTAATACCGTCAGCGGACTTATTACTAAATATCAGCCTACAGACTTTGCTATTGAAGCGCCATTCTTTGGCAAAAATGTGCAGAGTATGCTGAAGCTTGGCAGGGCGCAGGGAGTGGCGATCGCTGCCGCCATGCGGCATGGCCTGGAAGTAACCGAATATTCTCCGAAAAAAGTAAAGCAATCCATTACCGGCAACGGTAACGCCGATAAAGAACAGGTAAAGAAAATGCTGCAGTTGTTGCTGCATTTCAAAGAAACCCCCAAACAACTGGATGCCACCGATGCACTGGCTGTGGCCATGTGTCATTATTATCAGTCAAGATCAATAAAAGGAAAAACAGCCGGTTCGCTGAAAGGCTGGGAAGATTTTATCCGGAAAAATCCGGGCAGGGTATCACCAAGGTAATTACAGAGCCGCCAGAATTTTTTCCTGCACAGCTTTCAGGCTTTCCGCAGATGCCTGTGGTTTGGACCGGGTGAAGTTCAGGTCGTTGGCAGAATTGATGGGTACCAGGTGAATATGTGCATGTGGCACTTCCAGTCCAATAACAGAAATACCACACCGATTACAATCAAATGCTTTTTCGATGGCTTTGGCTATGGGCTGTGCAAACAGCAGCATTTCGTTGAGGTACTCTGCCGGCAGGTCAAACAGGTTGTCCACTTCTTTTTTAGGCACTACCAGCACATGCCCTTCCCTGATCGGAAATATATCCAGAAAGGCATAGAACTTTTCGTTCTCTGCTATTTTATACGAGGGTATTTCGCCTGCTATGATCCTGGAAAAAATAGTCATGCCACCAAACATTTTTGATTTAACTGTGAAAAGGTAATATTTGATCCGTTGCCAGTTCACCCTGCAAAGCTACACTCATCCTTGTAACTAAAAAGGCTCTGACAATGCAGAACCTTTTATAAATATTGCCGGCTGTAATCAGGCAGTAATTTCATCGATCCTGAACCGAAGCACACCGGCGGGCGCCTGCACTTCCGCAGTTTCTCCCACTTGTTTTCCCAAAATACCTTTGCCTATGGGTGAGGTAACAGAAATTTTTCCGGCCTTCAGGTCGGCTTCCTTTTCGCTTACTATTTTATACGTAACCTGCTTTTTTGTTCCCAGGTTGGTGAGGGTTACTTTGGTCAGTATAGAAACTTTGCTGGTATCAATACTGCCTTCATCCAGCACCCTTATGTTGGCGAGTGAGCCTTCAAATGCAGCTATCTTAGCTTCGAGGATACCCTGTGCTTCTTTGGCTGCATCGTATTCTGCATTTTCTTTCAGGTCACCCTTCTCCCTTGCTTCTGCAATAGCTTTACTGGCAGCCGGCCTGTCAACAGCTTTCATCCGCTGCAACTCTGCCTTCATTTGTTCAAGTGTTTCCTTTGTCACGTACTGGATTGCACTCATATTCACCTCCTTGTTTTTACCGTGTAAGTGCTTTTCTTTCACGGAAGCAAAAAAATAACAACGCCCCAGGGTTAACTGAAGCGTTGCAAATAATTAGTCGGTAAAGATATAAAACTATTTTTTAAATGCGGAAACTCCGCTGGCTTTTTTAACCAAACTATTGTTTTGCAAATTCATACAGGTTGTCGTAATTCAGGGGCATCATCCGTTGGTATTTCACTCCGGTTATCTAAACAAAATGTTGAATTACAACCCCAGTTTCTCCAGCAGTATCTCAGCCATTTTACGGAAGGCCTCATGGCTGTATCCGGCTATATGCGGAGTAATAATAACATTGGGCTGATCCAGCAGCCATTGCAACTGCTGTTTTTCCTCACCGGTATAGGTATCAAGCCGCTCATTCTCCAGCACATCCAGTCCTGCCCCGGCAATCCTGTTCTCATTAATGGCACTGATAATTTGCGGAAGGCTTACTACTTTTCCACGGGAAGTATTCAGAAACCAGGGGCACTGCTCCAGCCTTTGAAAAAAAGCGGCGTCAGCCATATGAAATGTCTCATCGGTCAACGGTACATGAAAGCTGATCACTTCTGCATAGCGGGCTATCTGCTCCAGGCTTGCTTCTTTTATATAATCCTTTCCGAAGCCGAATTTGTATTTGTCGAAGGCAAGAACGGTTACTCCAAAAGAAGATAACAGCCGGGCAAAACTGCTTCCGGTATTACCAAAGCCAATTATACCTACAGTTTTTCCGCTGAGTTCAGTACCCCTGTTCTCATCTCGTTTCCATATTCCCTTTTTTATTTCATCACGTGATGTTGTGATATTGTTCAGCAGGTTCAGCAGCATACCCAGCGTATGTTCTGCCACGGCATTCCGGTTACCTTCGGGGCTGCTGATGCATTGAATACCTTTTGATTCAGCATAAACGGTGTCGATCATTTCCATACCGCTGCCAAGGCGCCCGATCCACTTCAGGCCGGTTGCTTTATCAATAAGGACCTTATCAACTTTTATCCTTGTGGTTACCACGAGTCCTTCTGTTCCCGGCAGCAGTGGGTCAAGTTCCTCCGGCGTTACCTGTGGCATATAGAGCACATTCAGCCCGGCATTTTGTAACCGTTCGGGCAGCAGTTGGTGGCATTTACCTGTAATGATCACTTTGTTCATCGCATCCTGAATGTTAAAGCTGCAAATTGCTGAATACTTAATTGCTCTGCTCTTTTATTAAACAGTTCATCTTCCAAAACCGCTGCATCGAACAAAGTTTTTACTGCATTTCTGAGTGTTTTTCTGCGCTGATTGAAGGCAGTTTTTACCAATAAGAAGAAGTCTTTCTCCGACCGCATTTCCGGTTTGTCTTTGGCAGGCAGCAGTCTTATCACGCCGCTTTTCACTTTGGGCGGGGGTTGAAAACTGTTTTCATGCACATCAAAGAGATATTGCACATCAAAAAAAGCCTGTACCAGCACGCTCAGCACTCCATAGATTTTATTGCCTGGGCCGGCAGCCACCCGTTGAGCCACTTCTTTCTGAAACATTCCCACCACACATTCCACATCATTCTTCCATTCCAGCAGGCGGAAAAGTATTTGAGTGGAAATATTATAAGGAAAGTTGCCAATCACGGTAAATGGTCCTTCAAACGGCTTGTCTGTTTCCAGAAAACTTTTATGGATGATCTTATTTTCAATAGCTGGATAGGTTCGGATGAGGTAATCTACTTTTTCTGCATCCAGTTCTACTGCTTTAAAGGATATATTCTCCAGTTGAAGCAGGTATTTTGTCAGTGCACCGCCGCCGGGACCCACTTCCAGTAGTTGGGTAAAGGGATGATCTTTCAGCGCAGCCACAATTTTGCGACAGATATTTTCATCTTTCAGGAAATGCTGCCCGAGCGATTTTTTGAGTGTGTACATTCCATGCAAAAATAGAGGCCTGCGCCAGAAGTAAAAAACCTCCCCGTTTCCGGGGAGGTTTTGCAGGATAACCTGCAATAATAACCAGCTACCGAGTTTATGATTAGTTTTTCTTAACCAGTTTAAATGTTTGCTTCAGTTCACCGGCTGCTACATGAAGCAGGTAGGTGCCGGAAGGCTGGCCGGCCAGTCCGTACAATGTATATATACCTGTACCCGCTGTGGCTTTGTGCTGCTCTCTTCTTACAAGAGCCCCGCCGGTGTTGAAGAAACTGAGGGTGATCGTTTCATCCTTTGCAATTGTGTACTTCAGCACCACATAATCTGTAAACAGGTTGCCCGCAACCGAGAAGGAACTCTTACTTACAGCCCTGATGAACACCACGGCTGAATACGTAAAGCTGCCATCGTTATTAACAACCTTCAGGCGATAATAATATTCTGCATTTACAGCACCGATATGATCGTTATAACTGTATGTGGTTTGGGTTGAACTGTTGCGGGAAGAAACGGTGGCGATCGTTTGATAATTCATACCATCGCTGCTTCTTTGCAACTGGTAACCGCTGAGGTCTTGTTCTTGCGACACTTTCCAGGTCAGTTTATTTTTGTCGCCGTTGTTTTCGCCATTGAACTCAAGCAGTCTTACCGGCAACACTGTTGATCCTGTAAACAGATCACTTCTGAAGGCGCCCTTTCCGTGAGTGGCTGCAATCAGTTTGTTGTCTGAACTTATCTGCAGGTCCATTACCAATGTGGCATCTGAGAACCCGGTGCTGTAATCCAGCCAGGTGGCGCCCCTGTCGGAGCTTACATATACACCAAAGTCGCAGCCGGCATAAATGATCTTTGAATCAACCGGGTCAAATACGATAGCATTAAAGGGTACATCAGGCAAAGTAGCGTTGATACGTCCGCTGCCGCCTATTCCACCTAGTGGCGTCCATGTGGTACCTCCATTGCCGGTTACATAAACGTGGGCTGTACCGAAACCGCCCAGAGTAACGAATACGCTGTCGTCATTTGTCGGACTGATAGCAATATCTGTTACAAACCTGTCTGGAAGGGTGCCTTTTATACTGGTAAATGGTGTGCCGCCTGTAGTGGTACGAAGCAGGTTGGGCTGACCGGTAATGATAATATGGTTATCGTCATTATCTTCCTGTGCAAAGTTGGAAGTGGAAACATATACTTTATTGGCATCAGTGCGTGAAACTGCCAGTGCAATAGCTGTCTTATTTCTTGCCTCAATGTAGTTGGTGGCAGTATTGGCATTGGCCGCTGTCGGATCGTTTGTAAAGGTGCCGCCGCTGTTGGTGCTTTTGTGCAGGTTATCACTGGCGAGGTATACCACCCCTGAAGTGGAACGGCTGAATGCCAGCGGAGCTACAAACCCGGTACGGGAATCTGCATCGAAACCCCAGTAGTTGGTAACTGCGCCGCCAGAGGTGCCTCCGTCTGTTGAACGGAATACCTGTTTGGCATCACGGCTTGCCAGCATATTATTATGGTTAAAGGGGTCTATTGCGCAAGAGGTTCCATCGCCACCCGCCCAGCCTACCTGGTTCCATTGTGAACCGTTGAACAATACCTGGCCGTTATCCTGCAATCCACCGATCATCCGGTTGGGTGAGGCGACATTAGATGATACACCAAGAGAAGCATAGAATTGTGTAGCCCTCAGACCATTATTCCTGGCAGAAAAGTTTACTCCGCCATTCGTGCTTCTGAATACGCCCCCGTCGCAACATACATAAATGCGGCCGCGGATAGCAGGATCAAATACGATATCATGCACATCAGCATGCACTGTTGAAGCTGAAACCGTGGTACGGGTAGTGTTGGAAATCCGGTACCTGTACCATCCCACCCCCGCAAACATGATTGAGTCTGTTGCAAACGGATTGATTGCTGCCGCATGAGCAAACCAAAACTGGTAGGAGCAATGGTTCGTGGTGGTGGTGGAAGTGGTGCCTCCGACAACAGCCCAGGTGGAGCCAAAATTAGTCGAACGGTATATTTCCCTGTTGGAAGCAGCCGTACTTGAACTCATACCAATGCTGGCAATCATTTCACCTGCCCCTACATTACTTAATGTAATGGACCCTTCAAATGAAGCGGGCAAACCGGTTGTGATCTTGCTCCATGTGGGCGACGCGGTATTTCCGTTGGTTGTGCGGTATATCCCTTTGTCCGGATTTACCATATTACCCACACTCACCACTATCTGGGCACTGTTTACCGGGTTAATGGCAATATCTTTCACATAAGTTTTGGCGAGTATCTGGCTCCAGGTACTGCCATTGTTGGCAGAACGATACAGGCCATCTGTGGCACAAGCATAAATGGTATCGCTGCTGAACGGGCTGAATTTCATTTTCTGGATGGCAAATAACTGCGATGTATTTTTCACCATCACTTTTGCCCAGGTGGCCCCGCCATCAGTACTTTTTATGATGCCGATGCCATAAGTGCCTCTTGTCTTCCATACATTGAAACCGATATTCGACGTATCAACCCGGTAAACTTCACCGGTACCGGCATAAATGGTATTGGAATTGGCAGGATCAATAAGAATGGATGATACGCCTAATACATTTAAGCCGGTTGGAACGTAGGTCCAGTTGGCACCTGCATCTATAGATTTCCAGATACCGCCGCTGGCAGAGCCCACCCATAAATTATTGCTGTTTGCCGGATCTATCGCCAGGCATTTGATACGGCCGCCTATCTGGCCGAGTCCATCCACGCATGGGCCCAATGTTGCCCAGTTGGCAAAGGAAGTGCCCCGGTAATAACGCAGCGTTTGCTCTTTAATATTTTTAACCTGGTCCCAGGCACGTTCATATTTTTCACCGAGGTTATAAGGGTTAGGGTAAGCCCTTCCCTGGAACCAGGTGGTTAACTGCTTGTCAGCTCCATTTTCTTCTTCCTCTTCCTCATTTTCATGCTCTTGAAGCTGTTCTTCCTTTTCTGTTACTTGACTGGCGGGCCTGTTTTTTTGGATTACAAAAATACCGGCCATGATGGTGATTGCTGCAATCAGCAGCAGGTTCGCTGGTTTTTTCATGTTCAGATATTAGATATTGGTTATTATTAAGCAGCATTCCTGTTATCTTGTGAACACTGCCGGTAGCAAAGCTTATTTTTTATTTAGTAATAACAAGTTTTTCCCGTATCAATTTTCCGCCGGCTGTAATCCTGAGCAGATACACTCCTGAACTGATGCCGGGCGGGAATGTAAGATCAATCACCTGCTGACCACCTTCGAGTTTTCGCCTGCCGGTGTAAACAATTTTTCCCTGTGCGTTCAGTAATTCTATTTCTGCATCTGCCGCCTCATTGATATCCACTTTCAGGCTTACTTTATCTTTAGCAGGTACCGGGAAAATATCGACCAGGTTGAAATTAAATTCATCAAAACTTACCGTTCTTACCGGGCTGTAGCTAAAGCCTGTTCCCTCGATAATCTTAAGCCGGTAGAAAGATTTTCCTTTAAGCGGGCTGTTATCGGCTGACTGGTAGCTCCAGGTGCCGTTGGTGCCTTTAGCCTGAGTGGTTGTCACTTTTGTCCAGTTGTTGTTATCAAGACTTCTTTCCACTTCATAGGAAAACACATTAGCATCTTCAGCCACCTTCCAGTCAAGCTTTACGGTTTTATTTTCCAGCATGGCTTTGAAATCCAGCAGCTGGCTGGCCAGCGGGAAGTTGTCTACAGGAACCCTGTAATCTTCCACTTCACCTTTTTCAAAATAGCCGGTGGCATGACTGGTGGTCATACCGGCTGTCGCATTAGTGATTCTCATACGCAGGTAAGTATATGTACCGGCAGTAAGTGACCCGCTCACGCTGATAGAAGGCCAGTACAGGTAACGTGTCTGAACGGATGAAGAAGGGGTGATATCTCCGGCCGGTATCAGTGTGGCTGCTTCTGCTGCATCGAATGTACCATTTCCATTAAAGTCAAGCCAGGCTATCAGCCTTGCATTTGAAGTGGTGTTATTGTAAAGGGAAACCTGTACAAGATAACTGGCAGTGCTGGGCCCGGGTTGTAAAAACGGAACGGTGGCTATGCCATTATCTGTATCATCGCTGCCGGTGGTGCCGATCTTAAAATACTCCCTGCTCCAGGATGTTGCCTGTGAAGTGGTTGTTCCTATCCACATGGTATCGGCCCGTTCATGTACAGCGGGGCTTTGTGTTGCCGGATCTGAATAAGGATCATAGCTGGCGGGTGCATCGCCAAAATCACACTTAGGCCTGAAGGGATCAGATGCATCGCCTGAGCCGCCGGGCCAGGCCGTACCGCCTCCCACTACCGTGATGGTGGTAGAAGCACCACAAACTCCGGCTTCATTATACGAACCAACAACAGAGTTGGTTCCCGCACCAGGCCTGAAGTAATACAAACCCTGATTCCAGGTCATACCAGCCTGGCCATTCCAGGTTGTGGTACCAGGGTTGTTATACACATTGGTAACGGCACCTGTCATCAGGTCATAATGATGAAACTTACTTTGTGCGTAATTAGAACAACCCATGCCGCAGCTGTTTCTCGCCGTATTAAAGTTGTATATCACACCGTTCTTGATAATAAAATCGCCCCAGTCATGAATACTGGTTTGTGTACCGGTACCACTGGTGGAGGCATTGGTGGCATATACCTGTACCGCACTAACCGGGTTATTGCTGGCATCCATATTTATACGGTAAATGATCGTTTCCCGGGTGGTGATAGTGGCCGGGCTTCCTCCGTTGGAGTGTGTGCCTCCCTCTATACCGAAATAGAGAGCACCATCGTAGTATGCGCATCCCGCAGATTCAATACCCGAGTTGAACGTTGGAATATTCAGCGGTGCCGCTGTTACATCGGTCACCCACACCGAACTTGTTTCGGTGATGTAATCATAACGTTTAATCTGTTTGTTGGTATAATCTACCGTAGTATTCTCATTTATATAGTAGAGGTATTTGTTGAAGGGATCATAGCCAAATGAGTTGATATAATTCCGTGTGGCATCTATAAACAACTCCCTCGCCCTGCCGGTAGCAGGATCTAAATAATACGCTGAGTTATTATCGGGTGTTACCAGGAAGTAATCGGGCATATTCTGCGTGGGACCAACAAATGGGCGGTTGCTGGTGGCCTGGTGATAGTTAGTGGGAAAACTGCCCGTTACACAGGCATTAATATCAGACATCCAAAAAACAGGGTCAGTACCGATAGTGGTACACGTGATGGTAATAGTTTTCACCGGTGTAAGGGCTGTTCCCGCCACTCCTATCGTAGCACTGCCCGCATTACTTGCATTACCAAGTGCTGTATTTGTAAGATCAGAAATCACCTTACCGGGCGCACCGGCCACCGTAAGAATAGTTCCTCCCTGTGTTGCAGCATTTACCACAAGGGGTACTGCTGAAGCATCTGCTGCTGTTACGGTTATCACAGCGGCTCTGTCTATATCATACAGCGTAAAGAAAACATTCCTGACCGGGTTATTGAAAGTAATGGTGATGGTTTGCCCGTTTGCGTTGGGGTTAAACTGGGCATCCTCGCCTGTATATCCTGCTAATTCACCAGTATGTGTGGCATTCTCTGCGCTTAATCCAGCGCCAGGATTGATAATAGCCGCATTGCTGGTGGCCAGCGTAAGATAGTTGGAGCCTATGGCAAATCGCTGTGTTTGCTCCATGGCATCTGTTACATACGTAAAGTTGGTACTGCTTACCCTGTAACCATACGGAGCAACATTAAGACCGCTGTTATAATAGAGGTCAAGGTTATCCCAGTTCAACTGGGCTTGTGTGTAAGAAGCCGGGCATTGCGCATTCAAACGGTCAAATGGCCCTGATATCAGCACAAAGGCTGACACAAGTAGCAGGTAAAGTTTGTTCATAGCACAGATTTAGGATCTCGGTTTTTCAGTAATTGGATTTTGACGAAACACCAAATATTTCTCTTCGGCTGTTACAGACTTTCAGTAGCACCAACACTCAACAGCCACTAAAGAGAAACTATAGTTTTTCGGTGCTAAAGTGCGAGTATTTACTTAGAATTACAACGTAAACGTAACTTTTCATGTACAATTGAGTACTTGCACAATCGGATATCGTAAACGTTCCATCGTATGATGGGGTTTTTACTACCCGTTCCGGATGGCTGGCTCAAAATCCTTATTTTTACCACAATCTGTTAAGAATGAATTACTCAAAACCAGTAATTGGTATCAGCTGCGGTGATCTGAACGGGATAGGCATCGAACTTATCATTAAGACCTTTTCCGACAACCGTATTCTTGAGCATTGCACACCTGTGATCTTTGCCTCAAATAAAGTGATCAATTTTTACCGTAAATCCCTTCCTGAACTGAATATTACTTATTCTATTATCAAGGATTTTACCCGAATAAACCATAAGCAGGTTAACGTATTTAACTGCTGGGAGGAAGATGTGCAGGTTACTCCGGGCCAGCTTACTGAAACCGGTGGCAAATATGCTGTGCTTTCGCTACAGACAGCCGTGGCTGCATTAAAGCAAAAGCAAATTGACGGGCTTGTTACTGCCCCGGTTCATAAAAAGAATATTCAATCGCCTGACTTTACCTATACCGGTCACACACCCTACCTTAAAACAATTTTTGGTGCAAATGATGTGGTGATGATGCTTTGTGCCGGCAACTTCAGGGTGGCCCTGGTTACCGAACATGTGCCGGTGGGTGAAATTGCGAAGCATATTACCAAAGAAGCTATACTGAGTAAACTAAATATCATCAACCGGAGCCTTCAAAAAGATTTCGGCATTGATAAACCACGCATTGCCGTGCTTGGCCTTAACCCGCATGCAGGGGATGAGGGACTCATCGGCAATGAGGAAGAGACCATCATAAAACCGGCCATCCGGGAAGCGAAAAACAGTAATATACTGGTAGTGGGTCCTTACAGTGCTGATGCTTTTTTTGCCCGCCGTTCTTTTGAGAAGTTTGATGCCGTGCTGGCCATGTATCACGACCAGGGCCTTATTCCTTTCAAAGCCCTTGCCTCCGGCGAAGGTGTGAATTATACTGCCGGACTGCCTGCTGTACGTACCTCACCCGATCATGGCGTGGCATTTGACATTGCGGGTAAAGATAAAGCTGATACTTCCTCTTTTATTACTTCTCTTTTCGAGTGTATTGATATTATCAACAGGCGCAATGGTTATGAAGACAACCGGAAGAACCCGTTGAGAAAGATCACACCGGCCATATTGGCCAATGCCAAGGATGAGATCATCGAAGAATAAGTGGCTGCTCAGTTGAATGCCGAATCCGGCACGCCCTTATTGATTACATAATTTGAGTAGGTTATCTCCACTTTTCCTTTTTTCTCCTTGGCCTTATCAGCATTGTCTTTACCAGAGCCATTGTCGTAATCAATTGTTATGCCTTTGGGAAGTTTGTAATCCCGGGTGTTGAAGGTCAGCTCTACTTTATCCGGCAGCCCCCAGGCCTTGTAAGTTTTGTAGCTCATCACCAATTCATAAGTGCCGTTTTCCTTTGTACTGATCACCGATTTCAGCACCAGCATTTCCTTTTCATCAATATACAGAGTGGCCCTTGTTATATTTTCCTCATCGCTGATAGGAAACACTTTTACTATTTTACATTCCGTACCGTTTATTTTTTCCGTACCAGCCGCCACTGCTTCAAAATTATTCAGTCCGAGCACATTGTTCATGTTGATGTTCACTGAGCCTTTGGGAATAAACGAGATGCCGCTCTCGTTCTTTATTTTCAGCTTATCCGGTTTTTTGTAATACACTTTCACTGTGGCAACGGGCGCCTTGATAAAAATAACATTGGTTTTCATTTTTCCGGTGGCCGTATAATCATTCACCAGGTCGTACTTGGCCTTTACTTTTTTCAGCAACTCCTTTACATCCTGTGCCCCGACAAACATTCCAGGCAACAATAACAACAGCAGAACAAAATATTTTTTCATTTTATTTTTTTAGCTGAGAATATCTTTTTTCCTGAAGTAAACAATACTGATCAGTAAAAATAATATTATATAACCCGCCAATACCAGGCCGCTGCGAACCAGGGCTCCCGCATTTTCAACTGAGCCATTTATCGTGGCGCCTTCGGCAGTTTTCTCCACGTAAAAGAAGCCTTTCCACCCCAGCATGTGTGTGGTAAACGACCAGGGATTTACTGTTTCCTCAAAAACAGGCACTTTCAGCTGCTGCACGATGGTAAATACGATCACCACACATACCGTTGCCACGATTGGTCCGAGTGAATTATCTGCAAAAGTGGAAAACATCAGCGCCATGGCTGCTATCGCTGTAAGTGCCAGCGCAGCAAAAATAAATGCAGCAAAAAAACGCCAGAGCACATCGCTGTTCTTGATGATATGGAGATCATTCTCTTTAAAAACCACCAGGTCTTCTTTGCCAAATAACAGAATGCTGCCAAGCAGGGCAAACAATGACATCCAGGCAAGAAGCAGTATTACATATACTGTGCTGGCTCCAAACTTGGCGAGTATAAGCTGGGTTCGTGTTACCGGCCTGCCTGCAAGCAAACGAAGGGTGCCCAGGTTAGCTTCGCCGGAAATCATATCACCGGCTATCAATGCTATCAGCAGCGGTACGTGTATCAGGATCATGTGGAGTACTGCCACACAGACAAAATAGCCATTAAGTATTTTATCGTAGGGTATGTCGAAAGTATCGGCCTGGCTGTCTGTATACAACTGGATGAAATCCTTCCCGTTTACCTTCAGGGCAAACTGTACCAGCAATATGATCAAAGCGATCGCCCCGAAGGCAATAAATGTTCTCGGGCGTTTGAACACTTTGAATAATTCTATTCTGAGAATATCTAAAAACATTACTCCCTGGTTTGAGATAAAAAGAATTCTTCCAGTGAATGAACCGGCCGCAGGCTCTGAACTGCCACCCCATGTGCCACCAACTGCCTGTTAAACTCAGGTATATCCGTTTTCTTCAGGTCGAGCCGTATGGTTCCGTTTACTGAAGGAAGCAGGCAGGTTTTCCAGGATGAGTTTTCAAGAAAAGAAGTGGCAACAGCGGTATCGGATGTTTTTAATTCTACAATGGAATTAACCGGGTTAATCAGTTCCTGCACTTTCCCTTCCACCACTTTGCGGCCTTTATTAATAATCAGCATACTGTCGGCCACCATTTCCATTTCACTCAGCAGGTGTGATGATACCAGCAGTGTTTTTCCAAGATCCTTACTGAGGTGAATGATCATCCGGCGCATATCGGCTATTCCCTGCGGGTCGAGTCCGTTGGTGGGTTCATCCAGTATTATCAGTTTGGGATTATGTACTAATGCACATGCCAGGCCCAGCCGTTGTTTCATTCCCTGTGAGTAGGTCCTTACCTTGCTTTCAGCCCTGTCTGCCAGTCCCACCCTTGCCAGTTCTTCCCTTATTTGGTTGTCTGTTGTTTTTACCCCGCTAAGGCGGGAAAACAGCCTGATATTTTCAAAGCCAGTAAGGTATCTGTAGAGGTCCGGCTTTTCAATGATGGCACCAACCTGGCGCAATATTTCTTTTCTTTTCTGATGAAGCGGCATTCCGAATATTTCGATGTATCCGTCCGTTGGTGCGATGAGGGTGAGCAGCATGCGGATTGTGGTAGATTTCCCTGCTCCATTCTGTCCCAAAAATCCATAAACCTCTCCTTCTTTTACCGAAAAAGAAAGATCATCAACTGCTCTCAGCTCTTTAAAATCCTTGGTAAGGTTCCTGACTTTTAGAATATCACTCATCCTGATGAATAACGAGCAAAAGTATTAAAGGTTTGTTCCCTTTATCATCTTATACTAAAGCTTTAAGAAAAATTTTTCGTGAAAACCCTTGTATTTATGCGGGGCAAGTAGTAGGTTTGTTTCCGATTCGGAAAACCACAAATACCCAGGTAAAACTACGATAAAGTCCTGTACCAGCTTCCCCGGTATAAAATCCGGCGCCTCGCAGCCTTTACTTTCAGCAATACATGGGGTTACTAATGTTACCGAGCTTATCCAATATTTCTGTGGGGAAAATCAAGTAATTCTCTGTGCCTTTAAAGCCAGAGAGGAATAAACCCTAAGAAATCATGAAATACATACTGTTTATTGGTATACTGGCATTGCGGTTATCTTACCAGCCGTCTTCAGCCAGCCAGACACCACTCCCTTTTGCAAGCCCTGAACCTGTTACTGTATCAGCAAACAATCCTGCCAGGCTGATCGAATTCAATGGAACTATTAATAATAATAAGGTAGTGCTCAACTGGATCGTGGCCGAAAATGAAACCGCCGACCAGTTTGAAGTGGAAAAAAGCACCGACGGGGTGAACTTTAAATTGACTGCCCTCGTATTTGGTACTGATAAGCCTGCCAAAGACAATTACGCCTTTTTTGAAAAAGCCGGCAACCAGAAAGTATTGTATCGCATCAAAATCATAGACAAAAACAAAAAAGCAGCTTACTCACCAATAGTGGAGATCAACCCCGCTGCCTGACCTTTAAATGAAAAACACATGGCCAAGTCTGTAAAGAAAGTTTTAAAAGAAGAATATAACCGCCTGAAAAAAGCTTTTGAAAAAATCGTTAAGCCCGGAAAAGAACGGCCAATGCCCTCTTGGGTATTACAGCCGGTGCAAAACAAAAAGAACCCCCGAAACTTCTGATATTTCGCAACTCTTCATACACTTTAGAGTACCAACAGAGAACCGGCCCTTTTTTTAAAGGGCTTTCTCTTTTCTATCCCTTTCCAAGATAGGTTTGAAGGTTTGCCACGTACTGCTCAAAGGCATCAATCCCCTGGCGTGTTACTTTACATATAGTTTGCGGATAGTTGTCTTTAAACTGTTTGATCACGTCAATATAACCTGCCTCTTTCAGTTTTTGTATCTGTACACTCAGGTTGCCGGCAGTGGCATTTGTTTTTTCTTTTATAAAAGTAAACTCCGCCTCTTTTACGCCGATCAGCAGCGACATAACGGCCAGCCGGAGCTGCGAATGTAATATGGGATCCAGGTCTTTAAACATTCAGTGCGGCCTGTTGCTTTTTATATGCCCTGTATTCTTTTTCCATGAACAAGCCGGGAATAAACCAGGCTGCAATAGCCGATAATGCAGTGAGCAACAGATCTGTCTTAAAAGGCGTGTACACCGTTGCCACACTACAGGCCCAGCAAAACAGTCCGCCCCATAGCATGGGCCTGAATTTGCAGGCCGCACCGGTAATAAAGGTGGGCAGGCCATATAAAATGAGAAAGAGAGGATGCACATATTCATATAGCGGAAAACCATTTTTGCCCGACAGCTGGCTATAGGCTTCAGCAGCAGGTTCCCATGCCCTGAACATAAGGTTTACTGCATGTATAAGGAGAAACAAACAGATACCGAAACCCAGCCAGATGTAGTCCATATAGGTTTCATCATATGATTTTACTTTCCGTTCCTTCTTTTCCCGGATGGAAATCAACACCTGCGGAATGATTGCGACCAGTGTCAGCAGGTAGATGTCGAATGGCAGCTTAAAACCAAATTGCAACTCTGCCAACCTTACCAGCGCACAAATGGCCACCACCGCTCCCCACATCATAGCAGCGGTGCCGGTACTGTGGTAAGAATCTTTTGCCTTCGTTATCATTGCTGCGATAAGCTCAAGACTTTCCTTCTCCGTCAGTTTTTTTTCGTTGTGGTCCATATCCGGTGTTTGAGATTAGTTATTTGCTTTTCCGGCGAAGCATATAAGCCGGGATAATGTAACTGAACAAAATAGCGGCTGCTCCAAACAACATCTGGTATGAATAGGATACAAATACAGAACCCACAGCCAGCGCCCATGCTGTAATGCCTCCGGCTATTAATGGCCGGAACCGGAGAAACAGACCCGAAATAAATGTTCCTAACCCATACAGGAGTATAAAAAACGGAAATACCGGGCTTCCCCAGCCAAGCTTTGTAAGGATCATACTCAGTACAAAAAAGCTGATGCCCATTCCCATCCACAGGTACTTCATGCTGTCGCCCACATAAGTGCTCACTTTTCTTTGCTTCTCTTCCTTTATACCCTGAATAATGGAAAACACCACACCAACCGGCACCAGCAGCCAAACAAGGTAATGCTTCTCATACTTCACCAATTCCAGTAAAATAAACTGGCCTGAACATCCGATAAATGTGATCCAACCCCATACCAGGAAATAAATACTGTTGTCAGACATATCCTGCCTGGCCTTACTTATCATTGACTGTATGACCTGCAGACTTTGTTCGGCTGAAATTTGTTCTTCCTTCATGGTAACAGGTTAAAAATAAATCCCGGCAGTATTTACCTGCCGGGACAATACTATTTCATTTGAGATAAAAAGTAATTGACCGTGGCTTTCCCCCAGTTAGGCGCTATGCTGCTGTCAGGTTTATAAACCTCAAACAGGCTGAGTGCTTTTTCAAATAATACTTTAGCCTCATCCTTACTGCCGCCAAATTGCTCAGGTGTATAAAACTTATCCTGGCCCTCAAGGATGTATATCCTCGGATTTTCAGGGTTTGCTTTTTTGGCATTGGCAAGAGCTGTTTCTGCTTTCGGGCCTTCTGTCATATAGCGGGCCATCGGGTTGCCCATCATACGCAGACCGGCAATCATTTTTTCCACGCAATAAGTTTCCGTATTGGCAGAAGTAAGACCAAGTGCCTGCTTAAGCAATTTATCAGCTTTGTCGGCTATAGGATCTACAATAGCGCTGTTATCACCGAAGCCTCCGTCCATTGGAAGTGAAAACATGCCGGCCATTACGCTACAATAAGAAGCATAATAATACGGCAGCCATTGTGTTTTCTCTGCTTCACCGATACGTTCAAAAGAGTTGGCCAGGTCTTTATACTCATCTGCTGTTTTTGCAGAATCAAGCATAGCAATTTTTGACTCCATAGCCTTTACATATTTTTCGCTTTGAGAAAACCCGGCTGTCAGCAGCGAGAATGATAACACCAATAACAGGAACTTTTTCATTTTTTTAGTTTTGAGGTTTGAAGATTATATTATTGATTTCGTTTCAGTTTATCATATTCCTTCTCCACAGCATTTTCTTTCGGAAAACGATAGGCTTCAAAATACCGGATCACGATAGCTATGCCCCAGCCAAGTGTTGGCCATACCGGCCAGGGAATTCCCGTTTTATACTTTGCTGCGCCGGTCAGCAGCCATAATATCCAAAGAAAGGCATTGATCACCACATACGTTACGAATTCCCTCTTGAAACCTGTTCTGCGTTCTGCGATTGCCCAAAGGCGGGGATCTTTTTCCGGAGGTGCGTTTTTTTCGTTATTCATTTTTTAAAAATTATAATCCGTTATCAATTACCTCCTGGGTACGGTCTATACCAAAACTGATAAATGCACCGAGGAACACAAACATCCTTGATGTCGGCACTATTTCCTGTTTTCTCAACCCGTTGTAGGAATACTGGTATCCGTAGGTTTGCCTGATGTTGAATATATTACTTACCTGCAGCACATATACTGCAAATGACTTTGCATCTTTTTTACCGATTTTTGGTAAATAGTTTATCGAAAAACTGATATTATGATAATCCGGCACCGTACCCTGGTCGTTGAATTTATACCCTGCGCCATCTCTCCGGATATCGTAATAAGGTCGGCCACTGCTGTAATTATAAGATGCGTTGAAATTCATCTTAAGTTTCTGTACAAATTTCTTTGTCACCAATGAAGCTGTATGCTTTGCAGCAAAGTTGGGTGTGATCGCATAGGGAAAATTCAGGAAATCTCTTTTTGTATCCAGGTATGAATAAGAGATCCAGTAGTCAAAATTCTTGATCGTTTTCTTATCCCTCCAGAAAAACTCGAATCCTTTTGCATCACCAAAGCCGTTGTTATTAACAGCCGCCTCCGTAAAACCAAGCAAATCGGTCTTTAAGAGGTTATGATACTTTTTATAAAATATTTCTGCCCTGAATGTTTGCTGGTTAATAGACTTCTGGAACTGGGCTATATAATGATCAGCCCTCATAAAAGAAAGTTCATTGGGAGAAGGGAGGTATTTCCGTTCCGGGTTCTGATAAAAAATTCCGTAGGCTAATGATGCCTGGCTTCCTTTTCCAAGTTTATAGGCCACTGATAACCGCGGGGCAAAGTTGGTTTTACCAAGTAGTGCTGAATGCTCAAACCGCAGACCGCCTTTTACAGCCAGGTCGTTGGTGGCATATACATCTGCCTCGGCAAAGAATGAATTAATATGTTCCTTCAACCCGCCGGGATATTTATTGCCTGAATAATCTGTGTAGGTATAATTATCCTTACTGTAGTTATACTCTGTCCCAAACCGAACAGCACTGAGGCCTTTCATTTTCTTTTCTATAACCGCCTTGGCATTGAAATAGTTTCCCTTTGTATCCACACCAAATGTTTTACCCTCGAGTCCGCTTAGCAACACATCGTTATTATCTTCATCCTGCATGGCGCCGTTAATATCATCTGTGTTATTAGTGTAGGAAAGGCCGAGGTTTATTTTCCATTTCTTTGGCAGGTTTTCCTTCCACGCAAGGTTGTGGTAATGGTTTGTATTTGACAAATTGAATTTATCCAGGTACCCAAGTGAGTCTATACTGGTTGTGGTAAATCCCAGTTTATTACTGCTAAAGTATCCGTAATACTTCAGCATCCCGGTTTTGGAAGTTTTGATCCGGAAATTAGCATCTGCGTTATGATAGGAAGGCACTTTGGAATAATCCTGTCTTTGTTTGATTACTGCAAAAGCCAGGCTCAGGTCTGTGAAGCTATAGCTGAAGCCATACGACGATTTTTTATCCTTGGCCAGTCCCTGGTAGCCCAGGCTGACCCCTAAAACGCTTATACCAAGGTTGGCGGATGATTGTTCCGGAAGGTCAATGGACTCCAGTATAAGTGCTGATGAAAGCGCCTGGCCATAAAGTGCGGAATATCCGCCGGTGCTGAATACTGTGCCCTTAAAAATAAACGGAGAGAAGCGGCCAAACTGTGCAATATTCGGCACACTGCTGAAAAAGAAATTATTTACCAGTGTTCCGTCAATAAATGTTTTCGTTTCGGAAGCGGTTCCGCCGCGTACAAAAAGCCCTTCACTTTCGCCTACCTGTTGTGCACCCGGAAGCGTTTTAAGCGCCCCGGTAATGTCTCCGTTGGCACTGGCCGTGGTTACAATATCAATAGGGTCAAGCACTGCAGCGGCTCTTTTACGGTCACTTGCTTCAAATGTGCCGGCTGATAACACCACAGCAGTGAGTTCGCTGATCTCCTGCTTCAGTGTGGCATTCATTGTAAGGATACCACCTTCAAGCTTTATGGTTTGTTCAACAGTCTTAAACCCGATATTGGAAAATACAAGTACCTGCTGACCTTTTTCCGTTGTTTTAAAGGAATACTTTCCAGCAGAGTCGGAAGTGGCCCCATCGTAGCTGTCCTTGATAGAAATGCTGGCCCCGCTTACCGGGTTGTTCTTGCCATCCTTTACTTCTCCTTTTATTGTTGTTTGCCCATAACTGCTCACTGCAATGGATAATAAAAAAGAAGCAAGCAGGCCAAACCTTGAAAATCTCATAAAGCATAATTTAAAGCACAAACGTAAAGTAGTTTATGTTATAAACCAAATTGTTTTTAAAAAACCGCCCTGCAGCTGCAGGGCGGCCGGAACCCCTGATATATGAAAATTATTGTTTTACAACCTTTTGCTGAGCTCTTTGGCCCTGGCAGGTAACCCTTATAATATACATTCCGGGTGCCAGGGATGACACTCCCATTACCTCTGTCTGGCTGCTGTTGGCCATTTCAACACGTTTCAGCACCTGGCCTCCGAGGCTTATGGCTTCGTAAACCACTTTCTTATTTTGCCAGTCAGCGGGTATTGTTATCCTGAGATCGGTGGTCACCGGGTTAGGATAGGTTTGGATACTAATCGTATGTGAAGAAGTTTTATTCAGGCGAATGATACGGACTTCAGAAAGAGAATTCTTTCCATCATTATCGATTGAACGGAGCCTGTAATAGACTATAGAGGATGTAATTCCAGAAAGATTGTCGGCCAGGTTATAGCTTGATTGTTCTGTAGTGTTGCCCAATGCGAATACAATACCTGCATCTGTGTAGTTTACACCATCGGTGCTTCTTTCCACTACAAAATGACTGAGGTTAGTTTCGGTTGCCGTTGTCCATTTCAACAGGGCTTTATTTTGTTCGCCTAATGTGGCAGTGAATAAAAATAATTTTACAGGCAATACAACAGTGATAACCGGCGCCAGGCTAAACTGGCGGAACCACAATGAATTCAGGCGGATACCTGCTGAGCTGCTGGCAGAACCAGACTTTGCTCCATACCTGAAGTTGATCACACTTCTGTCGGTAAACTGGTATACAGCCATTACCTGTGTTGCGGCTGTATCAATATTGACAAAGTTGGTAACAGGACCATTGATATGGCTGGCATTTACCCCTTCAAAAGCGTGGTGGCAACCAGCATGCAGTATACCAGTGCCTTCGCAGGTATTGCACTCAGCCAGGTTCCAAATGCCGGTTTTACCATCGCCTCCGCATGTAGTACAACTGATGAGGAGTGTGGGAATATTATCTGTAAGACAGGTGAAAGTCTGACCAACAAGATTGGTGGTCTGTTCCATCAGGTTGTTGATAGTAGAATAAGAAACATTTGAAGGATTCTGAAAAGAAGCATACTCTGTAATAGATACTCCGTCGCCATCAACATCAAGGGCTGTCATATCTACTTTAGGCATTACTTTAATTGTGTTAGTACCCGCCTCGTAGAACTTCAGTTCAAAGTCGATATACCAGTTCTGGTTGGGAGCCACATTGCCGGAAAGGCCAAACTGGGGCTGAAAAGCTTTTTGCCATCCAAGGCTATCGAGGTCTGCATTCTTCATTAAGATATCATTACGGGAAAATTTCTTCAGCCTGATCTGCGCATCAACACCGGTGGTCACGTTTGCAAAACGGTAGATAGCCCCCTGTTTATTCGGAGTGCCGGATACAAGTACCGGATCTTTGAATATCAGCTCAGGCGCTGCACCTATTTGAGGTGTATTGGAGCAATCCTGGCTTCTTGTAAAGTCGATATCTGCTATCTGAACACCAGAAATATTGCTCGTAATACAAGCTGCATCAATACGTGCACTCCAGCTTCCGTCATTTATGAGGTCTTTCGTTACTTTCAGGTAATCGAATCCCGTATTCCTGCTTGCATCTGTCAGTACCTGTATCTTTCCACCAATGTCATTTCTGAAGTTGTTACCATTATTAACCTTTATATAAGCATTGGCCACCCGCAGCGTGGTGTTGTTATGAATATAAAAGTCACCCGCCTGAGTCAGGTTAGTTTCGATAAAGGAAAATTTAAGCGTATCGGCTGAAGGGTTCAGCAGCGTTCCGTCAAGGTCATACTTTCCTCCTATTTTGACCGTACTGTTGAGTACTTTTCTGGCGGCACCCTGTGTGGCTAGAAAATCCCGTGGGATATTAACTGTTGCATTTTCAAATACGATCTTTCCTCCTTCAGCAGATATGGAAGTGGAAGCACCGGCGGCATTATATGTGATACCGCCATTTGCAACCCTTAGCTGACCAGTGGAGAGCACCCTGATATTCTTGCTGACAAACGAAGATCCGAGTACCAGCGTGTCGCCTGTCACTTTCAGCGTTCCTGAAATAACCAGGTCATTGTTATTGTTAATAGTAACGGTGTGGTTGATGTTTACCGTCACCCCTGCCGAAATAGTTGCCGGAGGTACAACTCCGCCTGCCCAGGTTGTTGGACTTGACCACATACCATCTGACTGTGAGGTATAGGTTTGAGCATTAGCCAGCATGGCAAAAAAGGTGAAGGTGAATAGTAATACAGCTTTTTTAAAAATAGAAATTGCTGTTGTAGGAAGTGTTTTCATCACACTGCGTTTAGGGTTAAGGATCGATTAGTGTTATCGAATGTGTCCGCAGATTGCGCTGAAAACCGACTTGAGTGTTGAAAACTGCCGGGAGTAAATTCCCTTAGCAGGAAAAGTGATTCAGGGGTCGGATTTACGTTGCTTTCTTAGGATTTGTTCGATTCTGGGTCAAACATAATACGCAGTTATTTTACTTGCAAGCTTTTCACGAACTTTTTCTCAAAAAAAACCGTATTTTCTGTAGTAAAATTACGATTAGCATTGATTATCAATACTTGTCATTCACAAAAAACAAAGCCCCGGGATTAAAGGGGCTTTGCGTTTCATAGGGAATTAATTGAGGGCAATGCCGAATACGGTTGATGCCCGCACTATTTAGTTTTTCTCAGATATATACGTTTTAAAAAAGAATCCGGGGCAGTCAATGAGTATTTCAGTAAGAGAGTCTCCGGATCGACATCCGGTGATTGCCCTATACGTCATACTCATTGAAGCCTTGTTCCGGAATTAACCATAAACACTTCCTGCACAAATAGACAACTAATTAAGACCCCTTGCTGAAATTTTCGATGGAGATGGCAACTTGGTCGTTGAATGCCTGAATTTTATCGATAAAGGTTTTTAAACTTTGGAAAACATATTATCTGGTTTACAACTATAGTATATCTCTGGTGGCAATTCTGTTTATACCGGCAATACTGTCCAGTAGCAAAGAACAATTCTTCTTCTCTCATCCTCTTCTTTATAATCATTGATAAAAGGAAAAGGGTATACTTCTCCCCTTCCCTGCCCGATAAAACTCACTTCCAGAACCCCCGCAGTATTGTTGCCTGCAAGCTTACTTTCCAGTTGTTTTTTTAGCTGTCTTAGCAATGATTGTGCTCTCAGATCTGAGAGTTTCTTATTCATCTCCTGTTTCGAAAGATTCTTCTTATTCATCAGTCTTTCTAATTCCACATATAAGTTACTGTTCGGATCAAACCCGGTTCCGTCTGCATAACCGAGTATTACAAGTGTTGCCTTCTTCGGCAGTTGGGGGTATTTCGAAGAAAAACTGATCAGCGAATCGATCAGAGGGGCAAAGGCACTGTCGGCCGCAGTTTCCTTTCCTTGTGGTATACTGTATTTACCTGGTCCGAAAAAGGCGGCCAGCTTAAACAGGGAATAACTGGTATTATTCAGGCCATCCTCCAGCATCCGGAAGGCCGCTAATCGCCGGGTACTATCCCTATTTAATGCTATCAGGCTATCCAGTTGTGCCCGAATATTTTTCCTGCTGGTATTCCTGAGGCTATGCTTATCGCTTATAAGACTGTCCAACCGCTTTATGGCAGCTATCCGTGAGCCTGCTTCAACTGCAAAATTGTCAATGGTCATATCAACAATCTCATGTACAAGACTGTCCGTCTTTTTCTCCCTGAGCTTTGTATCGTTAAGCAATCTTACATCTCTTATTTTTTCAGCCTCTCGTCGTTGTTGTTCGCTGATATCGCTTACTTCTTGTTGAATGTTCTGCAACTTTCTGTTTCCGGTACAGGAAGCAGTGGCGGCACACAATGCTGCGGCAAATAACCAAAATTGAATTTTCATGGCAAAAGTTTTATTGAGGAACGGGTCTTATTGAAAAATCAGGGTTAGCAGCCCGTGGCAGGCGCTGTAATTTCTTTTTTAGTATGTTATTATATATGAGATTTCTGTTATTGTCTTCGCTAAGATCCGGATCCGGGTTTCGCCACTGAAACCGGAGCGCTCCGTTTACAAAAGCCTTTTTATCTGCCATAGCCGTTTCATCCTGAGCAATCAGCAGTTCGTCTATTGAATGAACCCTGCCGCTGCTTCCAGGTGTCGTGGCAAACTGGTTCAGCTTTTTACTTGTTTCAGCATCCGGCTGAAATATGTAAACCACTGCAACAGTAATATTGATGATACCCATAAACCAAATGGCGATAATTGTACGTTGTGCCTGTTTTACCGGGATCAGGAAATTGTATTCCTTTCCATCTTTTAGTATATTCTTTATTTCTTCTCCCATGTCTCTGATTTTAATTGTAAAAGCTGATCAGTTCATCCAGTCGTTTTGTGGCTTTCCCCAGTTCACTGATCAGCCTGCCTCCTGCGTCTTTTAACTTTTCATGCCGGCTGCCTCTGCTCAGCAACCTGCTCAGCTCATCCAATATAATCATAGGTGCCGTTGCCTCGGAAAAGAGCGACAACGTAGACCTGAGATGGTGGCAGCTCCTTTTCAATTCCATATCATCGGGCCGGATAATGCTTTTTCTGAGCATTTCTATTTCTGCAGGAATCTGTTTCTGCAATTCAGCAAGCACCCTTTTTATTTTTTCCCTGTCATTTCCACACACCATATGCAGGTAGCTGATATTTATTCCGCCAGCCATTTCTGCAGGCGCTTTACCGTCTGTATCGTCACCATTTGCTTTGCAGTACTTAGTGATCATTTCAATTAATACATCTTCGTCAAGAGGCTTTGAGAGAAAATCATTCATCCCCGCTTCCAGGCACCTGGTACGTTCACCCGGCAGCACATGAGCCGTCATTGCTATTACCGGAATAACAGAACCGGCCTGTTCCCTCAGTTTTTTTGTAGCTGTAATTCCATCCATGCCGGGCATTTGCACATCCATCAGTACTATATCATAGCTTTTTTTCACAACGGCTGCCAATGCATTTTCCCCGTTTTCCTCAATTTCAACCTCTGCGGCATACTTTGCCAGGATGTTCTTTACCAGCAACTGGTTCATTTTATTATCCTCTGCCACCAATACCCGGACGCCCTGCAATGTGATGCTGCCTGGTAATCGGGCTGCACCTGCAATTGTTTCCGGGCCAGGTTCATTTTTCACTTTCGCAAACGGGAGCACAACATTAAATGTTGATCCTTTGCCCACTTCACTTCCTACCGTAAGTCGCCCATCCATAGCTTCCACCAGTTTTTTGGTAATGGCAAGTCCGAGACCGGTGCCACTTTGCTGACGGGTATAGGAATAATCGAGCTGTTCAAACCTTTCAAAAATGAGCTGCATTTTTCCCGCTGGAATACCCGGCCCCGAATCTGTTACTGAAAACCCTATCTTATACACTGCCTGCTCTGCGGCTTCAACCTTCAGCGATAATATTACCTTACCCTTTGTGGTAAACTTGATGGCATTGCCGATCAGGTTTACCAGTATCTGCCGAAGCCTTTCGGGATCACCCTGTACGGCAACAGGTAAATTTTGTAACCCGGTCACTGTTAATATCAGCCCTTTCTCTGCCGCCTGTTGCTTAAACATCAACTCCACCTCCCTGATCACTTCGTGCAAGCTGAACTTCAGCTTCTGCAGTATGAGATTCCCTGCCTCTATCTTTGAGAAATCCAGAATATCATTCACTATAGCAAGCAGGTTCCTGCTGGCCTTTGCAATAAGGGAGGCATACTGCTGTTGTTCTTCCGTCAGTGGTGTTTGACTCAGTATTCTTCCAAATCCTTTTATAGCATTCAGAGGTGTTCTTATTTCGTGACTCATATTGGCCAGGAACTGGTCTTTGGCCTCCGCCGATTGAAGGGCTGCTTTCCGGGCTGCTTCCAGGTCTCTTATCAATGCAAGTTGTTTTACCTGCCGCCTGATGATGATGGTGGCCAGTATCAGGATTGCAAGCAATGCCACACCTGCCAGCAGCCTGTTTAAAAAAGACAGCTGGATGGCCACATCACTGTTACGGGTGGTTGTCCGGTTCAGGTTTTGCTCCAGTTGTTTCTGAAATGAAATAGCAGAGGTATAAATGCTGTCGCCTGAATGATTGCTTCGCAAAGTATCGGCAAGCCGTGCATGCAGGCGGCTGTCCTTTTCATCAGCCGCTTTAATTACGGAAAATGATATCGCTATCTGACTTTTCACAAAACCAGCCAGTTTTTGCAACGTAACTGAAAGGCTGCTGTCCGGCCAGGTTTTTTCAAGTATACCGATATTGTATTCGAGTCTTGCCAATGAATCCCGTATACCGCTTCTTGCAGCTAAACGGCCCGGCTGCTTTTCTGTAAGGATGGCCGTCTCAAGCTCAAACGCAAGGTTTACCATTTCCTGGAGTCTGTTGTTCATCATAATAGCGGATGTGGCCTGCATATTGCCTATACGCAATCTCGACAATGATTTCTGGGTCACGATCTGTGCGACAGTAATGCTGAAAAGCAAACCTGCAGTAAGAAGGGCTATCCATAAAAAGAAGCGGCCGGGTCCTTTCATATTATTTGATTATAAAAGGTTCAGCTTCCTGTTAAAAGCACTTTTGTAAGATTCAGACAGGGGAACGGGAGTGCTCTTCAAATACAATGTGTTCTCCTCGATATAGTCTATCTTATCCATTGCTACAATAAAACTCCTGTGGACCCGCATAAACCGCTTCACCGGCAATCTGTCTTCCAGCAGCTTTAAAGTAGCATGTACCACATAGGTTTTCTCGGAAGTGTAGATTTTTACATAATCGCCCATCGATTCCAACAGGCTGATACTGTCCAGCAGAAGCTTACGGATTATTTTGTTTTCCCTGATAAACAAATACTCTGTGGCTATCCCGTTCAGGTAAACATTTTTTTGCTGCAGCAGCTCATTTGCCTTATTAATTGCCATCAGCAACCGGGGCAGGTATAGCGGCTTTACCAGGTAATCAATCACATTCAGCTCATATGCTTCGGGGCCATAACCCTTGCTTCCTGATGTAAGGATTGTAATTGGTTTTACAGGCAACGATCTGAGCAGTTCTATCCCGCTCATTCCAGGCATTTCCACATCCAGGAACAGAAGGTCAGCCACAGACCTGTTCAACGCTTCTAAAGCGTCTCTTGCATTGTCATATTCCGCGGCCACTGTAATAAAAGGTATCTGCTCCAGTAATTGCCTGAGCAGTATCCGGGCCATCGGATTGTCGTCCACGATAATGGCAGTATGCCTCTCACTGTAATTATTCATACCTGAAGTGTTCTGAATGAAACAATACAGCGGAAGACGTATGTATAGGAAGGAAGGACTGTAAAAATACAAAAAAGAATGTCCCGGCAAAAAAAAAAAGCCCCGCTGCTATGTGGGGCTTTTAACAATTATCTGCAGTTTACTTTTTGTACTGGGGAATTAATCCTTGTGCCAGCTCCACCATTTTCTTCAGCCCGTCTTCTGGCAGGTTTCCTTTTTTAAATTCTGCAAGCAAATCAGGCAGTTTGTTTTCCATTTCCATCAGGAAGTGTTCTTCAAACTCTTTTACCCTGTTTACCGGCACATCCTTAATCAAACCATTGGTACCGAGGTAAATGATTGCCACCTGTTTTTCCACCGGGAAGGGTGAATATTGGGGCTGCTTCAGGATCTCCACGTTACGGGCGCCTTTATCAATTACGTTTTTGGTGGCCGCATCCAGGTCGCCGCCAAATTTAGAGAAGGCTTCCAGCTCACGGTAAAGGGCCTGGTCAAGTTTCAGGGTACCAGCCACTTTCTTCATGGATTTGATCTGGGCATTACCTCCCACGCGGCTTACAGAGATACCTACGTTGATGGCAGGACGGATACCTGAAAGGAACAGGTTCGTTTCCAGGAATATCTGCCCGTCTGTTATAGAGATTACGTTTGTCGGGATATAGGCAGATACGTCACCTGCCTGTGTTTCGATGATCGGGAGGGCCGTCAGCGAACCACCGCCTTTGATGAGGTGCCTGATGCTGTCTGGTACATCGTTCATGTTTTTGGCCACGGCATCATCACCTATCACTTTTGCAGCCCTTTCCAGGAGGCGGCTGTGCAGGTAGAATACGTCACCGGGATAAGCTTCACGTCCGGGCGGGCGGCGCAACAGCAATGATACCTCACGATAGGCCACGGCCTGCTTTGACAGATCATCATATATGATCAGGGCAGGACGGCCGGTATCACGGAAAAACTCCCCGATTGCTGCTCCCGCAAAAGGTGCATAGAACTGCAGCGGGGCGGGATCAGAGGCAGAAGCGGCCACAATGATCGTGTACTTCATGGCGCCTGCGTCTGTCAGGGTTTGCATCACACCGGCAATGGTGGAGGCTTTCTGGCCGATAGCCACATATATACAATATACCGGTTTGCCGGCATCAAAGAATTCTTTCTGGTTGATGATGGTGTCAATACAAATGGCAGTCTTACCGGTCTGGCGGTCACCGATCACCAATTCACGCTGGCCACGGCCGATAGGAATCATCGCATCGATCGCTTTGATACCGGTTTGGAGGGGTTCCTTTACCGGTTCGCGGAAGATCACACCAGGTGCTTTTCTTTCCAGCGGCATTTCATACAGTTCGCCGGTAATGGGTCCTTTACCATCAATAGGCTGACCGAGGGTGTTTACCACACGGCCCACCATGCCTTCACCTACTTTGATAGAAGCGATCTGGCCGGTACGGCGCACTTTTGCACCTTCCTTGATATCGCCGCTTTCTCCCATCAATACCACACCCACATTATCTTCTTCAAGGTTCAGGGCAATGGCCCTTACACCGTTTTCAAACTCCACCAGTTCACCATAGCGCACATTGCCCAGGCCATATACACGGGCAATACCATCACCCACCTGCAGCACGGTTCCTACTTCTTCCAGGTCTGCATTTGCATTGAAGTTGCTCAACTGCTGACGCAGTATCGCTGATATCTCATCTGGTTTAATTTCTGCCATATATTTCTTTTTATCTTGTTTGTTTATACCTGGCGGTGTCGCATACCACCTGTTGGTTTATCTTACTTTGTACACAAAGTCGTTGTTCTCAAACTGGCGTGCTATAGCCCTGAGATCGTAGGCCACACTGGCATCCACCAGTTTATCACCGATCTGTAATACAAAGCCGCCGATCAGGTTCTCATCCACTTTTTCTTCCAGTTCTATTTTATCATAGCCACCGCTCTTCCTGATCTGATCTATCAATGCGGTACGCAAAGCATCGCTTACCGGTGCCGCTGTTGTAAGCTTAATGGTCTGTATATTCTTCTTTACCTTATACTCTGCAATAAAGGCCTGGATGATCTCGGGCAGTTTGCCTTCCCTTCCTTTGGTAACCAGGAGCCGGTTGAAAGCAGCAGTAAGCTCGCCGATCTTTCCGGTGGTCACTGCATCTATGATCCTTTTCTTGGCATCACCTTTAATGATCGGGCTGCGCAGCAGGTTCAAGAAATCACGGTTGCCCTTGCATACAGCCTGCAACCATTGCATATCAGCATACACCTCCTCCAGCTTGCCTTGTTCGATAGCAAGTTCAATGATTGATTTGGCGTAACGGGATGCTAAACGGGGGTTCTGCATGCTATTCGGTTAATTCATTTTTAATTCATTCACCAGGCTCTGGATATGCTCTTCCTGTACCTGCTTATTGGCAAATTCACGGCGGAGCACTTTCTCGGTTGTTTCCAGTACCAGTTTACCTACCTGGTTCTTTACATCGGTCATGGCAGCCATTTTCTGGGCATTGATGGCGGCCTGTGCCTCTGCAATGATCTTTGATGCATCCAGCTTGGCCTGCTCTTTGGCCTCGTTGATGATACGGTCTTTGGTTTCTCTCGCTTCCTTCAGCATCACTGCCCTTTCTTCACGGGCTTTAGCCAGTATGGCTTCATTCTCACTTTTCATCTGCGCCATTTCTTCTTTTACTTTCTGGGCAGTGGCGAGTGATTCGGCGATAGTATTCTCCCTGTCACGCAGGCCTTTGATAATTGCCGGCCATGCCATTTTCTTTAAAATAAAGAATACGATCAAAAACGCCAGCAGCGTCCAGATCAGCAAACCAAGTTTGGGAAGAAGCAATTCCATAATTTAATTCCGGTTTATATATCCCTGACTCCTTTGCTTGGAATTTGGGATTTTGTATTTGTTATTTTAGTCAAAATACTGCATCCTCCGCCCTGTGCTTTGGATGCAGTAATTTTTTGTCAATGGCTTATTTCATCACCATTGCGAGGAAGCCAACGATAATGGCAAACAGCGCAGCACCTTCTACAAGGGCCGCAGTCAGGATCATGTTTGCACGGATATCGTTACTCGCTTCCGGCTGACGGGCAATCGCTTCTACAGCGCCTTTACCGATCTGGCCGATACCAAGACCTGCACCGATTGCAGCAAGACCTGCACCGATCGCACCACCCTGGTTAGCGACTCCTTCCAGCAGAATTACATTGAGTAAATCCATGTTGTTGTTTATTAATGATAGTTAAAAAATACAATTCTTAATGATGGGCCGCCGCATGTGCGTCATCATGATGTTCTCCTTCAAATGCCTGGCCGATAAAGACTGCTGTCAGCATGGTAAAAATGAATGCCTGTAAAAATGCCACCAGCACTTCAATCATATAAATGAAAACGGTAAACCCGATTGAAAAAGGACTGGCGCCCCAGCCTGCTCCTGTATTGAGCTGACCGGCAATAAATATCAGCGAGATCAAACAGATAATAATGATGTGGCCTGCCACCATATTGGCAAACAAACGGATGATGAGGGCAAAGGGTTTGATAAACACACTCAGAAACTCCACCGGCACCAGGATAAACTTCACACCCAGCGGTACACCCGGCGGGTTGAAGATATGGCCCCAGTAATGTCCGTTTGAACTGGCCATGATAACCACAAAAGAGATAAGACCCAGCACTGCCGTAAAGGCAATATTACCCGTTACGTTTGCCGAACCGGGTATCAGCCCGAAAATGTTATTGATAAGGATAAAAAAGAAAACAGTAAGTAAGTAAGGGAGGTATTTCTCGTATTTATGTCCCAGGTTGGGCTTGGCCACTTCATCCCGCACAAAAGTGATCACCGGCTCCAGCAGGCTCTGCGAACCTTTGGGGGCAGAGGTAACGCCGGTACCCTTTTTATACCGCTTTGCAATGCGCAGCATGATCCATACAAACACGATCAGCGCCAGGATCATTTGCACTACGTTGCGGGTAAGAGAGAAGTCGTACACTTTTATGGTGGGGTCTGGTTTGCCATCAGCACCTACAGCATAAATATTCTCGGCTTTGAATTTCTGCGGATCCAGCCCCATCTCCTTGATATTGTGGCTGGTGAGTATCATATAACCTTCATGTGTGGCATGGCCATGGTGAAATTCGGAAGACATGAAAGAAGTAAACCCTTTCTTAGGAGAGTAAAGGATCACCGGAAGGGGAACAGATTTACCAAAAAAATGAAACTCATGGCCATCCAGAACGTGTTCAAAGATCACTTCACCGATATTCAGCTCTTCTTTGTGGGCGGTGTCTTTACCGGCTTCGTGGCTGGCGGTATCGTGACCATCATGATGCTGGGCCTGGGCCGAAAGGCCAAAAACCAGTAAAAAAAGGCTGAAAACCGCTACAGTAAAGGATTTGAAACGCTGAACCATCATACCTGTTCCGAAATTTGCCGCAAAGATAAGGGTGCAGGGGTGAAAACAAGCGGACGGTAAAAGGAATTTGGGGGAACAGAAGGGTTTTATTTGCCCTCCTTATCATCAAGGTATTTCTTTATTTTTTCCAACTCCAAAACATCAAGCTGATCTTTTGGCCTTGCTACAGCTTTCTTATTGGCTAACAGGTCGTTAATATGAAGAAAAGGCACAATAATCCCGTCAAGGTCAGCTTTCCGTGACTGTTCATAACACTGATCAAAAGACCTCCCTTCCAGGCCTTTCATAGAGGTCATTATGCCCAAAACCAGCCCCCCTGCAATATAAAACTGGGTCCATCCAGGGGCAAATTCCATTGTTTCAAATGACTCAAAATCGCTATAACCCAATTCAGCATAAGCCTTTCTGAAATTCCTGCGGTTCTCAAGCGTGTCATTGAGCCAGATTTCAGCAACTCTTGTAGTCCGCATATATCCATTCATATTTGCGGCAAATCCTCCAACCATGATATAAGCTACTTTATGCTTATTCAATGCTCGCCAAAAATCAAGCAGGCCTTCATCCAATCAATCCATGGAGAATAATTCTAAAATTACTTAATGACCTTGGCAGAGGAAAGCATTCTGCCTATGCGTAACATCCGGCAAAAGAGATGGAATTTTTCCATATCTGTCTTTTGAAGGTTTTCGACCATTGTAAATTTTTCGGCCTCTTCCTGTGAAGAAAAAGTTCGATAGGGCACTGAGGGCTCCTCCGCTATTATATTTTTTTTATCTGCTTCTTCTTTTTTCATTTTTTACAAATTCCAGAAGTCAGGCTGGAATAGAATGTGTTACATCGCTTCTTTCTCAAACTGCATCTCATGCAATTTACTGTAAAATCCTCCTTTCTGCAACAGCTCCTCGTGGCTTCCCACCTCCTTTACCTCCCCTTTATCCAGTACAATGATCTTATGAGCTTTCCGCACCGTGGATAGACGATGAGCTATTACTATAGAAGTGCGGCCTTTTATCAATGTATCAATCGCATGCTGTATCAGCATTTCACTTTCCGTATCAACAGAAGATGTGGCCTCATCCAGTATCAGAATGGACGGATCATACAACATAGCCCTTATGAACGACAACAACTGCCGCTGACCCAACGACAGCGTGGCACCCCTTTCCATTACATTATAATCATACCCGCCGGGCAACCGCTCAATAAAGTCGTGCATCTCAATAAGCTTTGCAGCTTCTATCACCTTCTCCCGGCTGATAGCTGGATTGCGCAGCGTGATATTGTCCATTACGGTGCCTGAAAAAAGAAACACATCCTGCAGCACCACCCCGATATTCTTTCGTAACGCATCCGTATCATATTGCTCTATATTCACTCCGTCTATACGGATAGCCCCGGCCTGTATTTGGTACAGCCTGTTCAGCAAGCTGATAATGGTGGTCTTCCCGCTGCCCGTATGGCCCACTATCGCCACCGTTTCACCGGGGTTTACGGTAAATGATACTTCCTTTAATACCGGCACACCCGGGGTATATTCAAATACCACCTTATCAAACTCTATCTTTCCTTCCACCTTTGCGGGACTATAGGCTTCGCCAACAGGCGGCGGCGTTACATCCGGGTTGTCAAGCACCTTAAATATCCGCTCACTGGCTATGATGCCCATCTGCAATACATTGAATTTATCAGCCAGCACCCGCAGCGGCCTGAACAGCAGGTTCAGACAGAGAATAAAGGAGATGATCGTACCGGCATTCACATTCTTTCCCGCCCCATACCAAACTATCAGGCCGATGGATAAGGCCAGCACTATTTCCACCGCCGGAAAAAACAGCGAGTAGGCAAAAATGGCTTTGATGTTGGCATTGCGGTGCTCTTTGTTGATCTTTTTGAATTGCTGAAACTCCCTCTCTTCCGCTGCAAAAGCCTGCACCACGCCCATACCGGTGAGATGTTCCTGCACAAAAGCATTGAGAGCCGCCACCGCATTACGTACCTTAAAAAATGATTTATTAATACTTTCCTTAAAATAATACGTGGCCACCAGTATCAGCGGGAAAGGTATCAGGGCAATGAAGGTCAGCTGCCAGTCGCTCCAGAACATATAGGTGAGCACACAGATGATAGACAGCAGGTCGGCAATGATCGGCACCAGTCCATCTGAAAAAATATCGTTGATGGATTCAATGTCGTTGATGGTACGGGTGGTAAGCGTACCGATGGGGGTGGTATCGAACTGCCGCAGGTTGAGCCCCAGTATCTTTTTATATACGGCCACCCGCATATCCCGCACCACCGACTGACCCAGCGAGGCCGTCATAAATGAAAAAAGAAAGCGCATCGCCGTTTCCACCAGTATGATACCCACCTGGATAAGCGTTACCAGTATCACCATTTCTGCAATGTC
>JAEUVM010000021.1 GCA_016787125.1 Chitinophagaceae bacterium | reverse complement strand
AAGCGAAGCATTGAACTTTGTGATGGTGGATTGTTTCAGCGACAATACTTCCATCAATGATTTTACCTTCCTCGATAATGCAGCCAATGATTCTACGGTGGTGCTTTGCCTCAGTTCACAGAATAGTAATGCGATGCAATCGGTACGCAAGATGTTTTTGAGGCTGATGGAAAATAAGATCAGTAATCCCGTGGTGCTGATCACCGACAGCGGCTGGCAAACGCCGGATGAACACCTTATCCATTTTGCTACTGAAACAGGAGCGTTACTGCTCGATGGTATGGGCGACGGGATATGCCTTGGCTACAGCAGCAATGCTCAGATGGAAAATGTAAAAGCCACCGGAAGAACATACCTCGAAGTAAAAGACAGCAACCAGTTTACCAACAATACTGCCTTCAGCATCTTGCAGGCCACCCGTACCCGCATTTCAAAAACGGAGTATATCAGTTGTCCGAGCTGTGGCCGTACGCTGTTCGACCTGCAGGAAACCACGGCAAAGATCAGGGCAGTGACGAACCACCTGAAAGGAGTGAAGATCGCCATCATGGGATGTATTGTCAATGGCCCGGGTGAGATGGCTGATGCAGACTTTGGTTACGTAGGCAGCGGCCCCGGAAAGATCACCTTATATAAAGGTAAAGAAGTAATGAAGCGTGGCGTGAACAGCGAAGTGGCGGTGGAAGAGCTGATCGGGTTGCTGAAAGAGCATGGCGCATGGATAGATAATTAATAGAATGAATACACTATTCTGGACAGGATCTTTTTTTCTGGCGCTGGCTGCAAACATCATTGCCGGTGAAACCGGGAACGAAACCCTGCACTACATTTCCAAACCATTGCTGATGCCCCTGCTGACTGGCTTGTTCCTTTCAGGAGTCAGCAATAAAAGGCATGCTTTATCACCTTGGCTGCTGGCCGCCTTGTTTTTTTCCTGGTCAGGCGATGTGCTGCTCATGTTTGTGCCCAAAGATGAAATGTTCTTCCTGCTCGGGCTGGCCTCTTTCCTTATTGCACATATATGTTATATCTTCTTCTTTGAAAAAATAAGGAGAACAGAAACTGTAACGATAAAGCCCCTGCTCCCTTTGCTCGCTGCCGCCTATTATGCCGTTTTGATTACCATTCTCTTTCCCCACCTGGCAGATATGAAGGTGCCTGTGCTGGTATATGGTGTGGTGATCTCGGTGATGTTCATGCTGGCTATGCATATGTTGTTTATTAAAAATAAAAAAGCAGGACAGTGGATGATGACCGGTGCTGCCCTTTTCGTTATTTCTGATTCAGTACTCGCCATCAATAAGTTTTACCAGCCTTTTGAACAAGCTGGACTTGTCATTATGCTGACCTACGGACTGGCGCAGTTTTTTATCGTATCAGGTGCGGTGAAATATATTACCGGAAAACAATAAGCAGACAGATTAAAATTTACCAGGAAGATTCAATTATGCGACAAACAGATTTTTTAGTCATCGGTTCA
The DNA here is from genome assembly GCA_016787125.1 of Chitinophagaceae bacterium. Taxonomy (GTDB): domain Bacteria; phylum Bacteroidota; class Bacteroidia; order Chitinophagales; family Chitinophagaceae; genus JJ008. The sequence goes on along the minus strand of JAEUVM010000021.1, from coordinate 5,666 downwards.
GGAATAGCAGGACTGACGTATGCGCTGAAGGTAGCCAGCCAGTTTCCCGATAAAAAAGTACTGGTGATGACAAAAGCCACTGCCGATGAAACCAACACCAAGTATGCACAGGGCGGCATTGCCGTGGTGAACGATATGGAAAATGACAGTTTTGAAAAACATATTGAAGATACCCTCGTGGCCGGCGACGGCCTCTGCAATGAAAAAGTGGTGGAGATAGTGGTAAAGGAAGGCCCGGACAGGGTGCAGGAGATCATTGACTGGGGAGCACAGTTCGACAAAGAAGCTGATGGAGATTATAAAAGAGGCAAAGAAGGCGGCCACTCCGAATTCCGCATCCTCCATCATAAAGATGTAACAGGCCGGGAAATGGAAAGGGCACTGATAGAAGCCGTGGGAAGGCAAAAGAATATTGAGTTTATAAAACATTGCTTCGTGGTGGACATCATCACACAGCACCACCTCGGCTTCCTGGTAAGTAAGGCCACACCGGATATTGAATGTTATGGCGTGTATGTGCTGAACCTCGAAACAAATAAGATCGAAAAGATACTGGCCCGCATCACCCTGCTGGCTACCGGCGGCAACGGGCAGGTGTATCGCACCACCACCAATCCCTCCATTGCCACCGGTGATGGAGTAGCTATGCTGTACCGGGCCAAAGGGCGGGTGGAAAATATGGAGTTCATCCAGTTTCACCCTACTGCACTATATGAACCGGGTGTGAGGGGACAGGCTTTTCTCATCACCGAAGCGGTACGTGGCGATGGTGGCATCCTGCGCAACAAAGACGGTGAAGCCTTTATGGAGCGGTACGACGAACGGAAAGACCTGGCACCAAGGGATATTGTGGCAAGAGCCATTGACAGTGAAATGAAACGTACCGGTACCGAGCATGTGTGGCTCGACTGCCGGCATTTTTCCAAAGAGAAATTCACGGATCATTTTCCCAATATTTATGAAAAGTGTTTATCGATCGGAATAGACATCACCAAACACATGATACCGGTATCACCCGCTGCACATTACAGTTGCGGCGGTATTAAAACGGATGAATGGGGCCGCAGCTCTGTAAAATATCTGTACGCTTGCGGCGAATGTGCTTCCACCGGACTGCACGGTGCCAACCGCCTGGCAAGTAATTCATTACTCGAAGCAATGGTATTTGCCCATCGTTGCTATATGGACAGTACAGTAAGTATGAATGAACTGCTGACAGATGAACGCCTTGCTGAAATATGGAAACAGATACCCGACTGGAATGCCCGTGGTACCTCTGAACCGAGAGAGATGATCCTGATAACGCAAAGTCTGAAAGAACTGCAGCAGGTGATGAGTGACTATGTGGGTATCGTAAGAAATGATATCCGTTTGCAACGGGCCATGCGCCGGATCGACCTGCTCTGGGAAGAAACAGAACAACTCTACCAGGGCAGTACGCTTTCACCACAATTGCTTGAATTGCGCAATATGATCACCGTAGGCTACCTGATCGTAAAAAGCGCCACCTTCCGCAAGGAAAGCCGCGGCCTTCACTTTAATACAGATTATCCTGGTAAGAGTCCGCTGGTGCAAAACATCGTACTGTAGTTCGGTTATCTTTGCCCATCATGTACTACGTCGTTTACGGATTGTTATGGCTGGTCTCGCTGTTGCCCATGCGGGTGCTGTATGTACTGGCCGATGGATTATACGGCCTTGTATTCTATTTGCTTAAATACCGCCGCGATGTGGTAATGGCCAACCTGGCAATAGCTTTTCCCGAAAAGACAGAAACAGAAAGAAGGAAGATCGCTAAACGGTTTTATCATAATCTTATTGACACCTTTATCGAAACCGTGAAAATGCTCAGCTCAGGGCAGCGCTTCCTGTCAAAACGGTTTACAGCCAACTGGGAGGTGATAAATGACCTGAAAGTATCGGGCAAAAAAGTACAACTGCACCTTGGTCATAATTTTAACTGGGAATGGGGTAATGCCGTGGCGGTAAAAAAAATCAACATGCCACTTCTGGCTGTATATATGCCATTAGCCAGTAAAATATTTGAACGCCTTTTTTACCGGCTTCGTTCCAGGTATGGTACCATATTACTCCGGGCCACGCATATGCAGCAGGACTTTTTACCTTATCGTAATGAACAATACCTGCTGGGCCTCGTGGCCGATCAGAATCCCGGCGATCCCAGCGGCGCTTTCTGGTTCAATTTCTTTGGTCGTCCCACTCCTTTTGTAAAAGGACCGGCCCGAGGCGCTATCAACAACGGTACTGCAGTGGTGTTTGCCTTTATACACCGGGTGAAACGTGGTAATTACGAAGCTGTCTTTTCATTGGTAACATCTGATGCCACGGGTCAATCGGAAGAGGCACTGACAAGGGCCTTTGTAAAATACCTGGAGCAGGTAATAAAAAAGTATCCCGATATGTGGCTCTGGAGCCACCGCCGCTGGAAACATGAATGGAAGCCGGAGTATGGGCCTGTACTGGAAAAATAACTATTGGTGACGTGTTGTGCTGTTGAATTTCATCCTGATCAACCAACAGTCAGTTAAGTCTATGTGACCTTCTATGCTTCTCATGCTCCTATGTGGCAAAAATCTACACATAGTATTTCAACAAGCAAACGATAGCTTACTTCTTTTTCTTCATCCACTTCTTCAGGTTCAGGTAGTCGAGGAAGTAGATCACTTTCAGCGAAAGGTTATTATTGTCATCTTCTTTCATGGTCTGGCTGAAATTCTTGAAATAGCCATGATCAACAAGTTGGCCGTAATTAAAGGCGGCATTTTTCCAAACCACATTGATAAAGCTGCCGGGGGCAAACTGCCAGGTGTACACCATGTCCACATTGAAAAAGTTCAGGTTCTGGTTGGTGTTACCGGTGAAGGTGGTGTTCTTCTCCAGGCCGCCGTCTTCCAGCAGCGTATAAAACTGCTCATACTTCACCCGGCTCCAGTAGTGGCGTATGCGGGTGTTGATATTCATCTTATCGTTAAAGCTGTATTTGATGTTCAGGATATTCTCCACCGTTTTGATATCCCGCTTGCCAAAGATCACATCGCTGCCCTGGATGGCGGCAAAACCGGTATTGTTGTTTTGCGGAGCTAATTCGAGGTTCAGGCTTACCGTCAGTTTATTGTTGAAGCGGTAGCGGTGCTGCATGTTCAGGGAGTAGCGTTCACTGTTGAACAGATTCCTTTTCACATAAAGCAGTTCCATATACATCATATACTTTTTGGCACTGTTGGTTTCAAACCAGCCATCCAGGAAGTAGCTCGACCATCCGCGGAATACCCGGCCTTCCTTACGTGGCTCATAGTAGTTGTTTCCTTCGGGCTCGTACCCCATCAATCCGCCCACGTACCACAGGTTCTTCAGTTGCCCGTTGGCATTGATGTTGAAATTGGCTGCCTGGTAGCTGCCCGGATTCAGCCTCCTGGAATAATAGGCATTCGCATTTACCCGGAAACTGTTGTACCACTTGCTCGGTTTGGTCCAGCGATAGCCCATCCACATAGAATGATCAACAAAATTGGTAAAGGTGAAATATCCAAGGTCATTGCTGTTGAATTTATTGTTGGTGAGTTCCTGGCCAACGTTGAAATTGAACCGGCCGCTCGTTTTGCCAAAACCCCAGCTATGGCTGTAGCCGCTCTGGGTTTTGCCATCCGGCAGGTAACCAACCAGGTTGCTGAAGGCCACCTTACCATTCACATTCCAGGTGTTCTTTTTATCATTCAGACTGAAAAGGCCTGCCGTCACATTCGCATCATAATCACTGCCGCTGCGCAGTACGTTGGTGTTTACAAGCGATACACTGGAGTTGTTCTTCATCGTCTGGTCCAGTACGATCACACTGTAGTTGGTCAGCGGGTCTATTTCCACTTTGCGCTGCTCCTTCGTATTAATATCTTCCAGCGTGGCATAGCGGGTATTGGTAATGGCGTTCAGCACACCAATGCCCAATCCTTTTTGTGTACGGCCGGATATTTTAGTGGCATTGATCAGCTTGGACTCTCGTGGGTTTTTGATCAGCGCATCATTGCCATTCATGTATTCATCAGCGCTGTGCAGCAGCACGGGATCAATACCGATACGACGGGGGTAGAACAGGCTGCCTTTGTTGAACAGTTCTGTCCCTTCATTGAAGAAGGGGCGGTTCTCCGTGTATTTTATCTCGAAAGGAGTAAGGTTCAGCACCCTGTTATCACTTTGCACCTGTCCGAAATCCGGCACCAGTGTGGCATCGAGGGTAAACGCCTGGTTGATACCATATTTTACATCCATACCGCCATTTACAGAAGATGTCCACGCTTTTTCTCCGGCAGCAGGGGAAGGAAAATGATTGATATAAGTGGAGAAATAGGGCGAAAACTGCAAACGCATCGGCGGTTTGATATTCGTAAGGCCCGACCATACCCCTTCCTGCGTAAGGAAACCGTTTACATTTGGATTAATAGGATTCCAGGTGTATTGCTGTTCTGTTTTCCGGCGGCGGCGGGTAATGTTCATACCCCAGTTTTGCACTTCATTTTTACCAAACCGGATAGCAGAGTAAGGAATGAACATTTCAAAGCTCCATCCATCATTGTGTATCACGGCACCGCTTTGCCATACGGCATTCCAGCTAAAGTCTTCATCATCACCATTGGGGTTGGGGGCCATTTTAGAATCCCACTGTTCGCCCAGCGGAGTGATGAAATATTCAAATCCGTTGATCTTATCATAGTAGGTATCGAAAATAAGGCCTATATAATCATTAGTGCCAAAACCATCACGGCCGGCCAGCTCGGTGGCAATACTGTCTTTGGTGCGCTCATAACAATAGCCGCCAAAGTAAATACCTTCATCATCATACATCAGGTAGGCCACGGTCCTGTTTTCATGATTTTCCATGCGGCCGGGTGTGGGACGAAACTCCACCAATCCCGTCATTTCAGCGGCATCCTTCCAGGCTTCATCTGTAATGAGGCCATCGATCTTTACCTTCTTGTCCGTTTTTTTGGCGGGCAGCACTTTGGGCGGGGGCGACTGGCTAAAACTGATGCCTGCAAACAGCAGGGCCAGCGGCATTAATAATAAGCGGGTTGGTTTGTTTCTCATGACTGATCTTTAACAGCAGTGATATGACGTGTGATCAAAAGCAAGGTTACCGGTTTTGGAATACTATTACTAAGTTCTTCGTATTTCGAAGGTAATGGCTGCCCCAGCCTGATAATCGCTGATTTATCTGAAATGTTGCAAATGCATGACGAATGGTGAAAAACAAGGGGTGTTAACTTTTTATTGGCAAAAAAATGGCCGGCTTTTCAGGGCCGGCCATACATCACAGGTGAAAAGGAAAGGCTGTCTAGTTTTTCACAAAGGAAGTGGATTGTTTTCCGTTGGCTCCGCTGATACTGAGGAAATAAATGCCTTTGGGCAGATCGGCCACAGGCAGGCTGATGGCATTGTTGCCTTCATTCAATTGCACCGGTTGCCGGCGAACGGTTTTGCCCGATGCATCGGTGATAAGCAGGCTGGCTGTTTCTTTGGTTAAAGCGGGGGCTTGCACCTGCAGCACTTCCCCAACAGGATTGGGAAATACCTGTAGTGAAAGCAGGCTGGTGTTTCGGATGGCCACTACGCGGCTGTAGGTGATGGTGCCGTCCAGGTCGTACATCTTCAGC
>JAEUVM010000744.1 GCA_016787125.1 Chitinophagaceae bacterium | reverse complement strand
GACGGACACCAAATTTGATGCCCCCGGGCACCAAACCGGACCTTCCGGACCTCAGGCCGGACGCTCCGAACACCAAACCGCACTCTCTGAAGACCAAATCGCAGCATCCGAAGATAAATGCTGAAGGTCGGAGGAGAAACGATGAGGGTCGGAGGGTCAGGCTTGCCCCAATAACAAAAAAACACCGTGCGGGCCCCTCATGCCCTGCACCGGTGTTGAAAAACCCACGGCTATACCTGTGGCCTAATGGAAGCTAAAACTCAAACTGACCCACTACCTTCAGCAGCCGGAAGCGGTTTTTCTCTTCGCCTCTATCCGTTATCTTCGCAGCAAAATTTTCACCCATGAATCTTCACGAATACCAGGCCAAGGAGTTATTGAAGAAATACAATGTTCCCGTTCAGGAAGGCTATGCCTGTACCACCGTACAGGAAGCAGAGGAAGCTTACCGTCAAATAAAAACACAGACAGGCAGCAAGTTTGCCGTCATAAAAGCCCAGATACATGCAGGTGGCCGCGGAAAGGGCACCATTAAAGAAACAGGTATCAATGGTGTGAAAGTGGCTAAATCGCTGGAAGACGTACAGGAATTTGCCACCAAGATTCTCGGTGGCACACTGGTAACGGTGCAAACAGGCCCTGCGGGTAAAGTGGTGAACAAAATATTTGTGGCAGCCGATATGTATTATGATGGTCCCAGCCAGCGCCAGGAGTTTTATCTCTCTATCCTGCTCGACCGTGCCAAAGGTCAAAACGTGATCATGTACAGCACCGAAGGCGGTATGAACATTGAAGATGTGGCACACGATACCCCTGAAAAAATATTCAAAGAATGGGTACATCCATCCGGTGGCCTCCAGGGTTTCCAGGCACGCAAGATCGCCTTCAACCTCGGACTCAGCGGTGAGGCGTTTAAGAATTGTACCAAATTCGTCACCAACCTGTATAATGCCTATGTTGGTCTCGATTGCTCCATGCTGGAAATAAACCCGCTGTTTAAAGCAGCCGATGATAAGATCATTGCTGTGGATTGCAAAATGAACCTGGATGAAAACTCACTCACCCGCCATGCCGATCTCGCATCACTGAGAGATGTGACTGAAGAAGATCCCACCGAAGTGGAAGCCGGCAAGTACAACCTGAACTTTGTAAAATTGGATGGCAATGTTGGCTGTATGGTTAACGGCGCGGGCCTGGCCATGGCCACCATGGATATGATCAAACTTAGCGGTGGCGAACCGGCCAACTTCCTGGATGTGGGTGGTACGGCCAATGCGCAAACAGTGGAAGCGGGCTTCAAGATCATTCTGAAAGACCCTGCGGTAAAAGCAATTCTTATCAACATCTTCGGCGGTATCGTTCGTTGCGACCGTGTGGCTCAGGGTGTGATCGAT
>JAEUVM010000714.1 GCA_016787125.1 Chitinophagaceae bacterium | reverse complement strand
CCAATAAGGTATTGCCTGCAGTTCATACATATTTACCAAAGGGCCAAACAGCCGGCGATAATGCAGCAGCGACTGCACCTGCAGTTCATTCAGGATGCGTAGTTGTTTTAATTCTTCTTCCCCTGCTGTATTCAGTTGCACGGGATGCTTCAGGAAATACGCCATTTCCTGCAGGTAAGTATCATCATCGGGTTCGGTGCCGGCATCGGCGAGGTTTTCCAGTTGCTGTTCGGCTGCAACCGGAATCTCCTGTGCAAACAGGATTGAGCCGGCAAACAAAATCATTAGTAACAGGCAGTACCGCTTTTTCATTCTGCTTTCCTTTTTAATTGCCATTGCAGCAGTATACCCGGACTGATGCCTAACTGCGGATGCCAGTGAGAAAAGATATCAATATTGAAAGAACGAAGGGTAAAGCCGGCACCAAACCAGGCGGTGGATGCTGCTGAACTGATGCCCGCCTTTACCTGTACGGCTGTGGTGATACGGTATTGCATACCGGCATTGACGGTGACCGGCTGATCGTCTTCCTTTATTATGCTGAACCCAGTGAGAACTTTACCAGATATTTCATAGCCAATACCGGCTGAATACTGACGTGGCAGTTTTTCAATTTTATTGCTGCCGAAGTAAACAGGCACCGGGTTTTGCACATGAAAGCCGGCGCTGAGTTTATCAGTAGCATGAAAGATAATGCCTGCGGCGGCACTCACCACCGAAGCATTTCCATAACCTGAAGAAATATGAATACTGTTATACCTGAATTGCAATCCTGCCTGTACTTTATCACCCAGGCGCCTGCCATAAGCAATTGAAAGTTCCGATTCGTTGTAATCAATATTGCCTGCATACAAACCGCTTAGTCCAAATGTGCCCGCAGTTGTGGGTAATACAACCAGCGCCAGGTAGTGACCGAGTTCAGGCAGCACGAATTTTCGTTCACCCCTTAAGGCTGCTGTTGTATTTTTCAAAGATGCAAGTGCAGCCGGGTTGGCCATTACCGAGGTAACTGGTGTTTGCTTTTGGCTGTAAGCACCAAAATCTGAATAGGGATTTGATAATGCCATACCGCCATATTGCGTAGCAGCAGCTAAGGGCAGCAGCAGGAAGAAAAGGAACATTTTCATAAGCCGGGTTTACAGGTTTAATACAAAGCCTTTCCTGCATATTCACCACTGTTGAATACAGGGCGGTGCGATAGCAGGCAGTTCAATAATCCGGGAAATGTTCAGGAGGAAGTGAAGAATGAAATTGTACGACCGAAAGTAAAGGAAATCCGCAAATGTATTGGCAGGAAATTATGTGTACCAGTTTATAGCAGGCGGCGGATGGGCAAATGCACCAGGCGATCAATCGTTTTTCTTCTACTAAATAAGCCGGATAAAAATGCCATAATCTTTTACCCATTATCTCCTCACCACCCCCCCCCACACCTGCCTTCAGATACTTACCTTTGCGCCATGCAAATAATGGATGGAAAAAAGGCCGCACAGGCCATCAAAGATGAATTGCGGATCGAAGTGGCACAACTGGTGGCAGAAGGAAAGAAAATACCCCACCTGGCCGCCGTACTGGTGGGCACCAATGGCGCCAGTGAAACCTATGTGGCCGCAAAAGTGAAAGCCTGCGAAGAAGTGGGGTTTAAATCAACCCTGGTACGTTTTGAAGAAGACATCAGCGAAGTCCGCCTGCTGGATAAAATAAACGACCTGAACAGCGACCCCGATATTGATGGCATACTGGTGCAACTGCCTTTGCCGAAAAATATTTCAGACGAGAACATCATCAACGCCATTGACCCGGAGAAAGACGTGGATGGTTTTCATCCTGTCAATACCGGTAAAATGCTGCAGGGCCTGCCCTGCTTTATCCCGGCCACACCTTATGGCATCATGCTGCTGCTGAAACATTACAAGATAGATACCGCCGGCAAACATGCCGTGGTGGTTGGCCGCAGTAATATTGTGGGCCGGCCCATGAGTGTATTGCTGAGCAGCAATACCAACCCGGGCAACTGCACAGTTACGGTTTGTCATTCGAAAACAACGGATATTAAAAACTTTTGCCTGCAGGCTGATATTATTGTTGCTGCATTGGGTAAGCCTGAATTTATCACCGCCGATATGGTGAAAGAAGGTGCTATCGTAATTGATGTGGGCATCACCCGTATGGAAGACAGCAGCCGGAAAAGTGGTTTTAAGCTAAAAGGCGATGTGGCTTATGATACCGTGGCCCTGAAATGCAGCTGGATCACTCCCGTACCCGGTGGCGTAGGCCCGATGACAATCGCTGCACTGATGAAGAATACGTTTGAATCGTGTATGGAGAAAAACTGATTATAGTGAATAGGGAATGGGGAATAGATAATAGTTAACAGCCGGGAGCTTTCTGACAGATGAGGTAATAACGCACAGAAAAGTGCTTCTTCGATGATAAAGTCCGTCAACTGTCATCCGTCAACTTTTCTGACACCTGACACCTGACACCCGACAACAGACATGCCGATGCAATTACCGATAATGGAACATTTCTACACCCTGCAGGGCGAAGGCTATCACCAGGGTAAGGCGGCGTATTTTATCCGTCTTGGTGGCTGTGATGTAGGCTGTGTGTGGTGTGACGTAAAGGAAAGCTGGGATGCCTCAGCACACCCGCTTATATCGGTAGAGCAACTTCTTGATAAAGTAAAAAAAACGCCTGCAACGATAGTAGTGATAACCGGTGGTGAACCGCTGATGCATAACCTGGACGAACTGACCGCTGTTTTCCGCAATGCTGGTTTAAAAATGCATATCGAAACATCCGGTGCTCATCCGCTGAGCGGCACCTGGGACTGGATAACCCTTTCTCCCAAAAAATTCAAAGCGCCGCTGGATGCCATCCTGCCCTTCGCTAACGAACTGAAAGTGGTGGTATTTAATAAAACTGATTTTGAATGGGCGGAAAAGTATGCCGCCCTCGTTTCACCCGGATGCCGGCTCTACATCGCCCCCGAATGGGATAAAAGTGAACAGGTAACCCCGCTGATCATTGACTATATTAAAGCCCATCCGCAATGGCAGTTGTCGCTGCAGGTACATAAATACATCAATGTGCCCTGATCAGGCAACCCGTGAGGCCATATTTTCTTCTGTTAAGCTGAATAATTTTCTGGTAGTTTCGTTATGGGGAGAGAGAAATAGTTCTCGCAGAGGCGCAGCGGCGCTGGGAAAGAGAGAAAGGTTTCTCGCAGAGGCGCTGAGGCGCAGCGGAAATGTGCGGGAATCTCGAAACTCGTAACTCACAACTCGTAACTGATGACTCGCAGCTTTCCTCACAAACAA
>JAEUVM010000711.1 GCA_016787125.1 Chitinophagaceae bacterium | reverse complement strand
CTTTAATGATATAAAAAAATTACTCGCTTCCTTCAACGCTCTCATAGAACAGGGACATTCCATCCTGGTGATAGAACATAATACCGATGTGATACGCAGTGCCGATTGGGTGATAGACCTTGGCCCCGAAGCTGGTGATGCCGGAGGGCAACAGGTATTTGCCGGCAAACCGGTTGATCTGAAACAAGAAAAGAAGAGCCACACAGGCCGTTATCTTTAAAGAAGTATCGTAAATGTACTACAGGCTTGGAATAATCACATAGTGATTGTACTTTAGCAGTTGTTCAATAATCTCCACTCTATCCTTACTGAAATCCGTACTAAAATCTACCTCCTTTGAAGGGCTGAATTTTTTTACCCTTTAATTGAAACTATGTCACTTCCAGCCTTATTCAGAAACAGTGTATGCTGTTGCATCAGCATTCTTATGCTCCATTTAGCCGCAGGGGCCCAAAAGACCTGGATAGGCGCCGGTGCCGGCGGGTCTGGTACCGATTTTAATACTGCATCGAACTGGAGCCCGTCTGGCGTACCGATAGCGACAGATAACGTCATCATGACGCTTACATCATCTGCCACCATTACACTCAGTGCAAATGCATCAATCAATAACCTGACGTACACTACCAGCGGAAATAACGTTACCAATATTCTTTCTGTTGGCGCCAATACACTTACGGTTAACGGAACCACTTCCATGACCATCAGCTCAGGAAACACCAATACAACACAGCAAATCGGCGTAAATGGCGGAACAAGCGCCGGTGTTATTGATTTTGTTGGTAATGCCACTTTCAGCAACTCAACATCTGGTGGTGGAAGCGGCCTCAACGGAAATACAAACAGTAAATTCATCTTCAGGGGCAATCTTACTTTTGGTGTAGAAGCTTTTATTAACGTTAGCAATATCCCAGGCACCTATGAGTTTAACGGAACAGGAACACAAACCATAACCTGGAACAACACCGAATTTTACTGTGAAATGAGTAACGTGGTGATTGGAAACACCAACAACCCTACGGTGAACCAGGTTACAGGCACCATCACGCCGGATAATATCTTAGGCAATCTGACTGTCAATGGCTCATCGGTATTAAATCTCGGCACCAGCCAATGGAATGGCGGCACATCAGCCGGTGGTACAGGTAATGCAGGTACACTTACACTCAACGGCACATCTAAACTCCAGCTGGGAGCAGCTACCGGTGGACAAACCGGAAGCAACTTCCCGCTCCGCTTTGCCACATTATCAATAGGAGCCGGCAGCACAGTAGAATACACAGGTACGGTGGCACAGACAGTTTATGATATCGCTTCACCCGGATACGGCAATCTTGAAACAACAAACAACTCCGTAAAAACAGCAGGCGCCGGTCTTGATGTGAGGGGCAATCTTATCATAAACACCACTTCAACATTTGCAGGAAGCACTTTCTCACACACTGTAGGCGGCAACTGGACAAACAACGGAACCTTTACACAGGGCACTTCCACCGTTACCTTCAATGGAGCCGCTTTACAACAGATAGGTGGCAGCACCTCAACTACTTTCAATAACCTTACACTTAATAATACTGCGGGTAACACCACTACCGGAGTAAGTTTGCAAACCCCTGCTTCCGTAGCCGCCACCCTCACCCTCACCTCCGGTCACCTCACCACCACCGCCACCAACCTGCTTACCATGAACGCAGGCAGCACCGTTGCTGGAGCCAACTATGCCACAAGAACATCCGGAGGATCAGACAACTCATTTGTAAATGGACCCTTGCGAAAAACTGGCACCACCGCCTTCCTTTTCCCATTGGGTAAAGTAAATGCAGGTCACCACTTCTGCGGTATCTCCGCACCAGTCAGTTCTTCAGATTATACGGCCGAATATAAACGTGCCAGTGCCACCGCTCTGGGTTCTGTATCAGCCGTTGGCCTCGACCATGTCAGTAATTGTGAATACTGGGATATAAGCACCACTGCGGGCAGCCCCAATGTAAACGTCACCCTCTCCTGGAATGGAAACAGCAACTGTAATGCAGCCGTATATGTAAACGACCTCGCTTCACTGGTGGCAGCACACTTCGCCGGTACATGGAACAGTTTCGGCGGCACCACCGATGCCGGCAGCACCGTATCTGCCGGTTCTCTTACCTGGAACGGCGTCACCACCTTCAGCCCATTCTCACTCGGCAGCACACAGGAAAGCACCAATCCATTACCGGTGAAACTCGTGGGTATTAAAGCATGGCGCTCCGGCAACCGCAACCAGGTTGAATGGACAAACCTTACAGAAACTGATGTGCTTACCTACGAAACAGAACGCTCACTGAATGGAACCTCATTTACCTCCTTCTCTTCCACTAATGCAAGAAGCAACAGCGGCGACAGGGAAGAATATATCACCTACGATCCGCAAACAGATCCCGTGGTTTACTACCGCATTAAAGTAACAGGCACAGGCGGACGTATCGTATACAGCCCGGTAATGAAAGTAACAGGTGCTGAACAACCAAAGCAAAATCTCATCGTTTATCCAAACCCCGTCACCGGCAACCAGCTCAATATTCAGCTCAACAGTATTGCCGGCGATTACCAGGTAAGGATTTTCACTGCCAACGGCCAATTGGTAAAAACAGAAACATGGAAACACCCCGGTGGCTCCCTCAGCAGATCAATGGAACTACCTGCGCAACTGAAGCCGGGCCAGTACTTCATCCACGCTGCCGGAAGCGAACAGGTATTTACCGCACGATTTATAGTACAATAGAGCAATCATAGAGAACGAAAGAAGAGAGAGGCCATGTGCCTCTCTTTTTTTATGCATAATTGTTGGATCAATTTTGCCCGGCACAACAAAGAATAGATTCCAACACAGAGTAACTGAGAATTTCAGTTGCACAGAGAAAGGCTTATTGTGAATAAATGCTCTGTGTTCCTCCGTTACCCCGTATCTCAGTGTTGGATAACTTTTGAGATAGCTGCTGTATCAGTGTTTGATGAACCGTTGCTGAACCACGCCACCGTCATTGGAAACAGATATTACATACACGCCCCTGGATAATTCACTCACCTCTATCACCTGGCTAACAGCACCGGCCGGAAAAGGATAAGATATTTGCTTTACGGTCTTGCCGGTCATATCAGTGATGCGCACCATAGCCGTTCCTTTTTTATGTTGCACAAAAGAAACACTGACAGATTCCACCGCCGGGTTGGGAAATAATTTCACCGTGCCGGTATGCTGCAGCGGATCGAAGCGGATTATTTTACTGTAGGTAAACTTCCCGTCTTTATCCACCAGTTGCAGCCGGTAATAGAATTTATTTTGTAAAAGCAACAACGCATTCCTGTCTGAAAAAACAAAATCATTCCTGCTGCTGTTGTTTATCCCATCCACCATGCCGATTGTGGTAAATTGGCCGCCATCCTCACTGCGCTGCACAGAATAATGACTGAACCCTGAAGTTTCCTCCGCCGTCCACTTCAACCGTATATCATTACCATCCATCATTCCGCTGAATTGTAACAGATGCACCGGCAGCGTTAATTGATTACTGTTCAGCTTCCACAGGTCATTTAAAATACCTGTATTACTGCCATCATATCCATACCCGCCAAAGAGCCAGAAATTACCGGTATTGTCAGCCCATGATACACTGCCGGTGCGGGCGCCCGATTTGTTCATTACATTCGGCACACCCTGCGTGCCATACACCCCCCGCTGATCTATCGCATTATCACCCTTCACCCAGGTCCAGTTGCAGGTGGTAGTATTGAACTTCCACAAGTCATTCAGGTAGCCCGCATCCACCGCATCATAACCATAACCACCAAACAACCACAGCTCACCATTCAGATCATTCCATGAACTGCTCACATATCTTGACCCCGGTTTATTCGCCGCCGCCGCCACACCCTGCACACCAAACACGGCTTTCTGATCTCTTAGTTTATCACCACCTATCCATGTCCATTGATTAGCAACAGCATCATACCGCCACATATCATTCAGGTTGCCGGCAAACGTTTCATCATATCCATAGCCGCCAAACAGCCACACACGGCCCGCACCATCCTGCCAGGAAACACAGCCATACCTTGCACCCGGCTTGTTGCCCATACCAGCCACACCCTTGGTGCCATACACCGCCGGCTGATTGATACTGTTATCACCCTTCACCCATGTCCATTGATTGGAAGCAGGATCGTACTTCCACAGATCATTTAATATACCCGCCACGCTGCCGGCATAGCCATACCCGCCATACAGCCACAACTGGCCCGCAGCATCCACCCAGGTCTGGCTGCCATACCTTGCACCGGGAGTGTTGGTGGCAGCAGCCACACCGACACTTCCATATACACCGGCTGGGTTTATGGTACTACTGCCCTTTATCCATGTCCATTCATTAGTGGCAGGATTATATTTCCACAAAGAATTTAAAAGTCCCAACGAAGCACTGCCGTAGCCAAATCCGCCAAACAACCATAGATTTCCATTGCTGTCCGTCCACGATACACTGGAGTAAGAAGCACCGGGCTTATTCAGTCCGCCCGCAATTCCCTCCGTGCCATATACACCGGGTCTGCCGGTAGTGTTATCACCTTTTACCCATGTCCACAAACCCGTCACCGGATTATATTTCCACAGGTCGTTCAGGTAGCCCTGGGCACTGGCACTGTAGCCGGTGCCGCCAAACAGCCATAGGTTACCGGCCGCATCCCGCCAGGTGGTGGAATAATTCCTGGCACCGGGTTTATTCCCCGCCGCCGCAATACCCGGTGTGCCATATACACCAGATTTATTAGAAGTATTATCGCCATGCATCCATATCCATGGAGTGGCAGGAGCAATTTGAGCAAAGGATGAAACAGTGTACAGAACATACACCATGAAGAATAGGGTGGTCTTCATACAGAACGGATTTGGATTCATCCCAAAGTAAACCCGTCTGCAGCGTTAACCACCGGCAGCAACAAACAAAAAAACAAAAACAGGGGAAAATGCTTAGCAACGCATTATGCAAAACAGTGGAAAAGCTACAGCAAATTCAGTCTTCTGTTAACCACATAAAAAACCACCGGCATAATACCGGTGGTTTACTAAAGGAAAAGGCTGGTGGTTATGGTTAATGATTATTGCCTGGTGGGATCTTTTCTTTTTTTGTTTGTATCCTTTCCGTCTGTTTTCTGCGAAAACATCCGCTCACTTACAATATCCTGCATGCGGTTGATCTCTGCCCTTTCTTCCGCCGTTATTTTTCCATCGGCTTTCATTTCAGCCAGCCTTGTCTTTTGGGCATTCAACTGTGCCTGCAGCCGGCTGCATTCTGCCGGGTTGATCGTGCCATCCTGCATACCTTTTTTCAGGCGTTCCAGTTGCCGCTCTATCCTGGCTTCAGCCACTTTTGTTTCCGTTTGTGCTGTAGCTGTTGCAGATAAGCATGCCATAATGATCATTGTGAAGATTGCTTTTTTCATGTTAATGGTTTATGGTGATTGATTATTTACTTTTTATCCGGGCAGGCCCCACCCACAGATCATATTGGGAAGAATAACCGTCATAATGGATATACCATTCACCCGGTTTTACATCCAGCACAGTGGCAGGATACCATTTGCCGTTTTCTTCCACCCATACCTTATCTCCTTTTTTGAAAACAACAGATGCCACTGGTGAAGCCGGTCCGCTACCGGCAGCAGCCTCACCTCCGCAGGGTATGGCTTTTAAGGCAGCATCGTCCTGCTGGTTTTTATCCAGGAAAATATGGATGCCTCCAATGGCATACGTATCGCCATCTTTTACCGCATTCACATCACATTTGCCATCATTGCGTTTGTTATACCAGAACACAGTCACACCAATTGAATCAAACCTGCCGGGCACCGGGCAGTACTGGTCTTTGTATTTACCCCAGCCATCATACGCAGCCATCACGGTTGAGTTGATCAATTGCTGTCCGTTACCATTCGGTGTAAAGGAAGTGCCCTGCTGCCGCAAACTGCTATGCAACAGCAGTTTCATGTATTCGGCAAACTGTTCTTTGGAAAGCTGGAGCAATTTTTCATTGATATGCATTGCCAGTTGCTTACCGCTCGCAAAAACTGGCGGGGCCGTGATACCCATCGCCTCTAACTTCTCACTGTTTTGCTTTTCAGCCACACGGTCCGAAAGGCTTGGCAGGTTGGCCCACTGTGGCGCATCCGCCGCATGGATAATGTCGCCGGTATATCTCGCCTCCATGGTTGCTGCGGCTGCTTTCCCGATATACCAGGGTGCATTCAGCGATTCTCTGTGCAGTTCTATGGTACAGGGCGCCTGCATGCGCTGAAATGTTTCTCTTGTCAGCCGGTCCACATACACCATCGTTCCTTCAAACTTTAACTTGCCGGGATGAAGCCACTCCGCTTTTGGATCTGTAACCGTGATTTTTTCAATGGCTACAATTGAATAGGCCTGCATAAAAAATTTCTCCGGGCTTTTCTGCGCTGCTTCAGTGGCAAATTTTGTCAGCTCTGCATTCGATGGCACCGGCAGGTTAATACCGCGGTACTCACCGTTACTCTCACTGCCCAGCACCTGGTAAGGTTGCGAAGCGCCAATGTCATAATAAGCCATCGTGGCAATAACAAGGCTCACCCCTTTCAATCCAAAAACTTTTTCAGGCGCCACGGCTTTGATCACATTGGCATAGGCCACATAAATATATTTACCGTCTTTCCATTCCTTTACCGTCTTTACCACCTCTACCTTGGTTACACCGGCATGGGTCAGCCGCTTGATAATAGCAGAGGCAGAAGGCTGTGCTGTTAATGTTGTTGCGCTGAGCAGGAACAAAAGGGCGGGAACCAGTCTTTTCATGTGCTGTGGTTTTTAGTGCAATGGTGTATCAGTACATGAAATTCCTATCCTTTCCGGTTAGAAAAGGCCGCTATATAGTAAACGGGTGAAAAACTGATTGAATGAAAGAAATCCTGATTAAAGCTGCGTGATATGGTTCAGCAGGTCCTGCTTCTGCTTCTTGCTCACCGGCACTGCTTCGCCGCCGATCAGTACATGGTCTTCTTCAATGGCATCAATCTTGGCCAGGTTGGCCAGGTAGCTCCGGTGCAGCCGGAAAAACCCAAAGGGCAGTAGTTTCTCTTCTATGATGCCCAACGTGGTGCTGAGCATGAATTTATCTTTGTCTGTCTTTACCAATGTATAATTGCTCTGCGCTTCAGCATAGATCACCTCTTCAGGGTTCAGCTTTACCAATTTGTTTTTGCTCCGGATAAAAAGATGTTTGTTTACCAAAAACGTTTCCGGTTTTTCTTCCACCGCCGGCTTTTGCAACTGCTCAAACCGGTGAAAAGCGATCTCAATTGCCACCTGCAGGTCTTTTTCATCAAAGGGTTTTACAATATACCCGTCAGGGTTTACCTGCTTGGCCCTGTCAATTGTTGTTTTATCTGAATAGGAGGTGAGAAAGATCAGCGGCAAATGTTGCACCTGTTTTATTTCGGCAGCCAGTTGAATACCATCCGGGCCTTTGCCAAGGTTGATGTCCATCAGCACCACATCGGGTTCGCAGCGGACAAACTGTTCTTTTACATCCTTTCCATGTATCACCTTTGCCGCAACCGTGTATCCAAGATCTTCCACCGTAGCGGCTATTTCATCAGCAATGATAGGTTCGTCTTCCACGATCATGATCCGCAGTGAGGCCATAAATACAGTTTATCCTTTTTGATAGTTGTGAACAGTAAGCCTGAAGAAAGCGCCTTTATCATTTTCAGTTTCTATCGTGGCTTCCAGTTTGGCCGCCAGCGATTGAATGAGTTTCATCCCAAACGATTTCGGCTGCTGCACATCAAATCCTTCGGGGTAGCCCTTGCCATCATCCCGCACTTCCATCAGCAGCTTCTTTGCTTCTTCTTCCAGTGTTATAATGATCCTCCCCGTATCTTTTCCCGCAAAGGCATACTTGTAGCAATTCGTCACCAGCTCATTGATGATCAGCCCCAGCGGTATCGCCGAATCCACATCCAGGGTCAGCTGGTTGCAGATAATATCGGCCTGTACCACCGTGTTGTTGTCCTTAAAGGTTTGCTGAATGGTATGCACCAGGTCATGCAGGTATTCCTGCATGTTCACACCGGTCAGGTTATCCTGCTGGTACAGCTTCTGGTGTATCAGCGCCATACTCTTCACCCGGTTGCGCCCTTCCCGCACCGCCTCCTGTGCTTCCGGGTTTTCTATCTGCCGGCTTTGCAGGTTCAGCAAACCCGAAATGATCTGCAGGTTATTTTTTACCCGGTGGTGTATTTCCCGCAACAGTGTTTCTTTTTCCTTCAGCGATTTTTCAATAACCTCCTTCTGACGGTTCAGCAGTTCCTTCTGCTTCCGGTTATTACGGTATGCATAAAAAGCCACTGCTGCCAATGCTGAAAATAATACCGCCGCCAGTATAAAATAATTCCGCTCACGTTTACTGCGCACCAGTGCCGCTTCTTTTTCTTTTCCCTCTTTATTCAATACACTGATCGTTTCTTCCTTCTTCGATGTTTCATACAGGGCATTCATCTCGTTGATCTGACGCAGGTTTTCTTCGTTCAATAAACTGTCGCGGATAGATTCACTGTTCCTTACAAAATTGTATGCCTGGTTATAATCACCCATCTTTTCATAGCACTCTGCCAGGTTGTGATAATAATTAGCCAGCATCTCACGCCGCTTGCGCTCCGATGCCAGCATCACTCCCTTATTAAACCATTCCAGCGCACCGCTATAGTCATTCCTGTCAAGCCGCATATTGCCCATCCCTTCATAAATGCTGTACAATGGCTCAGTATATTCAATCGCTACTGCCTTATCATACGCTTCCGACAAGTGCTTCTCCGCCGCATCATATTGCCGCAGCCCCGCATACGCCACACCCAGGTTTGCCAGGCTGTTTACCTCATCCTTCGGTTTATGTATCAGCCGCGACAGCGCCAGCGTCTGCCGGCTGTAGTACAAGGCGCTGTCATAATTACGCTGGTATTGAAAACTGCTCCCGATATTCATCAGGCTGTTCAGTTGCCCGGCACTGTCATTCAGTTCCCGCTTCAGTGCCAGCGATCGCTGGTAATAACTGATCGCATTGGCATAATCTTTCCTTGCACGGTACACCAGCCCGATATTATTGTATGATTTGGAGATAAGCGACTTGTCACCATTCTTCTCCCGCAGTTGCAATGCTTCAAAGTGATTGCGAAGACTCACTTCATATATGCCCCGCAGGTAATAAGCGAGTGCAATATCGCTGATAGTATTGGCCAGCAGTGTAGGTTGCTGTTGCTCGGTAAATATCTTTTTTGCCGTATTGTGGTGCAGCAGGCAACTGTCCAGGTTTCCCTTTATATCATACGCCACACCCGCTGCCTTGTACAGTTCTCCTTCCGTCACCGGTTGTTTCAGTTTCCTCGCCAGGGCGATACCGGCATTCGCCAGCACCAGGCACTGGTCAGGGTCATCTTCACTCAGGTTCACAGCCTGCTTTTTCAGCATCGAAAGTTTTACCGTATCATCCGGCAGCCGCAGCAGCGAATCCATTGGTTGTGAAAAAAGGGGAACAAGGCCCCCTTTCAACAGAAAAAATAATATGAATGTTAAACAGCGTTTTGGCATCAGTATTAAAACTAATGAATCCCTCTCACATTTATCAGCGCATTGGCTGCACCGTGTACGTTTCATCGCTGAGTGACCGGTGCAGCACCAATGTGGTATCGTCTTTCTTGTCCACGGCAAATTTCATCAGCCCGCCAATGTCCAGCTTGCCGCCTTCCACCTTCCAGTTCACTTTGGCGCCACCTTTATCTTCACACACCCCGTCAGCATACAGTTTAAAGTTGTGATAATCCATCATCGTATCCTTACCGGTCAGCACCTTGCCTTTCAGCCAGTCAGCCATCACCGCATCATCACCCGCTGCAGCAGCAGGGGCAGCCGTTTTCTTTCCCGCATCATCCGTTCCTTTTTCTTTTTTAGCATCACCACAGGCTGCGGCCATACACAGCAGCAATAAATAAAAGATCGTCTTCTTCATTTTTAATTATTAATTTTTAATTCTTAATTCTTAATTCTTCATTTATTTAATACTTCCCCCACAACGTCAGGTTCGCCGTGCCCCTGTTGCTGCCCATCGTTTCATACGAAAACTCCACCTTCGTAATGTGCCGCTGACCACCGGGTAATTCTATCGTACGGGAATGACCATTCTCTTTTATCATACCACGGATAGAAACATCAAACTTATCGCCGTTGTCAAAGTACACTTTCATATCATTCAGTTTGATCGGTGCATCAGTCACCTTAAAATAAATACCCTTGTACCATTTATCTGATGATACCGTAATCACGTCATGATCAGTGCCATAGCGCACCGAACGGCTGCCCAGTACCTCCCACGCATTGGGAGATACAGCATAATTCTTCAAATCAGCCTTATGAACTGTGGTAAAAGAAAACTGCGCCGCAATGGCCGCAACAAACAGAAGAGGTATAATTTTCATTTGATAATATTTTACGATATTCAATTCCGTAAAACTATTATCAACCGCCAATCCGCCACCCCACTTTTGAGCGAACCAGCCCCAATCTTGTGTGAACAGACTTATTTTTGAGCAGATAATGTATTTACGCCCTATAAAGAACTATTACCCATTCCCTATTCACAATTCACCACGAGTGAATTTCCGTTCCTTAAGAAACTATTATCCATTCACCATTATCTATTACCTGAGTTTATCCAGGCTCTTCACCAGCTTCTCATCCTTCCTTATCCCGCGGAAAGCCATATAATACCCGGCCACCGTCGCCGCCGGCAATATCACCCACAACGCCGGGGTGGGAGAGATCAGCTTTTTCATTTCCATAAAATATAACACCAGTATTACCACCGCCAGCAACAGGCCAACAAGCGCCAGCCGCATCTGCAGCTTCCGGTCTTTAAACATAAAGATGGTCACAAACGAAAGCCCGACAGACAGTATCGTCAATATCAGCGTAAAAAAATTGCCCCCGGCTATCACCTCAGCCTTGGCTTTCATAGAAGTACCTTTTACAATGGCCTCACCCGTGGCAAATGGGAAAAAGAAAGTAAGTACGGCCGCCAGGGTGGCCAGTAATAACCATAAAGTCTGCTGACGTTGTATCATGATCGTTCTGTTTGCAGTTGTATAAAAAAAATAACGGCTTATCCCAGTTCAGGATAAAGCGGGAATTGCTGCATAAATGTTTTTACTTCATCCTTCACACCATTGATCACGGCGGCATCATCCGGGTTCATCAGTACCTTATCAATAAAATTCACCACCGTCTCCATATCCGCTTCCTTCATACCCCTCGTGGTTACCGCCGGCACACCCACACGGATACCGGAAGTTACAAAGGGCGACTTATCATCAAACGGCACCGCATTTTTGTTCAGCGTGATATGTGCTTTATCCAGTGTTTCCTGCGCCTTCTTACCCGTCAGGTTCTTATTCCGCAGATCGATCAGCATAAGGTGATTGTCCGTACCACTGCTGATAAGCTGGTAATCTTTATTTACAAAAGCCTTCGCCATCGCCTGCGCATTACTGATCACCTGCTGACCGTACACCTTAAAAGAAGGATCAAGTATTTCACCAAAGGCCACCGCCTTCGCCGCAATCACATGCTCCAGCGGGCCGCCCTGCATACCCGGAAACACTGCCAGGTCAAGCAAGGCACTCATCATCCGCACATTACCTTTCGGATCTTTTATGCCAAAGGGATTTTCAAAATCATGCCGCAGCATAATAATACCACCCCGCGGTCCCCGCAATGTTTTATGCGTTGTCGATGTTACGATATGACAATGATCAAACGGATCATTCAGCAATCCCGTGGCGATCAATCCCGCCGGATGCGCAATATCAGCCATCACCAGCGCACCAACCTCATCAGCCACCGCACGGATACGGGCATAATCCCAGTCGCGGCTGTAGGCCGAAGCGCCACAAATGATCAGCTTTGGCTTCTCCCTCCTCGCTGTTTCCTCCAGGTGCTCATAATCTACCATCCCCGTTTCCTTCTTTACACCATAAAATAGCGCCTGGTAATTCTTGCCGCTGAAGTTCGCCGGGCTGCCATGCGTCAGGTGCCCGCCCATACTCAGGTCAAGCCCCAGTATCTTATCACCCGGTTTCAGACAGGCCAGGAATACGGCCACATTCGCCTGCGCACCACTGTGCGGTTGTACGTTGGCCCAACTGCAATTGAAAACCTCCTTCAGCCGGTTGATAGCTATCGTCTCAATTTCATCCACCACTTCACAACCGCCATAATAACGGCGGCCGGGATAGCCCTCCGCATATTTATTTGTCGGCACTGTGCCCATTGCCTGCATCACCTGCAGCGAAGTAAAATTTTCAGAAGCAATCAGTTCAATACCTTCCCGCTGGCGCAGCAGCTCTTTATTGATTAGGTCAAAAATAACGGTGTCTCTTTGCGGCATAAGTGTAGATTATTTAAAAGAAGTCAGCCAGGAAAAAGGGTTGTTCCATCCGCACATAATCAATCCCGCCGGTTCAGAATGGTCGCTGCAAAAATAACACAGCAGCCGATAGGGAAGGGACTGAGGCATAATATTTTGTTTAATCTAAAAGTATTACTTTCGTTGGCTTTGATTCAATAGCACGGAGCTTATCTCCGCAAAACCAGACCACCGCTGCATACATGAAAGCTATCATACCGGTAGCGGGAGCAGGTACTAAACTGCGACCGCACAGCTACAGCCAGCCCAAGGCGCTGATACCACTGGCAGGAAAGACAGTGCTCAGCCTTATTATTGAACAGCTCCGCAGTGCCGGCATCAGCGAATTCATCTTTATCGTTGGTTATCTCGGCGATAAAATACAGGACTATGTAAAAGCAAAATACCCCGACCTCAAAGCCCACTATGTACACCAGGTAGACAGGCAGGGGGTGGGCCATGCCATCCGCCTCACCCGCACACTGGTAAACCAGGATGAAATATTCGTCGTTCTCGGCGATACCATCTGCGAATATGATATCAATGAAGTGGTGAACAGCCCATACTCCATGATCGGAGTACGCAAGGTGGACGACCCGCGGGATTTTGGCGTGGCCGAAATAGAAGAAGACGGATTCATCGGTCATGTGGTCGAAAAACCACAGATACCCAAGTCAAATATGGCCCTCGTAGGCGTATATAAAATAAAAGAGAGTGAGCAGATGTTTCAGTGCCTCGAAAACAATATCCGCGAAGGCCTCCGCAGTCATGGCGAATACAGTCTCACCGATGCACTGGATTGTATGATACAGATGGGGGCCAAATTTCAATCCTTCCGCGTGGAAAACTGGTTCGATTGCGGCCG
>JAEUVM010000677.1 GCA_016787125.1 Chitinophagaceae bacterium | reverse complement strand
TAAGGTGAGCGACCTGGTGGAAAAGATGATCAATGCCCGTAAGGTGTGCAATAATATGGACAACACCCGCACCAAGGCCATCGCTTACCAGGCCCAGGTGAAGGATGCCTTCTTTGACGAGATCCGCTATCATGTGGACAAGCTGGAACTGTTGGTAGACGACCGTGAATGGTACCTGCCAAAATACAGGGAAATGCTGTTCCTCCGTTAATCATCCATCCTGTTTTGAATAAATGACCGCCCGTTGAATTGACGGGCGGTTTTATTTTGCTGTGATCAACAAGTCAGTTTTCCTGCCTTTCATTGTGCTGCAACAGGGAGCATACAAGTCACACTAAAGTATTGCCATGGTAAAATTTAGAAGTTATTTACTCATACTGCCTTAAACAGAAAGCGCCGTCAATAACATAGCCCAAAAACAGAAACCTTTCATCTTATAAATCATACTCACATTGAAATTGGATTATCCCCTAATTCTATGTGAACTATTTCAGGCCGGACAGGATTTATGTTAAGCCTGGTTTTAACCCGGTATTTCGTTCGGCCGGCTCCAGCCAACACTCCTTTAAGGATTTCCTCGGCAGTATATTTTTGGGGATATGCATGAATGGTGAACAGGTACGTTTGACTGCTGGCTGCATCTGTGCTAATGCCGTTAATATTAATAATAACAGGTTCGCCAAACCTGGATTTGAAATAAGAAGCAATTATCGTATCGCTTTTCAGGGCAGCCAAAAACTGTTCTTTATAGCTAACATCAGACGAGATAAACACTTTACACCTTTCATATTCATAAACAAGTATGGCAGTGTCGGTCCGGCAAAATCTGACAGACTTATCACAATCTGCCTGCTTGACCTTTGGATGTGTCATTATAAACGACAATATGAGAAGAAGCTTTGTCAAATATTCAGGTTATTAAGTGGAGTTTCCTGTTAAGCTGATTTTACAACTCTGCCGGGATGTATCAAAATTAGTAACATTCCACAGGAAAAGGTACTTTAAGTCACCTGCTTTTAACCTGTCGGTTACGCTTTACTATTGAGTCTATCCTTAGTCCGGCTCCGGCAGGATCATAGCGTTTTTCAATACAGGCTTTACTGAGTTCTTCCGCTGAATAAGAAATCCGCCCGGCATCAGCATTATTGCCTTCTATTGCATTAATAATTTCTTTTACGTCGGCCCATGTTGACACCTTCCTGAAAGCTGCCAGTTTCTTCAAATAAGAATCGCTGAAAAAAGTAATAAAGGTTCTGTCAGTTACAGGCAAGCTGCTGATTTGCGTGGTATCAAGTTGTTTCCTTGTCAAACACCCGAAAGGGGTATGATACCTGAGTTGGTTTGTATCAAGACTTTTTAGAACTAGTATGGTAAATCGCTTACCGGAACAAAGCTCTTCTTTCAAAGGAATTTTGTCAAGATTTTCCAGCTTCAAAATGGTAAGTTCTCCTGACTTATGAGAATCGATGATCTTATAATGCCAGGTATGGGTATCGTTGCGGGGAACACCTGTAAAGCCACTATACTCATATAATGTATCATTCGACTGCCGGATCTTTCGCAGCTCACCATCGGTTAACAGAAAGCTATATTCTTCCTCCAGCACAACAGGAACGGCTGGCTTCGAACAACCAGTCAGTATAACTAACAATAATATTATTAGTGAGTTTTGCATAAAGACTATGTAATCCACCAGATCACCACAAGCTAAAACAAAAATAAACCGTGACAGGAATACAAGCAGCAGGCTATGGCAACGTAAGGCTGGTTTACTGCCATGAAAATAGGTCTGTAAAGCCTTAAACTTACCAGCGCAAATTCAAATCACGACTCGTACCAGTTGAATCCAAAGGAATATAGAAACTACGATCAACATGCTCCGCTGCCATATTTTTCGCTTATAATTGCCTGCGTCCAGCTTCCAGAATTCTGCAAGTGGATTAAGATGCAGAAACAATGAAAAAGGGAAGAATACGACAATGGCTATCATCTCTTTGAGTGAATAACTTGCTGTTCTGTTTGCTTCAAGCTTATCAACCCTTTGTTTCCTGATTTTCTCCAGGCCTTTAATCCGTTTCACTTTTTCTGCTGCAATCGTTTCATTCGAAATATTCCTCCGGCGCAGCTCCTCTTCCGCTGATTGTTGCGCCTCCTTTACCCACTCATCCTCGTTGCTGATAATGTCCAGCAGTTCATTCGTCTGGCGCTCACTTAATGGCGGCTTATATTCCATGCAGTCTGAATATTATTTATATAATTGCCTTCCAGATCAGCAACTGAATCGGTTAAAAAAAGGTGATAAGGCTTAGTGTCCAACAGGCCCCGGAGCCTTATGTTTTAAACCATCAACTTTATACAATTAGAATCGCCGGTCTTGAACCACCTCCACCCCTTACCCTTCATCATCGCCTTATTGCGGCATTTGCCTTTTCCAAATACTGATCAAGCATCTTCTTTTCGTAGTCGGTCGTTGCATACTGGTACTTTACCAGGTTCCCAATAAAGCGGACATCTTCGTCTCCTGCAAAGGTGGCAACATAGTTCAGGAAGCTATCTGTAAAACCGTCGCCAATACTCCCAAAGTTGATGGCTCCATCCAGCCCGGTGTAGTATCCTGACGACCAGATCAAATGCCGCCGGTCAATAGAGGTTTGGCTGTAAACTACCTGGTTAAGCGTATCAAGCCTTGTCCTTCTACCCTGGTAATAAATATTACTGCGATCAATCTCGTATTTTACTGAATAATCCACCAGGTTAAACGAACTGTCAATCCATGCCGCTGCTTTCACCCGAACATCTGGCTGAACCGGCTTTAACACCCTCTCCACAATATTGATCAAAGAATCCTCGATCTCCTTCTTTCTCCGGAAATATGCTTCATCTGTTACAAAGGCAGAATTAAAGCCGTATTGATCATACATATAATTGTACAGCTCATTTTTCGCATTCCCGATCCCCAGTTCGATGAAGCTGCTTATGTATTCTTTTACCCATTTCTGCTTTGTATCAATTGCTTCCCTGTTTGTATTCGGCATTTTCATTAACCCGGCAAAGTCGGCAGACAAAAACTGCTTCACCGTATCGCTTTTGAAATAAGCGAGGCCAAAGTCTTTGGAAACTGCATATTCTTTTGTCGGCCATACTGTTTTATCATGCCTGTTTACATAATTCATCAATGAAGGGATACACTCCGCCAGGCTGTCATCACGGATAATAAAACAAAGCTGTAGCACCATACTATGATCCAGGCTCTCAAGATGCCGGCTGATATATCCGGCATATTCCCTGGTCCCCAATTTTCGCAATGTTTTTACGATACGCTCAAACTCGTAATCTTCTTTTGTGTCAAGCATTTTCAGCAATACAGGAATTGCAGGCTTGTAGCCCATATCACCAAGTGTCTTCACTATTTGGGTGTGCCCGCCATCCATGCGGTTCATTACCGGGTTCATAATGTTGCCTGGGCCGGCATTATACGGGCTGGCCTCTTCGAGCTGCTTGAGCAATACTGCACCTATTTCATCAGATTGCATGGTTGATAGCTGGCGTACGGCTTCACCCTGAACCAGGCTATGCTTATCTTTCAGCAAAGCGAGTAAAACCTGCTTTGACTGGTCTGTTCCCATATTGCCCATCAATAATGCCAATGCATATCTTGAAGATGAATTGTTCACTTTCACATAATCAGCTAACACAGCATGATAAGTACTGTACTTCAACAGGTATAACATCATCAGGTGTTGCGCCTTTTCCTCCTCCTCCGATGCCGGTTTCACTTCGCCCAGCAACTCATTGATCAGTATACTCCCCTTTTCATGATCATAGTAAGCAGACAGAAATTTTTCAAACCGGGGTAGTGGGTAATATTTCTGATTCTTATATACTGTTGTTTGAACAAGGTCGTACTGAACCTTACCCTTCTTCACTTTCAAATCACCCGATGTTGGTGTCCATACCGAATACGCTTTCCTGTTTTTCAAAGCCGTTATAAAATCTTTTAGTCCGGGGTTTTCAAGCAGTTCCTCATTCCAGTACTCCAGCTGCTTTTCAGAAGGTTCGGTAAGATTGAGAAAAACAAGGTATTCATCGCCTTTACTCATCTTATCGATCGGGCCATAGCGGTTGCTAAAACCAGACACCCATATCTCATCGCCTGTACTTACTGAGCCTTTATACAGTTTAATAATCCGGGCACTTGCCCGAAAGTCGCCATTTGAAGTATACCGAATCAGGGCTACCACATCCGAACTGTCAAGCATTCTTTTCCAGGTCGGATCGATCCAGGAGTCAGCCTTTGCCGGATTTGAAAATACCAGGCAGCCTGTCAGCAGTACAACAGCCCATATCGATCGCATAGATGTCAGTTTATGTAGCCCCCGCATTTGGACAGAATAAGAAAATGTTGACTAAAATTACTTCTGATGAAGTTAATAATAAAACGGGGGAGTATTTCGTCAGCGGGGATTTGCCCCACCCGGCTTCATGTAAGCATCAAAATTAGCGATGTACTCATCCAGGTTATCACTTAACATTTTCTGATATTCCTCCACAAAGTATTTCAGGGTATCTTCCTTATGCTGTTCCATCTCATTCCCGCTTTTCCATCCGCAGGCGCTGACCCATGCATTGAACCTTGCCACACTATACATCATCGATGCGCTTACCTTACCCATGCTGGCCTCCGTTAGCTGCCGGTTGGATAAGTTGATATGCTCATCCGCTCTTTCAAAAAACTTTTCATCAGGCGCCATCATAACATTCTTTTTACTGATAAACTAATTTAATAATCATTACGATCCGTCCTTCCTATTTCCCATTTCCTATTCCCCATTCCCTATTCCCTACTTCCTACCCATTCCTCAGCAGCCGCATCACTTCCTCTTTCTTTCTTCGTGATACTGC
>JAEUVM010000618.1 GCA_016787125.1 Chitinophagaceae bacterium | reverse complement strand
CCGGGCAATTTTTCATTTCTGCCGGTGATGATGATGAGTTCTTTTTCCAGCAGTTTTTGTACGGCATAGTCAGAACTTACACCACGAATGGCTTCAATCTCTCCTTTAGTAACGGGTTGCTTGTAGGCAATGATCGCCAATGTTTCCAGTGAAGCTGCTGATAAACGTTTGAGGAATTTATCACCGTTGAGCTGTGCAATTGTTTTATGAAAATCCTTTTTGGTAAGGAATTGCCAGCCGCCGCCGCTTTGTTTCAATTCAAAAGGATAGAATTCAGAAGCATATTTTTCAGTGATGCCTTCCACGGCAGCTTCCACCTGGTCGAGGGATATTTTATCTTCCATGAATCCAAAGGCATTATTCACCAGTTCGGTCAGTTCAAGGGTGGTAAGCGGCTTATCACTTGCAAATATCAGGGCTTCGATGTGTGGTATCAGATTAGTTATTTCCATAAACCCGCAGGTCTTTTACAATCAATGATTTTAATAGAGCTTACGAATGTACTATTAGTGCCAAAAGTTTGGAAACCCAATTATCAACAATTGCCTTAAGCAAATGTTAGAAAATAGTTCTTATGTATACAGGCATGCAGGTGTATTAGCCCTGTAATGCTGCGGCACCACTTACGATCTCGGTAAGTTCGGTGGTAATGGCGGCCTGTCTTGCCCTGTTGTAAGATATCTTCAGAGAGCGGAGCATTTCGTTGGCATTCTCGCTGGCCTTATCCATAGCAGTCATCCGGGCGCCGTGTTCGGAGGCATTGGAATCCAGTACTGCTTTATATAACTGTGTGTTGAGAATCTTGGGCATCAGCTCGGCAATCAGCTCTTCTTTGGAAGGATCGAATACAAAATCTGCTTTGGTGGCGCCTTCTTTCTTTTCGGTCTTGGGTATAGGTAAAAACCGCTCCACTTCAAAGCGCTGGGTGGCCGCATTTTTAAACTGGCTGTATATGATTTCCACCACATCAAATTTCTTTTCTTCAAAGGCTTTCATAGCTGCTTTGGAAGCCTGCTGCACATTTTCAAAGGTCAGGTTCAGAAAAATATCCCGGTAGGTGGCATCAGCCTTGTAATTGCCTTTCAGAAAATGCTCATACCCTTTTTTACCGATGTTCCAGATGGTCACATTTCCTTTCTTCTGCTGGGCGGCATATTTTTCGGCTATAGTGGCCTTGGTCAGTTTGATGGTATTGGCGTTGAAAGCGCCTGCCAGTCCCCGGTCGCTGGTGATCACGATCAGCAGTACATTTTCCACCGGCCTTTCAGCAGCCAGGTGAAGCCCGGTATCGCCATCGCTGTTGCTCACGATATTGCTGAGCAGTTCCTGCAGTTTTTGCGCATAGGGGCGCATCTGAACGATCGCATCCTGTGCACGGCGAAGTTTGGCAGCACTTACCATTTTCATGGCTTTGGTGATCTGCTGGGTGCTTTGTACTGATTTGATTCGGTTACGTACCTCTTTTAATTGACCGGCCATTTTTTCAAGTTTACAGTTTGCAGTCGGTGTTTTATCGTTTTAACCATAAAATCACCCTGCTGTATTTCAGGCCGCAAAAGTACGGGCAAGTGCCTGAAATTCCATAGGTAAATTGAAAAACCAGCCCCGCTGTTGGCGGATTGTGGAAACGTAAGCTTTTGAGCAGCCCGGAGCAATACTTACCGGGTAAGCATAAATTCACGCCTGAGCATGAATGACATATACAGGCGGCCTCCGGATGCGGTGCCATTCTCCACCGGGGTCTCGCTTTCTTTTACCAGTTCCATCTGAATGGGTCCGGGGGCCAATAGGGCCATTTCCTCCCGGGTAACGACCAGTTTTTTATCTCTCCCTACCACCTCAAGCCTGTCGACCCCTTCGCTGCCAAAAAGGGTATCTGTCAGTACGATCCGCACCTCATCGCCGGGCTCCACTCCTTCCAGTTGGAGTTCCAGTTCGCCGAAAGGCACTGAGGCGGGTATTTCCGTCATCAACTGAAGGGGTTGAAAGCTGAATTGCTCTTTATATTGGCGGCCGTTTGCATCTGTAAAAGTGATAGAATGAGTACCGGTAAAACTGTCCTTAGCTTTTTGCAGTTCATAATAGGCACCGGTTATTTTGGCGCTGTCGGCAGGGATCAGTTCACCGTCGAGTTCCACTTTGCTTTTTTTATCCAGGAAAAGGGTGCTGCCTTCTGCAATATCCTGGCGGTATTGAAGCAGAACCGTTACCTGGTCATTGTCTTCCTCGCCGCGAACCTGGTAATCGAAAAAGATAAAATCCTGATCCACCTCACTGCTGCCTACACTGGTAGCGGTTTTGTCATCATTTTTACAGGCAAATAAAAAAAGGAGCGGAAACAAGCGTTTGATAAGGGCAGCTTTCTTCATCGGTATCAGGCAAATAATTTACGGCCCAAGGTACGTAACAAACCGCTGATGGCAGGTGCTATCATGGTATTCCGGGAGTAACCGGGATCTGTTTTGCAGCAGCAGCTTCTTTCAGCCGGTTATATTCTTCCACCATCCTGGTAAACTTTTTTTCTCTTTTTATTACCTGCTGCATT
Source organism: Chitinophagaceae bacterium (assembly GCA_016787125.1). GTDB lineage: Bacteria > Bacteroidota > Bacteroidia > Chitinophagales > Chitinophagaceae > JJ008. Next base: position 11,035 of record JAEUVM010000618.1, on the reverse strand, counting down.
TCTGTTTTTATGTCTTCATCAGCCAGCAATTTTTCGGCACGGGAGCGATTAAAAATCTTATATCCTTCGGGAACAGCCGCTTCTCCGCCGTGCTTTACCACGTAATAATATGTGTACAGCCTTCTGCCCCAAACCAGCATTTTATACAGTGAAGCATGCCGGCCTTTGTGTTCGAGGAGCATGAAGTGCCACTCTCCTTCGTTTTTACCTTCGGGTGTGGTGTATTCACCGTTTCCGTCGGGTACCCGCACCGATTCAAAATAGCCGTCGCAGAGCAGGTTCTTTCCATGCTTATGCCGGCGATAGCCTTTTATTTGTCCTGCTTCCACCACCCTTACTGAATCTGCCCCGGTGAAAACGGCTATTTTCTTATACCCGTTTGTAAAATTGCCCACAGGACGGAAACCTTCTTTCCGGGGATTATCGGGCAGTTCGCAGAAAAGTGTATCCCCTTTCCACGAGATAAGGTAATCCTGCGAAAATGCGTTTGAAAAGAAACACAGGAGAACGACGGTAAATATCTTCTTTGCCATAGCCATTATTTTGAAAAGCTTAATAGTCAGTGCTTTCCGGCCTGCCTGTATTACATTATCTTTGCTCCCCCGGTTTTCGGGGCCTGGGGCTGCCAATTTGTCCTGAATATTTGTTTAGCACCTTTTTTGACAACCTCAAGTTTCATTTATTCACCCGATTGAACAATACCCAATAACACGCATATTTTATGTTCGGATTCATTTCAAAGCTTTTTGGTGGCAGTAAGTCGGAAAAAGACATCAAAAAGATAGAACCGCTGGTAGGCAGGATCAACCAGCATTTTACCAGCTACAGCTCACTCACCAACGACGAACTGCGCCATAAAACACAGGAATTCCGCAACCGCATCCGTGAACATCTTACTGAAACTGATAATGAGATAGCTGCAAAAAACAGTGCTGCAGAAGCACTGCCGTTTAATGACCTGCTGGGCAAAGACAGTATTTACCAGGAAGTGGACAAGCTGAAAAAAGAGAGGGATAAGAAAATAGAAGAGATACTGGAAGAATTGCTGCCCGAAGCGTTTGCAGTAATAAAAGAAACAGCCCGCCGCTTTAAAGAGAACAAGGAAGTGGTGGCCACAGCCACACAAATGGACCGTGACCTGAGTGTAAAGAAGAATTACATTACCATTGATGGTGATAAATCCATATTCAAAAACACCTGGACCGCTGCCGGCGGCGAAGTGACCTGGAACATGGTACACTACGATGTGCAGCTGATAGGTGGCGCCGTACTGCACCAGGGCAAGATATCTGAAATGGCCACCGGTGAAGGTAAAACCCTTGTATCCACTTTACCGGCCTACCTCAATGCATTGCCCGGCGAAGGCGTACACCTGGTAACGGTGAACGATTACCTGGCCCGCCGCGACCAGGAATGGAACGGCCCCATCTTTGAGTGGCTGGGTATTTCGGTAGATTGTATTGATAAACACCAGCCCAACAGCGAAGAAAGAAGAAAAGCCTACCTGGCTGATATTACCTACGGAACCAACAACGAATTTGGCTTCGACTACCTGCGGGATAACATGGTACATACACCACAGGAGATGGTGCAGCGCAAACATCACTATGCCATGGTGGATGAGGTGGACTCGGTGCTGATCGATGATGCGAGAACGCCGCTGATCATATCCGGCCCCGTGGCCCGCGGTGAAGACCAGCAATACCATGTACACAAGCCCCGGATTCAGCAATTGGTGCAGGAGCAGGAACGCCTGGTGCGCAACTGCCTGAATGAAGCTAAGAAACGTTTTGCCGAAGGCGATGATGATCCCAAAGGCGGCGGTTTATATCTTTTCCGTGCTTACCGCGGTTTGCCCAAATACAGCCCGGTGATCAAATTCCTGAGTGAACCCGGTGTGAAAGTGAAAATGCAGAAAGCGGAAAATCACTACCTGCAGGATCAGCAGCGCAATATGCACATCGTGGATGAAGAACTGCTGTTTCATATAGATGAAAAGAACAACTCGGTTGAGCTTACTGAAAAAGGTCTCAATATGATCACCCGCAGCGGTGAAGATCCTGATTTCTTTGTGCTGCCTGATATCGGTGTGAAACTGGCTGAGGTGGAAAAAAGCGCTGTAAGTGCCGATGAAAAGCTGCAACAGAAAGAAGTTATACTCAATGATTACTCACAAAAGGCTGACCGGATACACACCGTACAGCAATTGCTGAAGGCCTATACGCTTTTTGCAAAAGATGTGGAATACATTATTGACAATGGCGCCATCAAGATCGTGGATGAGCAGACGGGCCGTATCATGGAAGGCCGCCGCTACAGCGATGGTTTGCACCAGGCCATTGAAGCAAAAGAAAACGTGAAGATCGAAGCTGCCACACAAACCTATGCCACCATCACCCTGCAGAACTACTTCCGGATGTACCATAAGCTGGCCGGTATGACCGGTACGGCTGAAACGGAAGCAGCAGAGTTGTGGAGCATTTACAAGCTCGATGTGGTGACCATCCCCACCAACCTGAACATGATCCGCAAGGACAGGAACGACCTCGTGTATAAAACCAAGCGGGAAAAATATAAAGCTGTTATTGATGAAATAGAAGCGCTGCGCAATGCCGGCCGCCCCGTACTGGTGGGTACCACTTCGGTGGAGGTGAGTGAGTTGCTCAGCCGTATGCTGCAGCAGAAAAAAATACCGCACAACGTACTGAATGCAAAACAACATGCCCGTGAGGCGCAGGTAGTGGCCGAAGCCGGACTGGCAGGCGCTGTTACCATTGCCACCAATATGGCCGGTCGTGGTACGGATATTAAACTGGGCCCCGGTGTGAAAGAGGCAGGCGGTCTTGCCATTATCGGTACGGAAAGACATGAAAGCCGACGTGTGGACAGGCAGCTTCGCGGACGTGCCGGCCGCCAGGGCGACCCCGGTTCATCACAATTCTATGTATCGCTTGAAGATGACCTGATGCGGATGTTTGGCAGTGAACGTATTGCTTCACTGATGGACAAGCTGGGTTATAAAGAAGGCGACATGATCCAGCACAGCATGATCAGCAGCAGTATACAGCGGGCGCAGAAGAAGGTGGAGGAAAACAACTTCGGCATCCGTAAAAGACTGCTGGAATATGATGATGTGATGAACAACCAGCGTAATGCCGTGTACAAACGCCGCAACCATGCCCTGTTTGGCGACAGGCTCTCGCTGGATATAGACACCGCCTTTTCTTCAGTGGCGGAGGGCCTGATTGATTCCTTCCGTGAGCAGGAAGATTTTGAAGGCTTTAAGATGGCCTGCATTGTAAACTTTGGGCTTGATACTGCCATACAGGAAGACGACTTCAAGAAAGGTGATATCAATTCAGTGATAGATCAGTTGTATAACGAAGCCTCTGAGAGATACAGCCGTCATAAAGGAGAAGTGCAGAAGCAGGCCATTCCGGTGTTCAAAAATATCAGGCTTACACAAGGCAGTCATATCGAAAATGTGATCGTACCCTTTACGGATGGCCGCAAAGGATTGAATGTGCTGACCAATCTTGACAAAACCCTCAGTACAGAAGGCGCCGAATTGGGCAATGCACTTGAAAAGACCATTACACTGGCCGTAATAGACGATGCCTGGAAAGAGCACCTGAGGGCGATGGACGACCTGAAGCAAAGTGTGCAAACGGCTTACCTTGAGCAGAAAGATCCGCTGGTTATTTACAAAATGGAAGCCTACAAGCTGTTTGAAAGTATGAACAGCGAAGTGAATAAAGACATCGTTTCTTTCCTGTCTCATTCAGCCATACACCAGCAACAGGATAATGCCCCGCTGAAAGAAGGCCGCCAGCAAAAAACAGACATGAGCCGTATGCGGGCCAATAAAGAAGAGGTGGACAATGCCGGGCAGGATTACGGTGCCAATGAAAGAGACCGCTTTGAACCTGGTGGCGCTGATACGGATGTAAAACAAGAACCGGTAAAAGTAGCCCCCAAGATCGGCCGTAATGATCCTTGTCCCTGCGGAAGTGGCAAGAAATACAAGCAATGTCACGGCCGAGATGCCTGATTGTAAAGGGTTTATCTATAAGATTACACGGCAGCCAGGGGCTGCCGTTTTTTTATCCCCTGATAAGGGTAGAAAATCATGCCCTGAAAACTGGCAGATTGAGAAAATAAAAGCTACGTTTGCCTTCCATTTTAAAACCTAAAAAACCAAACAACAATGAAAAAAGTATTATTGGTACTGGCCATGGCCGGAGTATTCGTAGCCTGCGGAGACAAGAAAAAAAGCGACAAACCAACTACGGGCGGAGACACTGCTACCACCAGCACCACCCCTCCTGCTAACGAAACAACGACCACCACTCCTTCAACCGGCACTCCTACTTTTGCAGATGCTGAAGTACAGAAATATGTAGATGACTACACTGCTTTTGTAAACAGCTACCTGGAAGCCGTAAAAGGAAAAGATATGGGTAAGATGAGCGATCTTTCCATGAAAGCTTCTGAGTGGTCATCCAGGTCTACAGCCATTGCCCAGAAACTGGCCAGCAGTCCTGATGAAGCTAAGAAGTTCAGCGACTATATGATGAAACTTTCTGCTGACTGGACCGAAGCTGCCAAAGCTATGATCCCGACCGGTAAATAAGTTGTTGAGATATTATTCAACTAAATCCCCTTCTTTCACGGAGGGGATTTTTATTTTACCTTTAAAGCAGCCAAAACCTGCCATTGCATGTACAGGAATACCAAAAAGAAAGTTCACGGATTGCTGCACCCCGAAATTGTGGGTGATAAACACTGGGATAAGATCATCAATATCTTTATTGTAATACTTATTATTCTGAACGTGGTGGCCGTAATACTGGAAACGGTTCCGGAGATCCATGACAAATACGGCGACTTCTTTTATTACTTCGACTGGATCTCTGTTATCATTTTCACCGTTGAATATGTGCTGCGGGTATGGAGCAGCAATCATGATGAGAAATACAGGCACAGCTTGTGGGGAAGGTTGAAATATATGGTTTCGCCTGCGGCACTGATTGACCTGGTAGCGATCGTTCCCTCCTACCTGCATGCCTTTATCGGGCTTGACCTGCGGGTGTTGCGTATGCTCCGGCTGTTGCGCTTCCTCCGGCTTTTCCGGCTCACCGCCTATACCAAGCCGGCCCACATGATCATGAATGTTTTCAGGAAAAGAAAAAATGAACTGGCACTGAGTTTTATCCTGGCTTCCTTTCTTATCATCATTGCTTCCTGTGTGATTTATTTTGTAGAGCACCGTCATCCAACGGAAGAAACAAGCCAGTTCAGAAGCATACCCGCCACCATCTGGTGGGCGGTGGTTTCTCTTACCACAACTGGCTATGGTGATATGTATCCGCTTACTGATTTGGGAAAAGTGCTTGCCTCCATCATTATGCTTACGGGTGTGGCCTTCTTTGCCTTACCGGCAGGCATCATTACAGCAGGCTTTATTGATGAGTTCCGGTTGACGAGGGTGAAAAAAACACACCGCTGTCCCAGTTGCGGTGAGCCTATTGAACTGGAGGATAATAATAATCACCACCATTAAAAAAGCCGGACGATGAATCGCCCGGCCTTTACTAAAATTAAGTAAGGGATCAGAAACCTTTCTTGGCCGGTTTCAGATCATATTTCTGTTCAAACCTTTCATTGAGCAGCTTGTGTTTGTCGGTCAGGTCAATTTTACGGCCCTGGATAAAGGCATCGGTAACATTGCTGGTGCGCATATCCAGAATATCACCATCGCTTACCACAATATTGGCATCCTTGCCGGGTTCAATGCTGCCGGTTTTATCGGCCACACCCATGATCTTGGCCGGGTTGAGGGTGATAGCAGCCAGCGCATCTTCTTTGCTTAATCCGTATGCAGCGGCTGTACCGGCATTAAAGGGAAGGTTGCGGCCCCGGGTTTGCCCGTCATCATCTGATATGGCAAATAATACGCCTGCCTTTTGCAGGGCTGCCGCATTTTTATAGGGCTGGTCCACATCATCATCAGCCATGGTAGGCAGACTGTGCGGCTGTTGCAGGATCACTGAAACATTGTGTTTCTTCAGCAGGTCAGCCACTTGGTAACTTTCACTGCCTCCCACTATCACCATATCAAAACCGAACTCCTTTACAAAGTCAAGTGCAGCGAGAATCTGTTTGGCCGTATTGGCGTGTACATAAAATTTCTGGCTCTTGTTGAACAAACCTTTCACGGCTTCAAATTTCAGGTTGCTTTCTTCATGGGTGGAAAGAGCATTGTAAGCCTTTGCTTCACGCATAAAAATTTTCAGTCCTTCTATCTTATCCAATCCTTCTTTCACCGGGTCTGTTTGCGGGGCCTGCGGGCCGCCAGCACCACCACCTCCGCCAAACCTTCCGAAATTGGGCCTTGGCATCAGCGTGGGAAAATACACATGCATGCCGGCATCGGTTTTATAGGCAGCATCTTCCCAGTTCCATGCATCTAATTGCACCACAGATGAAGCGCCTGCTACAAAATTTCCCTGCGGCACCACATTGGCCAGCAGGATACCATTTGAGCGGAGTGTGTTGATCACTTTTGAATCGGTGTTGTAAGCAACAAGGGCCCTTACATTCGGATTCATATCGCCGAGTTCACGGTAATCCTGTGAAGCCCTTACTGCACCAATTTCATTCAAGCCTAAAGTGCTGGTGGGTAAAATAAGTCCGGGATAAACATGTTTTCCTTTTACATCGGTTACTGTGGCACCGGCCGGTACCTGGATGTTGGCTCCCACCTCCTCGATCTTGCCATCCTTTACCTTGATGGTTCCATTCTCAATTACTTTGCCATTGCCTACATGGATAATGGCATTCGTAATATACATGGTACCCGTTTGCGGCTTTGCCGGCAGCACCGTTTCCTGTGCGGAAGCGCTGATGGTAACAGCGGCAGCTATGGTTAATAATATATTTCTCATTGCTGTTATTTTTTAATCGTTTGAAATATCATCTGCATCAATCACCAGCAGGCCATGACTGTGTCCATGTTCGCTGCAGGTGTGCATCAGTTGGTAAGATGGTTGTGCCGGAGTGGTTGGGGCACCGCTTCTTTTTTCACCATTCATTTTGCGCACCAGCCGAAGCCTTTCTGCATCCACCTCTTTCTGCATCTGGTCATCTTTGGCCCGGTCGAAGTAAATGGTGCCATCTACAATTGTGTAAAGAGATTTGGCATAAATACTCAGCGGATGATCGCTCCACAGCACCACGTCGCCGTCCTTGCCGGGTTTCAGACTGCCTACTTTATCATCCACATGCAGCATTTTGGCCGGGTTCAGTGTTACCATTTTCAGGGCTTCCTCTTCTGTAACGCCGCCATATTTTACGATCTTGGCTGCTTCCTGGTTCAGGCGTCGGGCCATTTCGGCATCATCGCTGTTGATGGCTACGGTAAGACCAACCTTCTGCATAATGGCAGCATTGTAAGGAATGGCATCTTCCACTTCCATTTTATAAGCCCACCAGTCGGAGAAGGTGGAAGCATACGAACCATGCTTCAGCATTTTATCAGCCACTTTGTATCCTTCGAGAATATGGGTAAAAGTATTTACCGTGTAGCCCATCTTATTGGCCACTTCCATTGCGGCGTTTATTTCGCTTTGCACATAGGAGTGGCAGGTGATGAATCTTTTCTTTTCGAGAATTTCCACCAGGGCATCCAGTTCCAGGTCGCGGCGGGGCGGTACCAATGATGCAGTTGATTTTTTCTCTTTCACCAGTTTTTCCTTAACAGCATTGTATTCATTCCATTCACGCTGGTAATCTTTTGCACGGGTAAAAGCATCCACCAGCACCTGCTCCACTCCCATACGGGTATCGGGGTAGCGGTTGTTGCCACCGGTGAAGGCGCTTCTTTTTACATTTTCGCCAAGGGCAAATTTTATAAACCCGGCAGATCCTTTGAACTTGAGGTCTTCTGCATTGGCACCCCAGCGCAGTTTTATCAGTTGTGTTTGTCCGCCGATCACATTGGCCGAACCATGCAGGATATGTGAGGTGGTAACGCCGCCGCTGAGCTGACGGTAGATGTTTACGTCATCAGGATTCAGGTTGTCGGTGATGCGAACCTCGGAAGTAACAGACTGGGCGCCTTCATTAATAGAAGCCGCAGCTATATGAGAATGTTCATCAATAATACCGGGAGTAACGTGCTTGCCGGTACCGTCGATGATACGGGCTGAAGGATCAGAAAGGTTCTTGCCAACGGCAGCGATCTTACCGTTCTTAATGAGTACATCTGCATTTTGCAGAACGCCTTCTTTCTCATTGGTCCACACGGTGGCATTTTTTATCAGGATAGTTTCCTGTTTAGGTTGCTGTGTTTCATTCCACCCAAATGGCTGGAACGGATAAATAACTTTTCCAACGTCGGGTACCGGTTTCTTTACCGCCGAATCCATTTTCGGTTCAGCCAGTTTTACCAGCGTGGCTGTCCAGGTCAGCGGGTTGCCGAGTGAATCGGTACCGGTGCCATTCCATTCGGTGCCATTATCCATACCGTTGAGGCGGGTGGCTGTAGCCGGCAATGGTTGTTCCATTTGTCCACCGCCACGGTTGAAGCCGCCGGGGCCTCCCATTCTTCTTGTTGAATCACCGGGCATAGCAGCGCCGCCACGCTGACGTTTTGTTGCGGGTGCATAAGTGATCTTTACCTGTTTACCATCAAAACTGAATTTTGCATTCACCGTGTCTTTGGCAAACATGGTAATAGTGCTGGCATTTTTTACATCCAGTGTATAATCTTCTTTACCTGCCGGGCCGTTTACGGTAAGCGCATAGGTTCCGGCCACACTGGCGGCATCTTCTTTTACGGTGTATTTCATGCCCTGTACCCAGTTTTGCAGGATGATGGTCTTCTCGTTAAATATTGGGCCGTTGGTGATGAGGAAGTTGGCCAGTTTGCCCGGCTCAAGACTTCCAACTTTATCATAAATGCCTAAGGTAACAGCAGGAGTTTTGGTAAGTGCCTCCATGGCTTTGCTTTCACTCAATCCGTATTCCATCGCCTTGCGCAGGCTGCTCCAGAACTGGTTTACAGAGCGAAGGTCAGCGGTGGTGAGGCAAAAAGGAATGCCGGCTTTTTCAAATGCGGCAGTATTGGCGGGAGCCATCTCCCAATGCTTCATATCGCTGAGTGATACAAACTGTGCGTCATTGGGATCTTCCACATCCTGTGCCAGCGGAAAGTTGAGCGGCAGGATGAAGGTGGCATTGCTTTCTTTCATGTCTTTGATGCGCTGGTATTCATTTTGTCCGCCTTTGATGATGTACTGTACGCCAAACTCATCGCCGATACGGTCGGCACGGAGGTCATTCCATTTGTCGTTGGCTTCAAATACCTGGGGCAGATCCTGGGTTTCATTCCAGGCTTTCAGGCTCAGGTTAAAGCCTTCTTTTGGAGGTTTGTTTTTATACCACTGGGCATCCAGGTAGGTTTGGCGAAGCAGGGCTATATATCCCATCATGGAGCCGGGATAGCTTTGGCCGGATGTTCCTTTATTAAAAGAGTAATGAGCCGAAGCTCTATCTTTAATGATAACAAGGTTTTCTTTTTCATTGGCGAGTGATACCACTGCGCCGGTACCTCTTGCCACACCATCACGGATATGGGTGAGGACAGCACCAAAGCCGGCTTCGCGGAGTGGTTTTGCTTTTGCATCGTCCACGATAAACACCCTGAATGCATCAGCATCGCTTTTGATGGCCTGGTTCCAGCCGTAGGGGCCTTTGGCAGCCGATTCCAGTTGCGGTTGCTGCTGGAAGTTGAATTGTCCGGCGCCTGCAGGACGCTGTGGTTGGTTGATACCATAATCGGCATAGATGTCTATAAAAGATGGGTAGAGGTATTTACCCTTACAATTTACCTCCACGGCACCGGGCGGAACGGGCAGTGCCTGTCCTGCGGAAACGATGCGGCCATCTTTGATAACGAGTGTGGCATTGGTGATTGTGGTGGAAGCGTCTTTTACAAGGGTGGCATTGGTAAAGGCGTAATAGCCGTGCCGGGGATCAGCCACCCCGTTTTCCGGAAAGGTAGGTTGCGCAAAGCTGAGAACGGAGAGTGCCATAAAAGCGACCGTTCCTGCCAGCATCCTGATTTTTCTCATACTGGTTGATTTTGGTGTAAGGTATTGAAAATACGATTTTACATCACTTATACCGGAAACCTTTTGGTATTTGGATAAATGGTAAAACCTGCCTTTTGACGCTTAAATGAGCCGGGCCTTTCTCCTGCATGGTATCAATATTTGCACATTATAATTACCCGGCAAATAGTTTTACTTTTGACAACCAAGTAAATACCTATGCCTGTAACCAAGGAACGAGTGATACTACCCGATTTCAGCCTTTCTCCCCACATAGACCAGGTGGGTGTGGAAGAAAGGGCTTCCCGCTTTACCAAACGAAGCATTAAGAAAGAAACGAAGATGAACGGGTTGAAACTGGTGTTGAACATGATCGACCTAACCACCCTGGAAGGGAAAGACACCGACGGTAAAGTGAAACAGCTCTGCTACAAAGCCATGCACCCGCATGATGCTGTGGCCGACATACCCACCGTGGCGGCTGTGTGTGTTTACCCGAGCATGGTAAAGGTGGCAAAAAAAGCTTTGGGTGACTCCGGCATTAAAGTGGCTTCCGTGGCTACGGCTTTTCCGAGCGGACAGGCTCCCAAAGACATTAAAATAAGAGACACGAAGTATGCAGTGAATGAAGGTGCTGATGAAGTGGATATGGTGATCAGCCGGGGTAAATTTCATGCCGGTGAGTACAACTTTGTGTTTGATGAAATAGCCGCCATCAAAGAAGCCTGCGGAGAAGCCCGCCTGAAAGTGATACTGGAAACCGGCGAACTCGGCACCTTCGACAAAGTGCGCCGGGCCAGTGATATTGCGATGCATGCGGGAGCTGATTTTATCAAAACCTCCACCGGGAAGATACAGCCGGCAGCCACCATGCCGGTAACGCTGGTGATGCTGGAAGCCATCCGTGATTTTTATTATAA
>JAEUVM010000599.1 GCA_016787125.1 Chitinophagaceae bacterium | reverse complement strand
AAACTAAAATTTCACTTTGATTAATTAATTGTCAGAAAAAAAAGCGGGATTCGTATGTCCGGCTTTTTCTCCTTTCCGGATCATATACTTAAGGCGCCTAATTAATAAATTTATTGTATGAAAGCTCCAGTACCATACCAGTCGGAACTTGAAAATAATTTCCGGGTGGCTTATTTGATCAGTCACTTTATCCAGGAAAATATTTCTGAGGAAGAAGAAGAAGAACTGGATCTATGGATGCAGCAAAGCGATTTTAATGTTCAGATTTTTGAGGACCTGACAAATGAAGATACGGTTGATGGTTTTTTAAAATGGTATGCTGAACTGGAAACAGAACGAAACCTGCAGGAGGTCAAGCAACGATTACAATTTTCCAAACCTCCGAAAGTGATACCCTTCTGGAAGTATGCCGCAGCTGCCTGTGTGGTATTATTATTGGGTGCAGGTATTTATTATTTCGGTTTCCGGGATCAGCAGCGACCAGTTGTGTCAAACCCTCCTACCGCAGCAGATATATTACCCGGAAAAGCATCCGCCACACTAACCCTCGCCAATGGTAATAAAATAGACCTGACCAATCTGCGGGATACTATCATCAATAGCGAAGTGCGGATTGTAAATGGGATGGTGGTTTACAGCAATACAGTTGCAGAACCTGAAATGCATGAGATCAGTATCCCCCGAAAAGGATTTTACGAACTGCTGTTACCCGATGGCAGTAAAGCATGGATCAATTCAAGTTCCTCCATACTTTATCCTACCCGGTTCTCTGGAAGCGAACGGCGGGTCACCGTAACCGGCGAAACCTATTTTGAGGTGGCAAAGGACGCTGCTCATCCCTTTATTGTTTCAGTAAACGGAGTTGATATTACTGCACTAGGAACGGCTTTTAATATCAATGCTTATCCTGATGAAGATGGATTAAGGGTTACCCTGACAGAGGGAAAAGTAAATGTCAGTGCTTCCCAGCGAAACGAACAATTATTGCCGGGGCAACAAATCATCCTGCGACCGGGTGAATGGGAAATCCGGACAGTTGACATTTCCCCTGTTGTTGCCTGGACAAAGAACCAATTCAAATTGAAGAATACGACCATTGAAGAAGTGATGCGAATGGCGGAACGATGGTATGATGCAAAGATTGTTTTTCAGGATAAGATAACCGATCACTTTACCGGAACCATTGACCGGAATGTGCCTATTTCCCAATTGCTGAAATTACTGGAAGCAACCGGTCAGGTGCATTTTATAATTGAAGGTGATACGATCATTGTCACTCAGTAAGGTAATCCAATAAAAAACCGGGTTGTGCGCTAACACTTCCCGGCGTGTCTGGGTTACCCCAACTATATCGCGGAAACGATTATTGATTAACCCAAACCTACCTGCCGGTGAGGCAGGCAACCCAAAGCTATGCTTTTAACCCCAAAATGGAGACACCGATTCTTGCCCAAAGTGCTACTATTAGTTGTCCTTTTTGTATCCCTGAACGGGCTGGCACAAACGTTTACTTTTTCTTTTCAACGGGCTTCCCTTGCCAAGGTTTTTGCTCAAATTGAACAGCGGAGTGATTACCGGTTCCTGTACTCCGAGGAAGTACTTGCTCTTGGCAGCCCGGTTAGTTTTACAGTTAACAATACGCCTCTTGATTCTATTCTCCGGTTGTGCTTTTTCCAGCAGCCGCTTGGATATACCATAGAAGGAAAACATATTATTGTCAAAAAAAGGATCATTGAAAAACCAACCCCGCTTACAAGGGAGTTGCGTGGAAAAGTGGTAGACATGCAAAACGAACCCCTTGCAGGAATTACCATTACCATCAAACAAACCGGAATGGCTACTGCGACAGATGCGTATGGGGAATTCGTTTTCATGAATTTACCAGTCAAAACCACTTTAGTTGTTACTGGCGGCGAAATAATACCACAGGAAGTTGATGCCAGCCAGAACAGTTATCAGTTAATTGTAGTGGAGCAACGGATGAGTGTGTTGGATGAAACGATGGTGATTGCATACGGAAAGACTTCCAGGCGATTATCCACTGGCACGGTTAGCAGTGTAAAAAGGGAAGAAATCAGTAAGCAACCGGTATCTAATATCATGTCTGTGCTGGCTGGCAGGGTTCCGGGATTAAGTGTTTTTCAGAATTCCGGAGCTCCCGGAACTGGGTTTGATATCCAATTACGGGGTATTAACAGTATTGCCAACGGAACCGATCCTTTAATAGTGATTGACGGTATTCCTTATCCCTCGCAAACGCTTACAGGTGCAATTGGGGGCGGTGCTGGTACTTCGGCAAGTCCGCTCAATACATTGAATCCTGCTGATGTAGAGAGTATTGAAATACTTAAAGATGCTGATGCCACAGCTATTTACGGGTCAAGAGGTGCAAATGGAGTAATCCTTATTACCACCATTAAAGGGAAAGCTGGAAAGACCTCGGTTACTGCCAATTTATATCAAGGGTATGGACAAATTACCCGCAAAATGAAATTATTAGGGACAACAGATTATTTACGAATGCGGCGTGAAGCGTATAGTAACGATGGTACTATTCCTACCAATGCCAATGCACCTGATCTCCTTGTTTGGGATACAACGAGGCAAACTGACTGGCAGGATGTTTTACTGGGAAATACAATGCACTCTACTGACGCAAAAGTCAATTTGAGTGGTGGCTCTGCTCTAACACAATTTTTGTTTGGCCTGGGTTATCACAAAGAAACAACGGTTTATCCCGGCCGTTTTGGTGAAAATCGAAAAACTGCCAATCTCAATGTTTCCCATGCATCCACAGATAAAAGATTCCAATTTTCTGTTAGTACCACATTCGCTGACTATGGCACCACTTTGCCTCAACAGGATCTTGTCAGTTTTATCACACTTTCGCCGAATGCACCAAAACTGTATAATGATGACGGGACTCTCAACTGGCAAAATGGAACCTGGATTAATCCACTTGGTCGCACAAAAGCCATTATCAGTACTACTACAACTAACCTGATCTCCAGCCTCTCAGCGTCTTATAAACTTTTGCCTTCACTTTCTATAAAAATAAGTGGAGGTTATAACCGGCTGGAGAATAATGATCATTCTATCAATCCCAAATCTGCATCCAATCCTTTAGGTAACCCGGTTTCCACTGCACAATTCGGAAGAAAAACTATTACAACGCTAATAGGAGAGCCGCAAGTTGAGTACCAGTTCCTGCGCAATAAAAATACTTTTTCTATACTTGCGGGTACCACTTTTCAGCAAAATTCCCAATACTTTTTGTACCAAAGAGGTACAGGTTATGCCAGCGATGAACTATTGAACAGCCTGCGAAGTGCTTCCCAGGTGACAACAATTTCTGAAGGTGATATCCTCTACAAATATGTTGGGCTATTCAGCAGAATTAAGATCAACCTTGAGAATAAGTATCTTATTACTGCCACTTTGCGCCGGGATGGTTCAAGCCGTTATGGTGAAGAGAACCGCTTTTCTAATTTCGGTTCTATTGGCGCTGCATGGATATTCAGTAATGAAAAATGGTTCAGTAACTGGAAGTTCCTGAGTTTCGGAAAGTTGAAAGGTAGTGCTGGTATTACAGGCAATGACCAGATCGGAGACTACAAGTACCTTGATCTTTATAGTCCGTATACTTACAGTTACCTGGGTTCTACGGTCTTTTACCCGGAACAATTGTACAACCCGGTATATGGTTGGGAAAAAGTGAGGAAGTTAGAGGCCTCACTGGAGTTTGGAGTATGGGATAACAGACTGCTTGGTACGGTGAATTACTATCACAATACCACTACCAATCAACTTGTGAATTATCCATTGCCCTCAATGACCGGGTTTACAAGTATTGTGAAAAATATTCCGGCAGTTATACGTAATACGGGAATCGAACTGGAATTACAAGGTCAACTGATTAAGAATAAATATATTTCCTGGTCAAGTTCTTTCAACTTGACAATTCCACGGAATAAACTGGTCTCTTTTCAAAACCTGTCGAGTTCCAGTTATGCGAACCGTTATGTTATAGGTGAGCCTTTAAACATAGTTAAAAAATACAAATGGACAGGTGTCAATCCTGCTACCGGCAATCACCAGTTTGAAGATTTTAACAGGGACGGGCAAATTACTGTTTCAGGCGATCAGCAACAGATAGTGTTTACCGGTCAGCGATTCTTTGGCGGAATGCAGCATAATATTAGTTACGGCCGATGGGAATTGAGCTTACTATTAGCCTTTGCACGGACTCCCAGTGCTTCCAATCATCTCTATGTTTTCTCCCGACCGGGATTAGTCATGAATCAACCGGTGTCTGTAATGAATCGCTGGCAAAAGCCAGGCGACATTACGGATGTACAGCGATTTGCGAATACGAGTGGTGGGTCCAATACTGCTTTTTCCATTTACCGACAGAGCGACGCCGCCTACAGCGATGCCTCTTTTATCCGGTTAAAGAATGCAGTTATTTCATACTCCGTTCTTGCCACGAAAAAGGAACATCGGTTTTTATCTCAATGCCAGTTGTTTTTAAAAGCGAATAATCTTTTTACCATTTCTCGTTATTCCGGAGTTGATCCAGAGACCTTATCCATTTTCATGCCGCCTATCCGGTTGGTTACAGCGGGATTTCAAGTAACATTCAAATAAAATCATCATGAAATATACAATTGCGTTTATATCGATGCTGGTGCTATCAGTTTCCTGTAAGAAATTTGTTGCTATTGAAGCTCCTTCCACCCAACTGGTTGCAGCCACTGTTTTTACGAATGATCAAACGGCGATAGCAGCTCAGTTGGCCATCTATGCCCGTATGGAAGGCGATGGATTGGCTTACCAGCAGCAAACCTACAATGGCCTTTCAGGCGATGAGTTCATGAATTACTCAACTGGAGTAGCCACGACTGATTTAGCCAGTAATAATCTTACCGCAGAAAATACGATTGTGCTTGGTTTCTGGAGTAATTATTACAAATACATTTACCAGGCCAATGCCATTCTTGAATCTCTTGAAAAATCCTATCTGCTTAGTGAAAGTGTAAAGAAACAATTGACCGGGGAGTCGAAATTTGTACGGGCCTTTTGTTATTATTATCTGTGCAGCCTGTTTGGGGATGTTCCGATTGTGCAGAGCACTGATTACCGGGTCAATTCACAACTTCCCCGGAATAGCGTTGCAGAAGTAATTGCCTTCATAGAGAATGACCTTGTTACTGCTATACCATTGCTCTCCACAAATTACCTGGATGCCAATAACGCAATAACTGCCGAAAGGGTCAGGCCCAATAAAAGTGCGGCACAGGCATTACTGGCTAGGGTGTATATATTGTTAAACCAATGGGAAAAAGCAGAGAATACTGCCACTGAAGTAATTAATGGCAACTATCAACTGGTCACAAACCCCGATCTGGTTTTCCTGAAGAATAGCGCAGAGGCCATCTGGCAATTCCAAAGTGTGGTACCCGGCTATAACAGTTATCCCGGAGCACAACTCATTCTAACCACTACACCAACAGTAGCTGCATTGGATACGAATTTCATAAAGGCTTTCGCTGCAACGGATAAACGAAAATTACAATGGACAAAAAGTATCACAGTGGCGGGTAAAACTTATTATTATCCCTTCAAGTATAAAGTACGTCAGAATGCATCTTCTATTACCGAATACAGCATGGTGATGCGGTTGTCAGAACAATATCTTTTGCGGGCAGAAGCCCGGCTTAAACAAAATAAATTATCAGAGGCTCATCAGGATATAAATCATATCCGTACCCGTGCCGGTCTGGTTTCCTTAGCAGGTCTGTCCGGATCTGCACTTATGGACAGCATCAATAAAGAACGAAGGTTTGAACTGTTTGCAGAATTTGGGGACCGGTGGCTGAACCTGAAGCGGACTAATACGGCTGATTTGATAATGCCTGTTAGCAAAGGGGCTAACTGGTCCTCTACTGATGCATTATATCCCATTCCTCAATCCGAAATAAACCGTAATAATCAACTGACTCAAAATCCCGGCTACTAAATTTAGAGCCGTTAAATTCTAAAATATTAAGTTATGTTTCGTTTTCTTATTGCTTCGCTATTATTAGCGGGTACCTGTTCTTATGCCCAAAATAAGGCTATGTTAGTCCCGGGACAATCTTTCCCGTATTCTGGCCGGTTTTTAATGAGTAACCAACCCGGGCAATACAGGAATATGGAAGATTATAAGGGCAAGTATCTCCTGCTTGATCTGTTTAGTTCTAATTGTATTCAATGTTTTCAAAACCTACCCCGTTTGGACAGTATAAATAAGCAATATGGGAAGGATCTAACCATACTTCTTGTGGGTAAAAGGGATTATAAACTGGAAGGATTATATGAGAAATACCGTAAGCGTTTTAACCTGCAATTGGATGTTTCCATTGATTCGGTACTTTTTACAAAAGTTAAGTATTTCTTTTTGCCCACTTATGTATGGATTGGACCCGACGGACTGATCCGGGCGGTGAGTGCGCCTGACCAGGTAACTGTGGAGAATATTGAAAGATTTATATCTGGTAAGCCGCTGCCTTTCGGGGCGTTACCTATCGTACAGGGTTTCGATCCAAAAAAAGACTATCTCATTGAAGGCAACGGGGGGCCAGATAGCAATTACCTTATCCGTTCTATTTTTGGGAAATGGGATCCCACATTGCCATATTTCACCCCGGACAAACTCCAGTTTTCTCTTGAAACAAATAAATTCACTACACTTGGAAAAACCATGGAAGGTTTATACCGGTATGCCTATTTCAATTCGTCTTTCTGGAGGTATGGGGACAGTTTAAATGGAAAAGTATGGCTACATCCTGTGTTGCCAGATGGGGAAACTTCTCAGGGAGATGAACGATACTGCTTTTCGGCTTCCTATAAGGGAGAAAGAATGCCCGATTTAACCTTGTTATTAAAAAATACACTAGAGCAATATTTTGGATACAAAGGCTCGGTGCTTCAACAGCAAAAACCCTATTATTCGGTTCAGGTCATACCAGCATTCAGGGAGAGGCTCAAAACCAGGGGTGAGAAATCTATTCGCCGACGTACTCATGCCTCACTTGATTACAGAAATGTTACCATTGACCAGGTTATTGAGCGGATAGCTTATTACAATACCTCTAAACTTCCATTTGTCAATGAAACGGGTATTGATTACAATATAGACGTAATAGTAGAGGCCATTCTTACCAACGAAAATGACTTTTTTGCGGCACTAAAGAAGATCGGGATTCTCATAGAAAAGAAATACCGGCTGATGGATGTGTTAGTTCTTTCCAGGGATAAATAGTGTTGCGGAGCTATAGCCCCGCAACACTCATTTCTGGAAACTGGTCAATCATCCCACATGTGCCGGACACCATTCAGGTAAATATCCCTGTCAACAAAGTCAATCTCAATCGTGCAGGGGTTCTCTACTCCCGGAGGACAGAAATCCTCCACTTCAATTTCAGGGGGAACATCGAGCAGCCCGGAACCACTGTCATATTTGTAATTGCCTGAAGCTGCCTTTTGAATCGGCGTGAATGCGCTGAAACCCACAGCCATTACAACTGCGATCAGCACCAAATACATCTTTTTCATACTTCTTGGTTTTTATGAACAATAATGCCTACTATATTCCAGGTATTCGGCTTCTCCTGTTTATTGCAATAAATCCTTTATTCCAGTAACATGAGAGAATTCCAGCCAGCAGGAACCCACTGTTGAAGATCAGATGCTCCTTCCAGTTCAACTGCTGAATTACGCCACCACATGAACAGGGTAGTTCCTTCATGGTGGTAAGTATAAATGCCACATACAAAGTGAAAATTGCCATTAACCCTGTACCCGTTAATAACCCATAATGCCTTGTACGGGGAATGATCAGCAATACTGCTATGGCTATTTCCATGGCTGGAATCATCCCTGCAAGGATGGTAGCATAGGGCCGAAGTAACGGTGTATGCGACATTGACCCGATAAAGAAGGGAATATCCCTGAACTTCATAATTGCTGTATATAGAAAGAGCAGCACATAGAGGGCTACGACAATTTCAATGTACAGTTGTCTTGGCTCCGGTCTTTTCATTTGCTAAATCTCCAGTATTGCATCAGTATAACGGTTATTCAAAGTGAAAAGAGAGTTGCGCTATTTGCAAGCATAGAATTTCACTTTGAAAAGCTCTTGTATCGGTTTGAGCAACTATAAGACTAGACTGTCTTTATATATTTCACTTCTCATTCAAACAATATGCGAGCCGTCATGCTACGATTATATGAGAAGATGGAAGACCGTTTACGGGAAATCCAGGCGGAGTCCTTCCCCCTGCTGAAGGAGACTTCGCAATGCATTAATGTCTGCCAGGAAACACTCCAGGAATTAAGAAAAATGGTTGAAAAAACCCCGCTGAAGGACAGCAAAGAGGAGATTGAGTTCTTCAAAGAAATCAAGCCCAAATTCTATTCCCAGTTTATTTACCATGTCAAAGTATTTCATATCGAGATTAACCGGCCCGCAGCCAGCGACAAAGTGCAGATTGCTTATCTGGAATCGCACCTGAGCCGCATCAAACATTTTTTTGATAATAACCTCGATTTCTATCAATACTACAGAAGCGGTGCCACCCATTTTGATGAAGTCTATTTTATAAGGGGGCAGGAAGATGTACGGCTTTTACCTGATGATCTTACGTTGAGCATTGATCACAGTTTCTCCACGACGCAGAGTTATAAGGTCTCAAAACTGTTTGCCTATGAATTACTTCGCATATATCTTAATACAGCAATTTCGTCTATTCAACTGACAGATGCTCCCGAACCTAAAACCATTGAGAAAAAACTTCAATGGACCGGGCCTAAAGTTTCTTTAATCGAATTGATCTATTCCTTGCAAACTGCCGGGGTGATCAATAATGGTACAGCTGATATCAAACTTTTGACTAATTACTTTGAACGTACTTTCCAGATAGATCTGGGAAACGTTTATAATGTCTTTCAGGAAATGCGTATCCGCAAAAAGAACAGAAGTAATTTTCTGGACCAATTAAAGGAGCGGCTCATTCAGCGAATGGATGAAGCGGATGAAGGTTATTAAAATGGTTGCCTGGTCACAGACTCTCCTCTTTTTGACGTATTTATATTATCATGAGCAATATCCATTCCTCTAAGTAGTCACCTCTCAGCTATTCAGGTATTCTGATTATTTCCCCCCTTACTGAAAATTTATTTCTCCCGACTCGGGAACATCTATTGAAAGATCGCTTTCCCGTCAGTCCATATTTGCATTACAAACGAAACGACATGTTACAAAATATTTCCTGGTCGCAATTCTGGCTGGTAATTATCCTGACAAGTTTGATCTATTATCTCCTTATCTGGATCATTATCTATAAGGCAAAATTTTCAGTGATGAGGCTCAAGCCCCGTTTTTCCGAAGAGGTATTTAACACCGGAACGGACAGAGAAGATGTCTCAGTTATCCTTAGTGACCTGGAAAGAGCCTTTGAAAACAAGCAGAATAAAAGTGAACTCATCCTGGCCTTACGGAAAAAAATCCAAACCTACCAGGAGATAGATGATCCCGGTTTCCGGGACTCCATTAACCGGTTCATTCTTTCCGAAAGCCAAACTAAATGCTCCATCCGTCTGGAAGAGGATGATCTGAGGACCCTATGGAAATGACGTGATGGAGCACCGAACCCTATCTCCCTAAAAGGGAACTATTATAAAGGAAAACTAAAAACTGTGTGTATGAAAAAAGTGAGTTTGTTCTTTCTCGTAATGATCCTGACTGCTGTTGCTCTTGCGCAGGATGGCAATGCCGGTATCAACGAAGCCAATACCAAGGTCAGAAGTTATTTCGCCGCCGGTACCAACCTGATGTATGCTGTTGGAGCAGTTTTAGGATTGATCGGCGCCGTCAAGGTTTACTCTAAATGGAACAGCGGTGACCCGGATACGGGTAAAGTTGCTGCCGCCTGGTTCGGGTCCTGCGTGTTCCTTGTCGTAGTGGCAACTGTGATCCGAAGCTTCTTTGGTGTGTAGCCCTCCACAAACCCCTCCCTGAAAGGAGGGGCTCATTAAAACGATTCTTAAAATTCTAAATCAATACTTATGAAAATGAAATTTATTTTTTGCTTGCTGTTTTCTGTTATTTGTCATTCGGCCTTCGCACAGTATATCGGTGTAAGGGCCCGATATACGGAGACCAGACTGGTGGATGATGCACCCAATCCTCCCAAAAGGGAAAACCGGCTTATTCTTTCTTTTTATACTGTAACCTTTAACGGTACCGAGAATGTTTTTACGCCGGTAGTATTATCCAATTATGATATCTGGGTATATAAACAAGGTTTGCAATACGGTAATGTGATGGGCGGGGTGCTTGATTCCACCGGTAATAATTATCCCGGCTATGCCTGGCCGGCTCCCAAGGCCGTTTCCTATTACAACACACTGGGGCTGAATTATATTGATTGTAACCCTAATGTAGCCACACATTATGTGGTGAATGGGCATGAATTAGATTGTGGATTTATTACGGTCTCCTATTGGGATGTAGATGGGGGTACAGGTGTCCCTTTTGAAGCTTTCCCGGCACCCAATATCTGTCTTCCATGGTATGATTTTTCCCATCCCTATTATTTTTTGCCCGGTAATGTCAACTTTAGTCCAGAGATAGTATTCCCAGGCCCCCCTTATAACCTGTACAATTTTCATTGTGGCGGACCACTGCAATTAGTACGAAGAGGGTTGCTATCGTATGATACATCTGGCGGCGTGGTACTACCCGTTCGTTTTGCTAACGTCCGGGCCGACATTGATGCCGCCGACCGGGTAACCATCTCCTGGTCCAATATGACTGAATCAGAAATTCAAAATTATTCTGTTGAAAGTTCTGTTGACGGTGTTTTATTTCAGCCAACCGGGACTGTATTGCCAACCGGTAATAATGGCGAAAGAGCCGACTATACCTATTCCACTAGCCAGACAGCTGCAACAGGTTACTACCGGATAAAGGCAACTGAATTTACAGGTAATGTATTGTACTCTACAATACTTGTTGTAAGGAGAACTATTCCGGTAGTACTGTCGGATCAATCTTTCAGTACTTACCCCAACCCAGTCACCGGAGGTGAGTTTACTATCCGGTTGGCAAATGCTCCCGCTGGCAGGTATATCTGTTCTGTTATTAATTCGGAAGGAAATCCTGTCCGGCAAAAGATGATCCAGCATAACTCCGGTGACCTGGTAAGGCAAATTGATATGTCAGTCATGCCGTCCGGAATCTACCAGGTTTTGCTGCGCAGCTCCGACAAAAAATTCACTCAACGAATTGTCTATGTCAACTAGTATCTATTCCATCAATAAGGGAATCAACCGCCCGATAGAATTCAAGGGACTAAAGGCACAATATATCTGGTACCTGGGAGGCGGCTTATTGGCACTGTTGATCCTTTTTGCCATCCTGTATATCTGCGGGGTGAACACATTTGTTTGTTTGCTGATCATACTCCTTGCCGGAACAGGTTTATTCATGCATGTTTATAAACTAAGCCGTCAATATGGAGAGCATGGAATGATGAAGACCCTTGCCAAAAGGTCTATACCATCCGTAATAAAAATATATTCAAGAAAAGTATTTACTGAACTGTGGAAAAACAAATAAAAGACATATTGCCCCTTTTTGGAGTAGAGCATGATTGCATCTTATCCAAGCAAGGAGATGTTACCATCGCTTATGAAGTGGAATTGCCCGAACTTTTCACTTTATCAGACCAGGAGTATGAGGTACTTCACCAGTCACTGATCCGGGCCATCAAGGTACTCCCTGCAGGAACCGTTTTTCACAAACAGGACTGGTTTACACAATCCAAACATGCGGCTGATTTCAGCGCCATCGGTGTGAGTTTTTTATCCCGTGCCAGTGAACGATTTTTTAATGAACGGCCCTATCTGGATCACCAGTGCTATATCATGCTGACCAAAAAGCCGGCCGGAAGAAAAGCGGGTTCTTCTCTTTTCTCCAATTTATTGAGGCGTTCCATTGTTCCGGAGCAAACACTGAAACCTCAACTCCTACAGGATTTTCTTGATAATGCGGGTCAGTTTGAGCGAATCCTTAAAGATAGTGGTTTGCTGAAACTGAAAAGACTTACCAATGAAGAACTGAGCGGCGAACAACAATACTGCGGGCTCGTAGAACGATACCTGAACCTGCAGCCTAACGAAAAATCATTTATTCTCCATGATATATCCTTTGAGGATGGTCTTAAGGTGGGTCCGAATCATTGCCAGTTATTTACACTGGCGGATGCAGCTGACCTGCCCTCTTATTGCGGTTCCCGGATCAACTATGATAAATACTCGACGGATAAATCAAAATTCAGTGTAGGCTTTGCCTCACCGTTAGGACAGTTGCTTTCCTGTAATCATATTTACAACCAGTATATTTTTATAGAAGACCCGCAGAAAACAATTCAGAAACTGGAAAGTAAAAGGCTCAGGCTGCATTCCCTGAGCGCCTATTCCAGGGAGAATTCTATCAGCCGGGACGCCACTAATGATTTTTTGAACGAGGCGATCAGCCAGCAACGACTACCTGTGAAATCCCACTTTAATGTGTTAGTGTGGACGGATAGTAAAGATGAGTTGAAGGACACAAGAAACCTGGTATCATCAGCCCTGTCCCAGATGGATGCGGTACCGAAGCAGGAGTTGTCGGGAGCGCCGCAGATATTCTGGGCAGGCATACCGGGTAATGAAGCAGACTTTCCCATGAACGATACCTTCGACACATTTGCTGAACAAGCCTGTTGTTTCTTGAATCTGGAGACCAATTACCGGTCCTCCGTTTCTCCCTGCGGGATCAGGTTAGGTGACCGGCAGTATGGAAAGCCGGTGCATGTGGACATCAGTGATGAACCCATGAAGAAAGGTCTTATCACCAACCGGAATAAATTCATACTGGGACCCTCCGGAAGCGGAAAGAGTTTTTTCACCAATCATATGGTGCGATCCTACTATGAACAGGGTACACATATTGTGCTGGTGGATGTAGGGCATAGTTACAAAGGACTTTGCCAGCTGGTGAAAGGATATTATTTCACCTATGAAGAAAAGAACCCGATACGCTTCAACCCCTTCCATATCGGGGAGGGAGATGTGCTGGATACAGAAAAAAAGGAAAGTATCAAGACGCTGTTGCTGGCGCTGTGGAAAAAGGATAATGAAACGTTCAATCGCAGCGAGTATGTTGCCCTTTCGAATGCGTTGCAACTTTACTACGAGAAAGACTATGGCTTCCGTTGTTTCGACTCCTTTTACGAGTTCTTGCAGAATGATTTTGTCAATGTTTTGAAGGCAGACCAGGTAAAGGAAAAAGATTTTGATATTTCCAATTTCCTGTATGTACTCCGGCCATACTATAAAGGCGGTGAGTTCGATTACCTGCTTAATGCTACGGAGAACCTGGAACTTTTGAAAGAGCGGTTTATTGTTTTTGAGCTGGATAATATCAAGGATCACCCGATACTTTTCCCGGTCGTTACGATCATTATCATGGAAGTGTTTATATCCAAAATGCGGAAACTGAAAGGTATTCGCAAGATGATCCTGATTGAGGAAGCCTGGAAAGCGATTGCCAGAGAAGGTATGGCGGAGTACATCAAGTATCTGTTCAAAACAGTCCGTAAATTCTTCGGGGAAGCCATTGTAGTGACCCAGGAGGTTGAAGATATTATTTCCTCTCCCGTGGTGAAGCAGGCTATCATTAATAATTCCGATTGCAAGATACTCCTCGATCAATCCAAGTACCAGAATAAGTTTGACCAGATACAGGAACTATTAGGCCTGACAGAAAAAGAAAGGGCCCAGGTGCTTTCCATTAACAAAGCCAACGATCCCGGTAAGAAGTATAAGGAGGTTTTTATTTCACTGGGGGGTATGCTTTCCAAAGTGTACCGTGTGGAGGTATCGGCCGAAGAGTACCTGGCTTATACTACGGAGGAAACAGAAAAAGTCAAATTAATGCAACTGGCCGAGCAGTTTGACGGAGATATTGAAAGGGCCATTACTCATTATTTAATCAATAAAAATTAAGATTTATGAAGCGGATGATTTGTGTGTGTTTGTTGAGCACTTTGCTTGTTGTTGCCTGTAAAAAGAAAGAGCAGCCGGTAGCCGAACTGGGTAAATCTGTCAGTGAAGCTGCAAAGATGGCCTCCTGCGGAAGGGAAATAGTAACCGATAAACCGGTAAAGGCCGGGGAAACCGGTATCATTTTACCAGTGGGAACAAAACTGTGTATCACTACTGATAACCTGGAAGTTCGTGTAGAGTTACCGAATGGATATGCATTTCTTTCTAAAGAAATGTCTATGACTGAGAGAGCGTTACCAGTGTTTGCCACATACGCCTGTTATTGCAGTGTTGTGAACAATGCCTGCCAGGTATTTTATGCTGAGGGCTTGGGTTTTGGATGCCTGCAGTCATCCTGTACAGGGGCCTGCACCGGTAAGTTTACTTATAAGGGTTACAGTGTAGACCGGGTGATCAACCTTGCTGATAAAACAAGCTTTTTCAGTTTGGTAGAGATACAGGAAGAAATCAGAAATATTACCAAAGATGTTTCTCCCCTGGAGACCTATGGAAAATTCTCTCTACTCGGAGTTTCCTTCTTTTTTGTACAGGATGAAAAAACCTTTTTGGAGAAAGCAACCTGCGACTGTGAGGGTACACAGGCCTGTAAGCTAAAAGTGGTTAACCTTCCTTTGCGAAGTGGCGAAGAAGCAGCCAAAAAAATTTACTTCTGCGAAGGTGGTTGCAATGGTTGCGAACTGACCATTAACTAAAAAGTGTTTTTCAAGTTCCGTTCTTGGTTGCGGCTATACAGGAAGGTCCTCCTGCAAATGGCGGGGGGACGCCTGTATCCTAAAAAGTTAATGTATGAAAAAACTAATCATGGTGCTGGCCTTGTTCTTTAGTATGCAGTCCCAGGCACAGTTCCCGATAGCGGAGATTATCAAGGCAGGTATAAAAAAGGTCATTGTTGCGGTTGACCTGAAGATTCAAAAACTCCAGAATAAAACGATCTGGTTGCAAAATGCGCAAAAGACCCTGGAGAATGCCTTGTCCAAAACAAAGCTTACCGAGATCAGTGGTTGGGTGGAGCGCCAACGAAAACTATATGATGATTATTTCCAGGAACTGAGAAAAGTAAAGAATGCGCTTACTTATTACCACCGGATCAAAGATATTATTGAGAACCAACTGGCCATGGTGAAGGAATACAAAGGAGCCTGGGCCTTGTTCCGGCAGGATCGAAATTTCACTGCAGATGAATTGGAATACATGAGTGAGGTCTATACTGGAATCCTTGGTGAAAGTGTCAAGGCCATTGACCAACTGCTGATGGTAGTGAATGCCTTTACCACACAAATGAGTGATGCAGCAAGGATGAAAATCATTAATACAGCCGCTGATGAAATGGAAAAGGGGTTCATGGACCTGAAAGAGTTTAACAACCAGAACAAACTGATCAGCCTGCAACGGGCTGCTGCGAAAGGAGAAATTGAATATGTTAAAAGATTATATGGTTTAACCCCCAATCCCTAAACCCTCCCTACCTCCCTAAAGGGAGGGTTATTAAAAATATAAATGATGAAAAAGATATTACTATTCGTCTTGCTTAGTTCAAACATTTGTATTGGACAATCACAGGAAGCAAAGCAACTCCTGCTGAATGTAGAGAAACTGGCGCAGTTGAAGCTGATGCTTTCGCATATGAAGACAGGTTACAAAATATTGGAGAAGGGCTATACCTCGATCAAAAATATCTCGCAGGGCAATTTCAACCTGCACCGGGATTTCCTCGACGGGTTGCTGCAGGTAAGTCCTGCGGTGAAGAAATATAGTAAAGTAGCTGACATTATCAGGGTTCAGCTGAAACTGGTCAAGGAAGCTAAAGATGCGCTGGCCGAGTTCAGGAGAAGCAGGCAGTTTACGGTTGCTGAAATTGAGTACCTGGGAAATGTATATGCGAACCTGCTGAAAGAAAGTTTAAAAATGCTTGATGAACTGGCTATGGTGGTCACGGCAGGTAAACTGCGGATGAGCGATGATGAACGGTTGCAGGCGATTGACCGGATACATGATGAAGTGTTGGAGCAATATACATTCCTGAATGAATTCAATAACGGCACGGCTATTCTTTCGCTGCAACGGGAGAAAGAGCAAATGGATATTGATTTGATGAGGAAGATTCACGGTTTAAAATGAAACTATGAGAATATTGGTGAGATTGTTCTGTGTGTTAGTGGTTTTGTTATTGCCATCTGTTGCAGATGCACAAATAGCTACCCGCATCCGTTCCATGCACGAAGTACTGGAACAACTTTATGATGATATGATGCCCTTATGCAGCCGGTTAATCGGTGTTGGCAGGGGTATTGCTGGCTTTGCTGCTACCTGGTATATCGCAGCGAGGGTATGGGGCCATATTGCCCGTGCGGAAGCAATTGATTTCTATCCTTTGTTCCGCCCCTTTGTCTTGGGATTCTGCATCCTGATTTTTCCCTCGGTTATTCAACTCATCAATCAACTGATGAAGCCTACTGTGACGGGAACAGCGCAGATGGTGAAAGATTCAGATGCAGCCGTAGCCCAGTTGTTGAAAATGAAAGAAGAAGCGATAAAAACAACGGCCTACTGGCAGATGTATGTCGGTGAAACAGGCCGGGGTGACAGGGATAAATGGTACAAGTATCATTACGGGGATAAGAAGGAGGGTTGGCTGAAAAGTATTGGCAACAATATCCGTTTCGCATTTGACAAGTTTGGTTATAATCTCCGAAACCAGATCAAACAATGGATGGCTGAAGTACTGAAAGTGTTATTTGAGGCCGCAGCGCTTTGTATCAATACGATCCGCACTTTCTATATGATCGTGTTGGCGATACTCGGACCACTGGTATTTGGTATTGCCGTCTTTGATGGCTTTCAGCATACCCTTACCGTATGGATAGCCCGCTACCTAAATATATTCCTATGGTTGCCCGTAGCGAACATTTTCGGCGGTATCATGGGAAAGATCCAGGAGAATATGCTCAAAGAGGATCTGCAGCAAATCGCCAGCAACGGCGATACCTTTTTCTCTACAACTGATACAGCCTACCTGATTTTTATGATCATTGGTATTATCGGGTATTTCACGGTTCCCTCCGTTGCCAACTATATTATTCATGCAGGTGGTAATAACACCCTGTTGCAGAAGGTTACCAATATGGCAAGCATGTCTACGAGAAGCGTTGCTTCCGGTTCCGTTTCTATGACAAGAGATGCGTTGGGTGGTGCGTATAATAAAATGTCCAACAGTATGGCAGACAGTGGTGCGTCCGGAGGATATTTTAAGGATAGAATTGAAGGAAAGAAAACCTCATCCTAAATCCTTCTCCTAAGGAGAATGACTTAACTATTAAGATTAGAAAAGTTGATGTTTCGCAAAATGAAAAATATTGATATTGCCTTTAAGCAGGTTCGTTTATTTTCCCTGGCAGTGATTGGCCTTTGCCTGATACTGACTTTATTCATGGCATATAAAAGCTACCAGTTAGCCACACAATCACATCAAAGAATATTCATACTGGCAAACGGTAAAGCCCTCGAAGCATACGCTGCTGACCGGAAAGATAATGTACCGGTGGAAGCAAGAGATCATGTCAAGATGTTCCATCATTACTTTTTCACACTTGATCCGGACGATAAAGTAATCAATAGCAATATAACCAAGGCCCTCTACCTGGCAGATGGCTCTGCAAAACAACAGTATGATAACCTGAAAGAAAACGGGTATTACACGAATTTGATTTCCGGCAATATCAGCCAGGAAATACAAGCGGACAGCATCATCATCAATACGAGCGACTATCCGTTTCATTTCCGCTACAAGGGAGTACAGAAAATTATCCGTCCAAGCACCATCGTTACCCGCAGTTTAGTGACTGAAGGCTTTCTGCGCAATGTATCAAGGTCGGATAATAATTCGCATGGTTTTCTAATTGAGCGATGGAGGACATTGGAAAATGCGGACATAAAAATTGAAAACCGTCAGTGATGTTTTTTAAGCGAAAGAAAAAGAAGAAAAAGGAAAACCCTTTGCAGGATAAAGTGGCCGGAAAGATTGCCAGCGTGTTTATTAAAACACAAGACGGTTTTGCAAATCTTATGAATAAATATTTCGGGACTATGAAAACAAAACATATCAAACTATGGCTGCTGGGATTCTGTATAGTCAGCGGGGGGCTGAGTATTTATTTTTTTGCAGATGCCATTGTCTCTAAACCGAAACCCAAATTCAGGATTGACCAGGTAAGGGTACCACAGCATTTTGACAAATCGGGTGATGAGGTCATGGAGAATACCCTGCCTGATGATATTTATCAGCAGATACAAGACTATAAAAGACATATGGATAGTATCGGAGAGCCAATCCGGCCTGGTCTTGCTGACTCTATGAGGGTTCTCGAGGAAATTTATTTACAACAACAAAAATAGAAGTGTATGAACAATGTGAAGAGAAGAAAGATGCTGCTGGTATTGCCCTTATTGGTAATACCATTTCTGACAATGGCCTTCTGGGCCCTTGGAGGCGGAAAGGGGACACAAGAAAAAGGAATTGCCACTGAAGGATTGAATCTTGATTTACCCAATGCCAACCTGAAAGAAGACAAACTGATGGATAAACTCAGCTTTTATGAGAGGGCAGATAAAGACTCCATGAAGTTAGAAGAATGGATGCGCAGTGATCCTTATTTCAAAAGAGATACCGTGCCTGTATTCCCCAATGAACTGGAAGAACTCACCACGTTAACAGCAGGTAAGTATAATCAGCGACTCAATACCTCTCCATTTGAGAAGGAGGTTGGCAATCCGGAAGACCAGATCATGCAAAAGTTAAAGACGCTGGATAATGAAATGAATAAAACGACAATCAATACCTATGAAGATCCGGTTAAACGAAATAATGGTACTGATCATTTTTCATCAGAAGTGGACCGCCTGGAGCAACTGCTGCAAGTCAATAAAGCAGGAAGTAGCGATGACCCTGAAATGAAACAGCTCGAAAACACACTGGATAAGATACTGGATATTCAGCACCCGCAGCGGGTAAAAGAACGATCTCAAAAAAACAAGGATGCGGCCTATGTGGTACGCAAATTTTCAGGTGCTGATACGATTGTAAAAGGATTCTACAGTTACAGTGATGACAAGGAATTGGAGAGAGCCGATCAAAATGCTATTGAAGCTATTATTGCTGCGAATCAAACGATTGTCAACGGAGCCGTGGTGAAACTTAGACTACTGAATGATGTTTATGTCAATGGCAAACTGGTCCCCAGGGATGTTTTGGTAGCAGGTATTGCTACGCTTGACGGAGAAAGGTTGAATGTTGAGATCAATTCCATCCGCTCCGGTAAATCCATTTATACTGTCAGACTTGAGGTCTATGATATGGACGGCCTGCCCGGCATCTATATACCCGGAACTATTAACCGGGAAGTTGCCAAGGAATCGCTGAACAATTCACTTTCTCTGGCAGATATGACCACGCTTGATCCTTCACTCAAAGCACAGGCTACCGCTACCGGTATCGGCACTATCAAATCATTGGTCAGTAAAAAAGCAAAGTTGGTGAGGGTGCAGGTCAAAGCCGGTTATAAAGTATTACTCAACAATAAAAATCAAAACCCATGAAACAATTAATTATCCTGTTATTACTGGGCAATATATGCTTTGCCCAAACACATTTAGCGGTTACTACTGACAAAACCACTTCACTAATATTTCCCTTTCCGATAAAGTATGTGGACAGGGGAACCAAAGATGTGATTGTACAATCGGTAAAAGAAGATGAACGGATACTTTTGGTGAAAGCTGCCAGCAAACAGTTTGCAGAGACAAATTTAAGTGTAGTTACCGGTGACGGAAATGTGTATGAATTCACCGTGAACTATGCTGCACAACCTGCTGTACTTGTGATGCACCTGCCCCCTAACAAGAAAGCCACCATTTCATCTTATGCCCATGCCATCCTGAATAATCCGCCGAAAAGGATCGTGAAAGTGGAGCATGGCGGGGTAATCAGTAAACTCACAGGCATTTATATTAAGGACGATGTAATCTATTATCAACTCGAGATTCATAATCACAGTCCGCTGGACTTTGATATAGATATTCTCCAATTCCATATTGTTGACAAAAAGAGAAGCAAGCGGACAGCACTACAGGAAAATGAACTGGTGCCGCTGTATATAGCCGGTAATAAATCCAAAGTGAAGGCGTATAATTTCTCGGTGATTGTTGTTGCGCTGGATAAGTTTACCATTCCCGATGCGAAATTTCTTGAGATCCGGCTGATGGAGAAGAACGGTGGACGACATTTTAACCTGAAAGTGTATAACGGGCAGCTTTTGAAAGCCAGAGTATTGCCTGAACTGTATTGATCTATGGAAAAAAACCATGTGATATCGGATAGCCTCTTTAATGAAGCCCAGTCAGAATTTGCAGTAGGCCGAAATTGGATCGCATATAACACCAAAACCTATTTCCTGGACAATGCAGATATGTGGTTTTTCCGGGATAAAGAGGAAGCGGTCGAATTTGCGAATGACAATATCAGTGACAGAGATGCCTATGCTGTCATACATGCAACCTCCATTATCTCTCTTATGCGACAGCTGCCATACGGGGAGGATATTCATTTCAACCTGTCACATAAGGAACTGGAAAGCCTGTTTCAATCTTTTGACTGGAGTGTAGCGTTCTACGATCCGCTACATGATACTATAGAAGCCGTTACTGAACAAGAGAAAGATGATTTGGGCCGTATGGAAACATTACTTGTTGAATGGGAGAGCCTTTACAACAGAGACCCTGAAACTGCCCTGCAACTGGCTGCCACCTATTGGGAAGGACACCCGATGGAAGCCTATAAAGAAGATTTTCTAACAATTAAATACGACCTTATGAATGAACGAAATTTCGATTACCTGAAATCAAATATCAGGAATCACGGCTTTGGCGAGACGCTGGGGCCGGAACTGGAAGCTGCTCTCAAAGCAGGGCAGACTGAATTTACCCTGGCGTTTAAGACAGAAGTAAATAAGCGGGAAATGGAAGCAACGCTTTACTTCAAAAAATCTAATGAATCCGATCTGTACTTTTTCAATAAGTATGATACCCGTCTGAAGAATGAAAAGGATGAAACCATTGCCCAAACATTTTATATTAATAACGGATGGGGCGTGACACTGAAAGAGGCTTACAACCTGCTTAATGGCCGTGCGGTGCACAAAGAACTTACCAACAAGGACCAGGAAAAATACCAGGCGTGGATACAGCTGGATTTTTCTGCCAAAGACAAGAATGGCAATTTTGAAAGAAAGCAGTACCACCAGAATTATGGTTATGATCTGAAAGAGGCGTTGAGTTATTATCCTATCAAGGAGATGCAGCATAAGGAAGATATGGATAAATTGATCCGCTCGCTGGAGAAAGGGAATATTCAGATGGTGACCATACAGGTTTCCGGTAAGGATGAAAAGGTCTTTATTGAAGCTAACCCGCAATACAAAACCGTTACCCTATACAATAATAAATTTCAGCGCCTGGACCAGGAACAGCGGCAGGAGCTGATGAACAAACCTGAATTAAAGGAGGGTAAAGAGCAAACAAAGGGAAAGGAAAAAAGTCAGGAACTGGGAAAGGAGGACCAGTCCGAAAAAAAGCAGGGTAAGGGCCGGAAAGTAAACGGTGGTTCTGCCGTAGAGGAAAACGGCATGGTGACCAAGAAACGCAGTTCAAACAAAAAAGGGCTGGGTATATAAATGCTGGGGTGGGCTGAATGGCAGACTTTGTTTTATCAAAAAGCCGGGGATGATAACCGGATCAGCCCAACCCATATCAGCCTGTACTTTGCCCTGCTGCATGAAGCCGGGCATACACTGGCTATACCTTTCTACCTGCGGCGGTCAATCCTGATGCAAAAGGCCAAGATATATTCCCCGGTAACACTCAACCGGTGTTTAAAGGAACTGCATCTATACGGGTATATCGATTACCGGCCGAGTTACACACCAGGCAGGAGTATGGTGGGATTGATCGCATTGGGGGATGATATTGTGTGAATGAAAAAAGTGAGAGATGGAAACTGTAGTACATGTGGTAGTGGTGCCGGAGGCCGAGTGGCGGAAGATGCTTGAAGGACAGGCGGAACTGCTCCGGTTGGTTCATGAATTAAAGGGAAGGGTACCGGCTGCGGCCGCTGTCGTTCCCTATATTACTGCGATGGAATTTATGCAGGCCGTGCGGATCGGGCGTACAAAGTTTGATCAGTTGGTGGCGGCTAATAAAGTAAAGACTATCAAGAAGGACCGGAAGATCTATGTGCCGGTGGGAGAGGTGGAGAGGTATTTTGGGACAAATTAGATTGTTATTCTTTTATAGGCATTTTGATCAAGACGTGGTAAAGGATTACTGGCTTTCCTTCTCTAATATGCATCGATTTAAGCAGGCGGATATTGGTAAATTTTGTTTCTTCCTCAGTAAGCGAAGTCAAATAAAATTTAAAGACCATCTTCGATTGAAGGAATTCGCGGTATGCATTGCTAAACGTCTCGAAGGTGCCATCTTTGATGTTGCAATATACCAATAGGTATTTTGTACGCAACCCTTTCGAATCATAATTTGATTCAAGTTTTTGAATGTGACGGGAAATGATTTCGTTTTGAATGCTACTAAGATTAAAAGCCTCCAGAAAATATTCGATGTTGTTTTTGTCAGTAATAACTCCGTCCACACTACCTTGTTTTTTCCCCGTTTCTGATAAGCCATACATAGACTGATCTTTGGTAAAAAAGTCTTTTGGTAAAAGATCTAATATTTGCTTTGTACGGGTGTTTTCATCAGCATCATAAAACACCTTGTTTTCCTGCATTTTTCCGCAAGCCTGTAATAAAGAATCATGAAGCAACGCTACTCTTTTTGAAATTTGTTCGGCAATAGGCCTTAATTTCTTAATGAAGGCTATCTCGTCTTTCAACCATGCCTTCAGAATTCTCCGGTACCGAGTAGAAGGATCTTTTGAGGTATTGTTGTAACCTTCTTTTAATTTTTGCTTCCTTTCCTGCAAAATCAATTCCAGTTGCACTTTTTCTAAATCGAAAATTTCTCCACTTTCAAACAGGTTTAGCGTATTGATCTGGGTTATTACCTTTTCGGTGACTTTTATCAATAGGGCAACAAGGTTCTCGTTCGTTCTCATCGTCCCTTTTGTAAGTCCCATGTACTTATTGGTATGCATGGATTTCAGAAATGGAATATTTTTCTGAAAATGAATTTTCAGATGAGAAAGAAAGCTTAGCTCAAATGGAAAGGTTTTGTACCATTCATTATAAGTTGTAGCCAGGATGGTCAGATCGGCTTTGTTATTTGGTTTGGGATCATAGCAATCATCAATGAATTTGAGAATTTCCTTTTTCCTATCAAGATGCTCTGTCAGGGTGGACACCAGCCCCTTCAGGTCATGGATGAACATACCCATGCAAAGTGCTTCGCCATAACCTTCCGGAAAACTTCCAAAGGACTTGATAATATATTCGCAAAAATCAAAGATTTCGTCTTTCCAGCCATCCTTGCTGATGTGATGAAGGATATGATGCCATGAATGAAGTAATTTATCGGCATATAATTTCGGAAAGTTTTCAAAGTCCGCCCGGTTAAACCACGGAGCAGTGAAAAGTCGTCTATGCGGTGCACAACAGGCAGGAAATGCATTATATTTTTGGGAAGCCACTTCAATTGCATTTTCGTACCGCTTTTTGCAATTTGGACAATTTTCCAGATTATGATCAGGGTAGGAAAGGCGTATGAAGTCTTTGGGTTTGGAGTAATTTGACCCTGTTAAGTGGTACATGGTACTCCCACAAAGATCGATAGACTTAACATCTTTGATAAAAAAGGTTCCTTCATCTATCACATTTTCGCCGCTCATAAATCAGGTATGATTTTATCTAAAGATACGCCAGATAAAGATGAGTTCAAATCCCCATCGCCCCAAAATCCACCCTCTTTGTTCCTTCGACAATCTCCGGAAGATTTACATCATAATAATTACGTGTCGTTTCCTGTTTGGTATGCCCCATCATTTTAGAAAGGACCGCACCTTCTGCTCCATATCTGATCCATAGCTGAGCGTTTGTATGCCGGGCGACCTTATTGGTAATGTTCTTATGAATACCAGCCATCTTTGCGATCTCTTTCAAGTTACGGTTATAGACGGGTTCCTCTACCAGGAACTGTTTATCAAAAACCAGTTTATCCATTGAACGGGACCGGTATCTTTCAAGGATGGTTTGCGCATACGGAAACTTAAACAATGGAATAATTGTTTGATTGCCGTTCTTATCTCTTGCACCAAGGATCACATGGCCATACTCTTCGTCCATCTGCAGGTGATCTTTGGTAAATATCAGCAGGTCTTTAAAGTAATACCCGGTATAAATCTGGAACAGGAATAAATCCCTATCCCTTTCAAGATGCTGCTGATCTGCGGTAAATGTCAGGGCCTTCCATTTTTTGACTTCCTGTAAATCCAGAAAAGTTCGTTTTGCTTTTTGTACCCGGACATTTAATCCATCGAATAGAAATTCCATTTGCTGTGGTGATATAAAGTTTTCACGTCTGGCGTGACGGATCACTTTTTTAAATGCTTCCAGGTATTTCTTGGTGGCTGCACCACCCAGTTCCAGTTCCGATTGCATGAAACGGCTAAAATCACGAAGCAGTGTATTATCGATTTCGGCAAAGAAGATCTGTTTTTTGAACTTCTTTAAGTGCGTTAGGGTAGTGGCGTATTTTTTAATGGTATTAGGTTCCAGTTTCTCCGGTGGCCTGGTGATATAGCGTTGCATAAAATCCAGAAAACTCTTATTGTCGCCTTTGTTGGTAAGGCTGGCAATGATGCCCCCCACAGTTACCGGCTTGCTGAAGTTGACCGTGCGTTTGATGTACTCGTTAATGAGACCTTTGATCTCAACAATCTTATTATTGATCTCAAAGGCAAAGGGGTGACTGGGTTTGATCCAGGCACCTTCTTTTCCGGCCCATTGGTCTTTGCGGATTTTAATGGGAGTTGGTACTCTGTAGTACCGGGCAAAGTTGCCTTGTTTAATACGGATATGAACCGGGTACAGACCCGATTTGTTGTTTTCATTTCTCCAGTTCATCACCACACCCACACTCGGAATACTCACCATACAAAGGTCGTTTTTAGGTTTCTTAAAAAAACCGTAAACAAAACCGTAAACGAATTAACGGGAGTTCACGGGAATTAAAAAGAGTACTTAAACGCAGAAAACCTTACCAGTCAAGGACTTCGTAAGGTTTTCTGTTTTTTTAATTCCCATTAAATTAGTGGAGATGTAGCCTCGACAGGAATCGAACCTGTATCTGGAGCTTCGGAAACTCTTATACTATCCATTGTACTACGAGGCCGGGAAAATGTGATAATGTGCTAATTTGAAAATATGAAAATGAACCCTTTATTCCTGGTCGCTTTCATCATTTTCACATTTTCATATTCCCACATTTACCAATTTTTGCTCATTTGATCAACCCACTGGCGTTTTGTGAGAACACTTTTACGGCAATGGCCAGCAAAATTACGCCAAAAAACTTTCTTACCGCTAATAAACCTGCCTTTCCAAGCACCCTTTCTATCACATTCAGCGAACGGAGCACCAGGTATATGACAATGAGGTTCACCAATATGGCCAGCAAGATCATGTATTCATTCTTGGTGGGCGACTTTTCAAACGTGGCCTTGAGCGACATGATGGTGGTCAGCGTACCACTGCCCGCTATCAGCGGAAAAGCGATGGGTACAATGGTACCCGAAGGTGTTCCCTTTTCCGGTTTGAAAAATTCTATACCCAGCACCATCTCCAGTCCGAGTATGAAGATGACGATGGAGCCTGCCACCGCAAAAGACCGGATATCAACCCCCAGCACATTCAGAAACGGCTTGCCGATAAAGAAAAATAGCACCATCAGCGCCCCGGAGATCAGCGTTACCTTCCAGGCATTGATGCCTCCCATTTTCTGTTTGATGGAAATGAGCATGGGCACCGAACCCACCACATCTATCACCGCAAAAAGCGTGAAGGTGAGGGTGAGAAATTCCTGGGTATTAAATGGCATGTGCGCTGGTTTTTACAAAAGTAACTATCGGTACACATATTTCTCTTTAAACAGGTCCCATTCCTGCGCCAGTTGCTGCAGGCAGGCCGCACAGAGGCAGTCTGCATATCGCTGCTCTGCATAGGCACGTTGTTCAGCCGTAAGCGCAATGCCATAACACTGGCATTGCGCTATATTGCCGGGTTTGCATTCAAAAACCTGCTGGCAGCGGGGACAATTTTTTATTTCATGCCGGCACATATAAATCTTTTTACCATTAAAAACTAAAACGAATGCCACCGGTACCATTGAAACGCATGGTATTAAAACCGGCTATTTCCTGGTAGCGGCTGCCGGCAATATTTCGCAGGTCGGCAAACAGTTTTAGTTTGCTCTTCAATACACTGTATTCGGCATATACATCCCACAAAAGATAACCGTCAAGCGTTACGTTTACGGTGCTGAACGTATTGTTATCGAAGTAGGCATCTTTTCGTTTGCCGGTAAAAGAAAGATTGCTGCTGAGGTATAGTTGCTTGGTAATATGGCTTCCGGCAAAGATTCCACCAGCCGACTTCGGCCGCCTGATGAGGTTGAAATAAGTGGTGTCTTTACCATTGCTGATGGTGGTTACCTCGCCGGTTACATAAGTATAAAAGGCTCTCAGGGTAATATTTTTACCGGGAGTAAAAGAGGCTTCTGCTTCCAGTCCGTGGTCTTTTTGTTTATCCTGGTTGATATACTGTGATTGGAAGGTGGAGCTGTTGTAATAAAAGAAGATGACATCTTTTACGCTTCGGGTAAAACCTGCGATGCGGCCGGTGAAACGGTTGTCAGCAGCGAGGTATTGCACACCTGCTTCGGCAGTGGTGGCTGCTTCGGGTTGCAGGTCTTTATTGCCATACTCGGAATATAACTGGTAGAGAGAAGGGGTGCGATATCCGGAAGAAAGGTTGGCAAACAACTTTACTTTTTTATTGATCAGCCAGGAAGGATTGACATTGTACACGGCATGATTACCATAAGCTGAATGAAAATTGATGCGGCCACCTGTTTCCAGGTTGAATTGTTTTTGGCTGTTCCAGTTCAATGCGGCATATACGCCGAGCTGGTTTTGATTCAGGCTGTCGTCGCTGTACTTTGTACTGTAGGGACCGAAGAATCCGATAGACATATACTCCTGGTTGCTGGCGGAATGGCGGAAGTCGGCCCCGGCAGATAACTTCACTTCCTTACCCAATGGTGTGGTAAGGAAGGCATCGGCAAAATGTTCGTTGCCGGTATAGTTTCCCTTGGAATAGGTATCGAACCCGTTGCGGCTTTTTACTGAATCATCAATGTACGTGCGGTTGATGTTATTATAATTATAGTTCAGCAGCAGTTTGCTTTTACCAAAACTGAGTTCGTTACGTACACCGGCCTGCCAGCTTTTTTGTGTATAGGTATAATCCAGTTCATCGGTAAAGGCGCCCTGGTCTATATCGCCGTTGATGCTGCTGTAGCGGAGATGGGGTTGAATATAGATTTTGTCTGTGGGCCTGAAACCTCCGCCAAGCTGTATGCCGTATTGGGTAAATCCATCCTTATCAGTACCGGGTGTGTTGTTTTTATTTTCTGCTTCATCAATACCGTTGGTGTGGTGGTAAGTAAAGCCGGCATTATAATCCACCTTGCCGGTACGGCCGTTGATACCTGCATTGGTCTTAATGGTACCAAAGCTGCCGGCGGCCAGCAGGGCATTGGCCGCTATTTTCTTTTCAGCCGGTTTGCGGGTGATGATATTGATTACACCGGCAATGGCATCGCTGCCGTAAAGGGTGGACTGGCTCCCTTTCAGTATTTCTATCCGTTCGATATTATTCAACGGGAGGTTGCGGATGTCGAAGTTGCCACCGATACCCGAAGGGTCGTACATAGGCACACCATCCAGTGTAATAAGGGTATGGTCTATTCTTGCACCACGCAGGTAAAGGCTTTTGTCTTTACCGGCATTACTGTTGGCGCCGCCGATATAGATACCGGTTTGTTCGGCGAGCAGTTGCGACAGGTCTTTTACGCCGCTGCGCTCCAGTTGTTCACGGGTGATGATGGTGACCACTTTCCCGGTGAGGGATGTTTTGCCGGGATACCTGTTGGCGGTGATAACGGCCTCATCTAATGAGCGGGCGGTACTGTCTGTTTGCGCCAGTAATGGTTGTGGTAGCTGCGTGCTGATAATAACAGCAGCCAGCACAAAAAAATTCTTTTTCATATACATGAAATTTTTGTGTGACTGCTTCCAGGAAATGAGAGAAGAAATAAAAGAATGCCCTTACATTCTATAGATCTTCAAGCCTTTCACCCGAAAGCTGAAAAATGATACTGTGATCTGGCAGGTCTTCTGGCTTGTGGCGTTTTTGAAACCTTCCCGTTTCGTTGGGTGAAACAGTGGTATGTCTTCAAAAACCGGAGCTCTTTTGTTGTTACACAAAGGAGGCCTTTACAGCTACGGGGATAGCGCCGGATTTTCACCGGCTTCCCTTTTCATCCCGGCGGGCCGGGAAACCAAATCAGTGCAAATGTAAGGCGGCGTTTGTTTTTGCCGGAAGGAGTTATCAACAGGATGGTGGGAAGTTGCCGGGCGGCAGGAGAAATTGTTTTTGTGCAATGATATTTTACCGGTTTCATCCATACAATCTGCCGTTATGGCGGTACATTGCCACAGTTAACTTATTGGTAACTTCCTTTGCAGCAGATGCGAACCCGGTTGATACATATTGCAGGCCATGTGGCGGGCTGGTTATTCTTCTTCAGCATCGTGATTGGTTTTTTTGCCAATGGACTGGATAGTAATGATCAATCTGCCTGGCACATGCTGTATTCACCTTCCTTTATTGTGTTTGGGCTGGTGTTCCTTTTCCTGTTTTATTTTAATTTCTTTTTTGTCACACCAAAGTTGTTCCTGGCCAAACGGTACCTGTTGTATGCTGTGGTATCGGTGGCATTGTTGGTGGCGGTGTATTTTATCCAGCCATTCGACAGGCTGATGTCGCTGACGCCGCCTCCCCGTGAGATGGGTTGGCCTGCAGACAGGAAACCTGGTCCGCCGCCTCCCGGCAACATGCCCCGGATGGGCCCGGTTCGTCGGCAGGTGGATATTAACAGCATCATCATGTTTGTAACGATCTGGTCGCTGAGTACGGCTATCCCTGTAGCCAGGAGATGGCGCACAGCCGAACAACGTGTGCTGCAGGCGGAAGCCGACAGGGCTAATGCCGAACTGTCTATATTGAAATCACAGGTGAACCCGCATTTCCTTTTCAATACACTCAATAATATTTATTCGCTTGCGGTAACAAAGAATGACAATACTGGTCCGGCCATCATGAAACTTTCGAACATCATGCGGTATGTGACGGATGAGGTGCAGGCTGATTTTGTACCGCTTGACAGTGAGATCAGTTGTATGAATGATTTTATTGACCTGCAGCGGATGCGGCTGGGAGAAAAGATGCAGGTGAACCTGTCTGTAACAGGTACCACGATAGATAAAAAGATCAGTCCGCTGATACTGATGACCTTTACCGAAAATGTATTTAAATATGGTGTGAGCAGCCATGAATCTTCGGCTATCACCATCAAGCTGAAGGCGGATGAGCATAATATCACTTTCTTTTGCCAGAACCGCATCTTTGAAGGACGGAAGCAGGAAACCCGTAAGGGTACCGGTATTCTCAATGCCCGCAAGCGGCTGGAACATTTGTACCCCAACAAACATTTTTTGGATATAAATACAGCTAATAACCTGTTTACCGTACAGTTGAACCTCCAGGCTTAATTTTACAACCTATGCCGCTGAAATGTATTGCCATAGATGATGAGCCGCTGGCACTGGCATTGATAAAGGAGTATTGCTCCCGGTGCCCGGAGTTGCAATTGCTTCATACGTTTGATGATGCCATCAGCGGCAGTGAATACCTGCGGCAGCATCCGGCCGACCTGTTGTTTATTGATATCAATATGCCCGACATCACCGGGCTCGACCTCGTCCGTTCCCTGGAGGAGAAACCGATGATCATTTTTACCACGGCACATAAACAGTTTGCCGTGGAAGGGTTTGACCTGGATGCTGTGGATTATTTATTAAAACCGATCAGCTTCGACCGGTTTGCCAAAGCAGTGGCCAAGGCTACGGAGTACTATGACTATAAGATGAAGCCCCGCCAGGCGGCGGCTGAAAACCTCTTTGTGTATTCGGAATACCGCATGGTGAAAGTGCCGCTGGCAGATATTGAATACATCGAAAGCCTGGAAGATTATATCCGTATCCATTTAACCGGCAGCAAACCGGTAATGACACTGCTCACCATGAAAAAAGTGCTGGAAAAACTGCCGGCCGGTCAGTTCAAACGGATACACCGCAGCTATATCGTGGCTGCGGGTAAAGTAAAATCTGTACTGAACCGGAAAGCAAAATTAATTTCCGGCACAGAACTACCCATCAGCGACAGCTATGCCGGCTTCATCAATGAATGGAAAAAGGTTTAATGTAACAGCGTCATAATTCTATCAAATTTCATTCCAGCATTTCTTTAACATTCTTCCAAAAATGAAATGGGTTTTTTTGCGTTTGGCAAGTAATTCGCCTTCCTGTATCACCATTTGTTTTTAACCTGTATAATGCAGGACAAGTCATGTCGCTTCTGCCCGGAGATTTTATTTATCATCTTAAAAATTGTCCGATGAAGCGATTAACAGCAGTATGTACAGTAGTTATTACGACAGGGTTTTTTGCAACAGTCAGTGCCCAGCAAAGCAATCCGAAGTATGAATTCGGGTTTAATCTTGGCTTCCTTGTTTACCAGGGCGATCTTACACCAAACCGTTTCGGCTCTTTCAAAACACAGAAATTTTCCTTTGGTCTGCAGGCCGGCCGGTTGTTATCACCATCCTTTTCCGTACGGGCGGTTTTGTTCAGGGGAAAGCTGGCAGGTGATGAAGGCTTGTATGATAATCCCGAGTACAGGAAATTGAGGGCGTTCAGTTTTACCACACCCGTCACTGAATTATCAGTACAGTTTGCCTGGAATGTACTGGGCCGTAATTATGCGGAGAAAGGATTTTCACCGTATGTATTTGCAGGCGGGGGCCTTTCTTTTCTGAAGATAAGGCCTGATGCCAGCCGTATCAGTACCACTTATTTCGATCCCGAAACTTCGGAGGTATGGGCAGGTCTTGCGGCCGACACTGCCCATGCCCTGCCGAAAGTGCTGCCGGTAATACCGGTTGGAGTGGGTGTAAAATATTTCTTCTCCCAGCGGCTGGGCATAAACGCCGAAACATCTTACCGGCTTTCTTATACTGATTACCTGGATGGGTTCAGCCAGGCGGTAAACCCGGATAAGAATGATCATTACCTGAATTATTCTGTGGGTGTGCTGCTGCGCACCGGAAAGAAAAACACACTGGCTTGTCCGGTGATGCGATATTAGAGGCTATCACAATAACAGGAGTTTCAACACAGGGGAACAGAGGATAGGAGTTGCACTGAGAAAAGCAGTTTTAGGGCCAATACCCTGTGAATCTCTTTTACTCAGCATCTCTGTGTTGAATATTTTTTCAGACTTTAAATAAACGCTTCACCGATACATCAGGGTTGTTCAGCGGTACACATTTAACCTGTTGCAACTATTTCCGTCACAACAGTGGCGACATGAACGACAATACAGGAAGCGAATTTGTCGGGCAGTTAGATGTAAAGAGGGGCACTGTTTCTACAGCGCCCCGTTTTTAAAAAACCGGTTGAACGATACAAAATGCCGGATCATCTATCAGAATTGGGAATAAGCCGAACTAAACAAAATTTTGAACCACAAAAATCAACGGTTATGGAACAATCAAGAAAAAAATTCCTGAAGAACTTCTTTATCGGCGCCACTTCGGTGCCATTGATTCTGCAGGCCTGTAAAAAAGATGTAACAGATGATGGTTCAGGCGATACGGGCAGTGGTGGCAGCGGCAGTTGTACCGTGGCACCCACTGAAACGGAAGGGCCTTATCCCACACTCAGCCCATCGTCTTATGTTCGATCAGATATCCGTGATGGCAGAACGGGTGTACTGATGACGATGAACATCACCATCAAAAACACCAACAACAGTTGCGCCGCCCTGGCAGGCGCCATCGTGGATGTATGGCATTGTGATAAGGATGGCAACTACTCCGAATACGGAGCGGGCTATACAAGTCTTCACTTTTTGCGTGGCCGGCAAACCACCGATGCCAACGGGCTGGTGAGTTTTACCACCATTTTCCCCGGATGGTATACCGGCAGGGCCACACACATTCACGTACACATATATAATGCAGCGGGCACTTCACTCAAGATCACACAAATATCTTTTCCCGAAGGCAGCGGGAGCGGTGTGGCCACGGTAAACAGCACAGCCGGCCAGGCATACGGTTACACCAAAGGCATGAGCGGCTATACCTATGCCACCAGTGATGGAATTTTCAGTGATGATACAGCGTTGGTGGAGCAGGCTTCAGTAGTGGGCAGTTTAACGGGCGGCTATCTATTGACTCATGCGATCAATGTGGCGGGATAGCCGGTGCCACGGTTTTGATAAAAAAGATGTCAGCATGACGACAGGCATGAATTCAAAAAGAACGATCACCTTTTGCTACCGGAAGATCATTGATGCCGCTTCAGTGAAGACATGGGATAAATATGTGTATGAAAGCAGCTACAATGAATACCGGATGCAGGCGCAGCTATATGACCAGGAAAAAAAGTACAGCAGTTTTTCAGATTTAGTGCAGCAGGTACCTGCGGCGGAGAGACTGCATTTCCTGGTCAGCGCTGCGGTAACGGGCTATGTACAGCAATTAGGCGGTAAGGTGCCGGATATTACCGACAACCTCGGCCGTACCTGTCTCAGCATTTCGGATTATCGTTTTGAGATCATTAATTCAGACATAAAAAACAAGGAAATGCACCGGGTGGCCATAAATTTTTTCAGCAAGCCGCTATTCTGGCATGATTCTGTCGGACAAAATCTCCTTGTGTCGCCAGTGGAAAGTGAAAATGAAACCGGTGAATGGATGACCAGCCTGGTACCCGTACAACCCTTCCTCAGTATTTACTCCCTTAAAGAAAACTGATATGAT
This sequence comes from Chitinophagaceae bacterium, assembly GCA_016787125.1. Taxonomy (GTDB): domain Bacteria; phylum Bacteroidota; class Bacteroidia; order Chitinophagales; family Chitinophagaceae; genus JJ008. The sequence goes on along the minus strand of JAEUVM010000599.1, from coordinate 18,819 downwards.
ACAATCCAATGCAAAGATCTTTTTATCCGACGACCGCGGCCTGAATGAAACTGCCTGGTTCAAGAGTTGCAACACCTTCAACTTTGGCGCTTACCAGCAGGAGCATAAGCAACCGTTTGGCGACATGTATATCCTGAACGATGATATACTGGATGGCGGCCGCTCCCTCTCTATGCGGGCAGAATCATTCTCCTGGGTATTGCTGCTGCCGGTATATGGTGCTGTTTCGTTTCGTGATGCAAAAGGCAATGAAGGATTGCTTGCGGCGGGGCAGCTGGAATTGCTGCAGGTGGATAAAGATGAAGTGGTGACCATCAGCAACCCGTTCAGCGATGAAACAGTGAATTTTTTACAGGTATGGATTAAAGGAGAAAAGCCTGCTGGTTATTCAACACCGCTGCTGTCTGACTTTGATGTGAACCGTTTTCAAAATAGCCTGGTGAAGATCTCTCCACAGTACGTAGGTGACACAAGGTTGCCATTCAACTTATCTATCGGAAAATTCAGCGGAAGGGGTGAAACCATTTTCCGGCCGCAACGAAAAGAACTGGGCACATTTGTATTTGTACTGGAAGGTGCATTTGAAGTGGAGGGACGGTTGCTGCATCCCCGCGACGGGCTGGCCTTATGGAGCATCGAAGCCGCAGAAATGGAAGCATTAAGCAATGACGCCGTGATACTGGCCATAGAAGTGCCGGTTACTTCTTCACCTGTTTGATCCATTGCAAGGCCACGCCGGCATAATAGTTACGCAGCGGCGCCGCATTGTAAAACCGGTTGGCGGCTGCATTGATATCATTACCGAGGCTGTACGTTTCATTCAACAGGTTGTCTATTCCGGCATATATATTTAAACGGATGTTACCTTTTTCTTTTTTCTTCCAGCCCAGTTGAATGCCAAGCAGGTGATAAGGATAGGCTTTAAAGGTGTTGGCATCATTCAGGTAAATGGAAGAAGCTCCGTAATAACTGGCGCTGCAATAGATCCCGTTTTTAAAATCCACATCAGCCAGCAGGCTAAGCACAGAAGAAGGAACTGAGGGAACTTTCTTTCCCGAAAAATCATCGGAGCCTTTTATAAAGTTACCATAGCGAAAATGATTGAGTGTGATATCGGTACGCAAGCGGAATTGTTTTATCACCGCCCCATAAATAATATCAGTATGGTAATCAGCCCGGAATTCAATTCCATTCTGGCGTATGTCTCCTGCATTAACAAAAAAGTCGGCACCCGAAAGGTCTCTGCGCTGCACCAGTGCATCATACAGTTTGAAGTAAAAACCGGTGAGGTATATTTCCAGTTTGTTTTTGAACAGTCCTGTATAGATAGTGCTTTCATAGTTCCAGCCTTTTTCCGCTTCCAGGCTGGTGGAGATGATACCGGTGGAGGGCAGCACTTCAGCCGTGGTGGGTGGCGAAAAGCCTTTAGATACGGTGGCCGTCCATGACAAGCTGATCTCTTGGGTATTAAATCTTTTCCAGAAATAAATGCGTGGGGTAATTTCATTCCGGTAGTTGCGCTGCTGCTTTACAACAGGATATTTGTTGAGCCGGGTAATGGAAAGACGGTTGCCGTTGTTGCTGATACCGCTTACCAGGCCCCAGGTATTGCGGCTGTTATGCATTTCCACCTGTGTAAACGATACAAGGGCATTGCTGTTTATATCATCATTGGTTTGCAGGGTGTCGGGATTTCCATTCCGGTTTTTCGATACCTGGATATTAAAATACCCTTGCTGAAACTCAGCGCCGGCAATAATATTAAATGGTATACTGCCAATACGTAGCTTGTGCCAGAAATAGGATCGGCCTCCAAATGAGGGTTCATTTCTTCTTTCATAGTTGCGGATGGCCGGATTTTTCACCTGTGCAAAATTGGCATACAGGGTAGTGGTGTTTTTGAGCCTGGGTGCAAGGATCATTTCATGAGTAATGCCCGCTAATACATTTTTCTGGTAAATGGCTGCACCTGCTGCCACGGCACCTGGAAAACCCCCGGCGGCTGGTCTTGCCGCTTTGGGATCAGCGTTAAATTCTGCCAGGTTCAATGCACCGGGTGTTTGGTAATGCATATCGGTAAACAACACCGAAGTGGTGAGTGTGTGTTTATCCCATTTTAATTTGCCGGTCCAGGTAATATTATCCCGCCGCATATTGGTATGTATCCTGTAACCATCTGTTTGGTTGTGTGCATAGGTAAGGGTATGTTCAGCGCCGTTGTTTATACCGGATGCACCAGACCTGCTTCCGGCACGGGCGGTGAGAAAGAAGTTATGAAGATTGTAGCTGCCGGTGATGTATTCAGCAGTGATGCCGTCTTTCCATCTTTCACCAGAGCGGTCTAATAAAACCAGTCCGCCGGTACCGGAACCATACATGCTGGAAGCAGGCCCTTTGGCAATTTCAATATTGGAAAAATTATTCCAGGCAAACTGGTTGAAGTAGGTATTACCACCAGGGTCGGTAACGGGGATGCCATTCCAGTACACCTTTATATTACGTACCCCGAAAGGCGAACGAAGCGAACTGCCGCGAATACTGAGCCGGTAGCTGCCGGGCGAACGCTCTTCCATTCTTACACCGGCCACTGCATTCAGCCCGTTCACCAGCGATGTTTTTGGAGAAAACACAGGCTCTCTCAACGGAACAGCACAGCAGACAGTGGCCACCGTTTTCTGTTCATAAGCTTTCAGCACCACACTGTCCATGGTTTTGGTGGAATCGGGCAACTGGGTTTGCGAAAAACAATAACAAACAGGAAGAAGGAAAAGAAAAGTATAGATGGTTTTTTTCATGGAAACACGATCAATGCCCGGTTAAAGGTAGAGGCTTTTCCTGTATCTTCAAGCCATGAGCGTAAAGAGCAAACTCGGACTGACAGACATCACGCTGATCGTGGTGAGCCTGGTGATCGGGATGGGAATATTTAAGAACCCCGCCATTGTTGCCGCTTCATCCGGTACACAGGATATTTTTTTCTTTGTCTGGACGATTGGTGGCCTGATTGCTTTATGTGGTGCCCTGACTTATGCGGAGATCGGTCTTCGTCTTCCGGCTATGGGCGGGTATTATAAAGTGTTTGCAGAATGCTATCATCCTTCAGTTGGCTTTTCCGTCAATTCAATCATACTTATCAGTAATGCGGCTTCGCTGGCAGTAGTGGCATTGATAGGGGCTGATTATGTGAGTGACCTGCTGTATGGTCATCCAAGCGGCACTTTTTTTAATGTGGCAGTGGCGGTGGTGGCCGTTGCACTTTTCTTTGGCGTTAATTTACTCGGGCTTCGCACCAGCAGCAAAACACAGAATATACTAATTGTCATAAAAGTGGGGCTGATGGTGGTACTCATCGCTGCCCTTTTCAAGGGGGTCGTTATTGAACCACACGGGTATGAGAAGGATGCCAAGCTATATACCTTGCAGAACAACAGCCCCATTACCCTTTTTCTTATTTCCCTTATCCCGGTATGTTTTGCTTACGGGGGCTATCAGCAAACGATAAACTTTGGCGCCGAAGTAAAAAAGCCGGGTATCATTCCCAAAGGCATTATCATGGGTATCATCATTGTCATACTTCTTTACCTGCTCATCAATGTGGCATACACACAGGTAATCGGTTATGATAAAATGAAAAACGCCTCAGCTATCGGGTCCTTGCTTTGTGAAGCCTGGTTTGGCAAGAACGGGGGTAAGGTATTCGATGCCCTGATGTTTTTATCTGTTCTGGCCTATGTGAATATATTGCTGATGAGTAACCCTCGGGTGATGTTTGCCATGAGCCAGGATAAGGTATTCCCAAAAATATTTTCTTACCAGCATTCCAAAACCGGGGCGCTGGTGGCCGGCCTGGCTACTTTTTCCATCATCACCATCATCGTAACTCTTTTCGGAAAGGGAGTAGACAATATTCTCAGCTTCACCATGTTTCTCGACAGTATTGGTATGAGTACATCAGCGGCCACTTTGTTCATACTGAGAAAACGAAGGCAAAACCAGCAACTCATTACCGGCACATGGAATAAATTCACCCCGGTCTTAGCAGCCTTTTTTGTATTCAGCTATTTTATGATTGCTGTTGGAGTGGTGATTAAGGATTCAAATGCGGCATTGATCGGTATCGGACTGCTGGCCTTATTCCTTTCGTTGTACTATATCTTTTATCATAAGAAAAAAGCCTGATGAACATTTCGCAAATCATCAATGAACTGGGCGAAGACCGTGAGCTTTACTTCAATGCCGTGTCGCCGCCAATCATGCAAACGAGTAACTTCCGTTTCAGCAAGGTGGAAGATTTTCATAATGCATTCGAAGATGAAATGGGCGGTTACCTCTACAGCCGCGGGCTGAACCCGACGGTGGATATCCTGCGCAAAAAGCTGGCAGCACTGGATGAAGCGGAAGACTGTCTCGTGTTCAACAGTGGTGCAGCAGCCATCTTTGCCGGCATCTTTGCCAATGTAAAGGCGGGCGATCATATAGTGTCGGTAGCCAGTCCATACACCTGGGCGCAGCGTATGTTTGATGTGATACTGCCAAGGTTTGGGATAACAACCACCTATATAGATGGAACCAAAACGGAAAACTGGATCGCTGCCACAAAAGACAACACCAGTTTTTATTACCTGGAGTCGCCCAATAGTTGGGATTATGCATTGCAACCGATACGGGAAGTGGCAGCCTTTGCGAGGTCTAAACAAATAACCACTTTAATTGACAACAGTTATTGCACGCCACTCTACCAGCGACCCATACCAATGGGGATAGACATGGCCATGCAAACGGCCACCAAGTATATCGGCGGCCATAGTGATACATTAGGCGGGGTGCTCAGCGGCACACATGCCATGATGAAGAAGATATTCAACAGCGAGTACCTCAATATCGGCAGTGGCATACAGCCCTTCAATGCATGGCTGCTTATCCGTGGGCTTCGTACATTATCGGCGAGGATAGAACGCATCACCCGGACGACAAATGAAGTATTGCAGTTTCTGAAGCAACATCCGAAAGTAGAGTCGGTTTTATTTCCGTTGGACGAAAGTTTTCCGCAATACGAGCTCGCAAAAGAACAAATGCAGGGGGCTTGTGGCCTGCTAACATTTACGCTTGCCACCCGCAGCCGTGAAGAAATCGTACGCTTTTGCGAATCACTCCGCCATATCATGATGGCGGTAAGCTGGGGCGGGCATGAAAGCCTTATTATACCCAAATGTGCAGGATTAAAACCCGCTGACTTCGATGCACACAAAAAAGATCACCGCTATATACGGTTGTATGTGGGGCTGGAGGATGCACAACATTTGACAGATGATATAGAAAGGGCCCTATTAGACCAGTACAAAAAATAATTAGCCCGGCTGCAGTACTACTATTCCCGTACTTACGGGATTGCGCCTGTCCCGAGAGCGAAGCGATTCGGGATCGCACTCTTCATCGTTCTGTAATTCTACTCAGCATTTGCGATGTCTCCGAGCCCTGTCCGACGGTCTCCGTCTGACCGGGGCCAATCAATATACTCACACAGGGTAAAAGGAAATAAGAGTAATGAAAGCCAGCCATGTCCTTTGTGCCTTAGTGGGATATTTTTATTATTTCAAAGAGATACCCCCCAAAAAATCACCCCCTTTGCAAATCAATTCTTCTATTTTTGTGCCATGGCGGGATATAGAATAACACTGGCCATCTTCCTCCTTCTCAGCGGATATGCAAATGGCCAGGAAAAATGGGATTTGGCACGTTGTGTGGACTATGCACTCAAAAACAATATTTCTGTCAGGCAGACAGATATCCAGTCACGCTTTTCAGCACTCACCTACCAGCAAAGCAAAGCAGCAAAAATGCCAACGCTGAACTTCAACAGCTCAGTAGGCTACCGTCTCGGCCGCTCAGAAAATCCTACCACCGGTGTGCTGGAAGATAACACGCTGTTTAACCTTGGTATGCAGGTACAGTCGGGCATTACCATCTTCAATTGGTTTTCACAAAAAAATACCATCGAAGCTAACCGCCTCACCTGGGAAGCAGATAAAGAACAAACAAAAAAGGTGCAGAATGATATAGCGCTGAATGTGGCAGTGGCCTACCTGCAGATACTGCTGGCAAGAGAACAGATCAACCTGGCCCGCTTGCAGATAGAACAGACAACAGCACAACTCACCAATACCCGCAAAAGAGTAGATGCCGGCGTGCTGCCCGAGCTGAACGCAGCCGAACTCGAAGCCCAGTTATCAAGAGACAGCTCCGCATACGTAACAGCAGAAGCCGGCGCCGCACAAATGCTGTTGCAGATGAAGGCCCTGTTGAACGTTGATGCCGGTGCCCCGTTTGATGTGTCAACACCACCGGTCAATGCCATCCCGCTATTGCCGTTGGCAGAATTAGAACCGGAATCAGTGTACACCAGTGCCATGAATTTTTTGCCGCAGCAAAAAGTAAACAACCTGAAGCTGCAATCAGCCGGCAAATCAGTCGAGGCAGCAAAAGGAGCGATGTATCCAACTATCTCAGCATTCGGAGGGCTGAATGCAAGCGCCATATCCTTCCGCAAGAAACCTATTTACAACCAGGAGTTTACCGGATATACATTATCAGGCGCAAGGGCCGATGCCGGGGGCGGCACTTATTACCAGGTGGAGGTGCCACAGTTTCAGCAGGGCAACACAGTATTAACCTATATCCGTTCGGGATCACTGCTCACCCAGTTGCGGAATAACTTCGGGCAGAATATCGGAATCGGCGTAAGCGTTCCGATATTCAACGGTCGTGCAGCCCGTACCGCATGGGACAGGTCAAAGCTCGTGGTGCAGCAACTGGAGCTGGAAAAGGAAAGCGCCAACATGCAACTGAAGCAGGATATCTATAAAGCATATAACGATGCAACAGCAGCCCTGCAAAAATTCAATGCAGATAAAAAAAGTCTGCAAACAGCCGAAAAGGCTTACGACTATGCCGGCAAGCGCTATGCCCTGAATCTTTTATCAACCTACGACCTTATCACCAGCCAGAACAATGTGCAGCGGGCAAAAGTGCAGTTGCTCTATTCTCAATATGATTATGTATTTAAAATGAAGTTGCTGGAATTTTACCGCGGCCAGGGATTGAAGCTCTGAGGCAGGTGTACAATTTCTAATAATATTATTATGAATAAAACGCTGAAATGGACGCTGATCATTGCCGGATGCCTGGCAGCCCTGTTTGTAGTGATGAAAATGAAAGGCGGAGGAGATAAAACGGAGAAAGTGGCTGTGGAGAAAGCATTAAAGCGAACCATCATCGAAACGGTGAATGCCAGCGGCAAAGTGTACCCGGAGATAGAAGTGAAGATCAGCCCGGATATTTCAGGTCAGATAACTGAGCTTATGGTGGAAGAAGGTGATAGCGTAAGAAAAGGACAGGTATTGGCAAAGATCTATGCCGACATATATGCCCTGCAGCGGGATGAAGCAGCCTCAAGGGTAAACCAGTCGGTGGCAACCGTACAGAACAACAAAGCAGCGCTTGAATCGCTGAAAGCCAGTCTCGATCTTGCCCAACAGAATTACGACAGAAGTAAAACACTTTTTGATCAGAAAGTGATTTCTAAAGCAGAGCTCGACCAGGTAGAGTCCGTTCTCCGTACAGCACAGGCAAACTATAATGCAGCCCTTCAAAGTATAAAAGGATCAGAGGCAGGAGTGCAATCAAGCCAGACAGGTCTCAGCAAGGCAAATAAAGACCTCAGCCGCACCACTATCACTGCACCGATGGATGGAGTCATTTCTTCTTTGAAAGTAAAGAAAGGAGAAAGTGTGGCAGGAAGCAATTTCAATGTCGGAACCGAAATGATGACGGTATCCGATATGTCAGGTATCGAGGTAAGGGTGGATGTGGGTGAAAATGATATTGTGAAAATAAACATTGGCGACTCCGCCGATGTGGAAGTGGATGCTTATAATAACAGGAAATTCAGGGGCGTGGTTACGAAGATAGCCAGCAGTACAAAAAGCTCCTCCGCACTTACATCTTCAAATGATGTAACAAACTATGAGGTAAGAATAAAGCTTGATAAAAACTCCTACAGCGATCTGGCTTCCAAAACATTCCCCTTCAGGCCGGGAATGAATGCAAGTGCAGATATTAAAACGAGAAGGGTGGAAAATGTACTGGCTGTTCCCATAGCAGCTGTAAGTGCAAGACTCAAGGGCAGCGATATGAGCATGGCCGATAAGAAAAAAGAAGACGAGAAAAATAAAAGCGACCAGGGTAATGACACAGATATACCAGAAACAGACGATAATGAACTGGAAGAAGTGGTGTTTATATTACAGGGCGACGGTACAGTAAAAAAAGCGGTGGTGAAGTCCGGCATACAGGATATTAATTATATTGAAATACTTAGCGGACTGAAAGCCGGAGATGAAGTGGTGACAGGCCCTTACGTGGCAGTAAGCAAGAACCTGAAAGAAGGTATGAAGGTGAAGGTGGTGCCAAAAGACAAACTGTTTGAGAAATAGCAGTACTTTAAAGCGCCTTCGGAATAAATATCATTTTTCTTTATGCAGTTTGGTATTATCGGCAGCGGAAGCTGGGCTACGGCCCTGGCAAAAATCCTGACGGATAAGAAACATCCGGTAAACTGGTGGATCAGGAAGCCGGAAGTGATTCGCTATATTGAAACGCATGGACATAATGCCAGCTACCTCAGCACTGCCCGGTTCGATACATCATTGCTGAAGATGTCGCCACATATAACAGAAGTGGTGCAGCAATCAGATATACTTGTGATAGCCATCCCATCTGCTTTTGTGGAAGAAAGCCTGCAAGGATTGACAGCCGGTGATTGGGAGGGAAAGAAAGTGGTGTCTGCCATCAAAGGCCTGTTGCCCGGAAAGAACATCCTGCTTAATTATTACCTGCAGCAGCAATTTAACCTCCCGTTCGAAGACTATTTTGCTGTGCTCGGGCCCTGTCATGCAGAAGAAGTGGCAGAAGAAAAATTGTCTTATCTCACTTTTTCAGGAAATGATTTATCAGCGGCATCAGAAATAGCCTCGCATTTTTCCACCAGTTATATAAGTACGGTGGTTAATCATGATATACTGGGTGTACAGTATGCGGCCGTGCTGAAGAATATTTATGCATTGGGAGCCGGTATTGCCCACGGACTGAATTACGGCGATAATTTTCTGAGTGTATATATTGCCAATGCCGCAGACGAAATGGCCGGCTTTCTCAAAAAATTTGGCGCCGAACATATTACTGTGGGCGAACACGATGGCGAAGATCCCGTTACACACCGCAAAACACCAAATTATGCGGCATCGGTTTACCTGGGCGACCTGCTGGTAACCTGCTACTCCCTCCACAGCCGCAACAGGCGCTTCGGACATATGATCGGAAAAGGGTACTCCCTCAAGGCCGCACAACTGGAGTTAAACATGGTGGCAGAAGGATACAACGCTGCCAAATGTATCTATGATATAAATAAGGCAGTGGATGCAGCTATTCCTATAGCTGAGACGGTCTACAAAATACTTTGGGAAGACATCAAACCTTCCGATGGATTTAAACGGATAGAGCAGGTGCTGGTCTGAGGTGTATCATCAGCCCCGGAGCTTTCCGGTAAATCTGATAGTAAAACCCGATCGTTGATCAAAAAAACCGCCCTATGCCGTTATCCTACCATGGCTTTGCACCTGCCGCTATCCTCCTGATGGTAATATCCCTGATGCTCCGCCAGGCTTACCAGTACTGGAAGCAAACACACAAAAAAGGAAAATATTTTTAACCTGCACAGCATTCCTTGCCGCTAAAATTTTATCTTCACCTGAGTTAAATAAGCGCTCCATGATCCAGTTTTTCCAGGTTTTATTCCTTATATCGGCAGTAATACTGATCGTACTGAATGTACTTGAATTCAATAAATACCAGGAAAGCCGCAAAGAAGGAAGCACCAAGCCTCATTCCATCAAATGGTTCAATTTTATTCTCACCTCATTGGTGGCCATCGGTTGTGTGCTGAATATTATTGTAGCCTGGATAAAAAAGGGTTAATAGAAAAGCCGGGCGGCAATACCGTCTGCCAGCAGCTTTCCCTGTCTTGTCAGTACCAGCCTGCCCTCCTTGTTTTCCAGTTTTCCTTGTTGTAAATATTGTTGCGCCTTCTTCAGCAGGTCGTTCGGAGCAATGCCAAACTTTTGACTGGTGATGCCGGTGTTCAATCCTTCAACAGTTCGCAGGGAAGTCATGATATACTCATTTAATTGCTCAACCGGACTCAGCACTTCTTTTTCATACGGAACAATATTATTTGCCAGCGATGAAATATAGAGGTTGTTGTTTGAAATATTCCATTGCCGCTCATTACCACTATATGAATGGGCGGAAGGCCCCAGGCCCAGGTATTTCTGACGGTTGCCGGATTCATCCACCGCCCAATAGGCAGAGTTATGTTTACTTCTGCAGCCAGGTTTGGCAAAATTGGAGATCTCATAGTGCTCATACCCGGCTTCAGTAAGCCAGTCCATCAGGCAGAGAAACTGTTCAGCTTGTTTGTCCGGGTCAGTGGGGCTGAGTTCTTTTCGTTTTATTTTCTTTTCAAGCGGTGTTTTGGGTTCTACGGTAAGTGCATAGCAGGAGAGGTGCGGGATGCCGAGCTTAACAGCGGTGTCAACATTCTTCTTCCACTTTTCATCCGTCAGCCCAGGTGAACCATAGATCAGGTCGATGGTGATGTTGGTAAAAAATTCAAGTGCAAGTTCGAGGCTTTTGATGGCCTGGTCAGCATTATGAGCCCGGTTCATCCACAGCAGATCATCTTCAAAAAAACTTTGTACACCAATACTGAGGCGGTTGATGCCGGCTTGTTGCAGAGACTGCAGTTTGCCGGCGGTGATATCATCGGGGTTCGCTTCAAGCGTTATTTCAGCATCCTCCGCCAGGATGAAATGTTTTCTTAGTTCTTCCAGCAGGGATTGTAATTCTTCTGTGCTGCAGATACTGGGAGTTCCGCCGCCGAAGTAAACAGTAGATACAGTTTCAGCACCGGGGTAATTTTTTTGAATGGCCATTTCTTTTTTAATAGCCATGAGCAATTCTTCTTTATACCGCAGGGAAGTACTGAAATGGAAATTGCAGTAATGACAAGCCTGCCTGCAAAAAGGAATATGAATATAAATACCTGCCAAACGGGTTGTGATTTACTGAATGAATTAACTTCGTTGCAGCCTGTAAGTTGCCAGCCGTATAAGGTTACATGAAAAAAATCAGACTGCAAATATCGGTGCTTGTTTGTTTGCTGCTGGCGGCATTTTCTCCGGCCCGTGCACAATACAAACTCTTTCTACGCGGTGCAGACCGTGACTCAGCCACATTGGTGGAAAAAACAGGTATCCAAACTTCATTTCGGACCAAAGAGGCCTGCGCAGAGTATATCAACCGGCTTACCGGGCAACTGCAGGCACGGGGTTACGTTACCGCTTCGGTAGACAGCATCCGCTATGAAAGTGACGCAGCAAGGATAGTGGTTTTTATCGGTGAACTGTACCAGTGGGCACTGCTGGATACGAAAGGGGTGGAACAAGGCTTGCTGGATGCAGCAGGATGGCGGGAGAAATTATTCACCGGCAAACCACTTGATTTCAACCAGGTAAAAGTGCTGCAGGAAAAAATGCTCGATCACCTGGAGAATACCGGTTATCCATTTGCAAGGATATACCTCGACAGCCTGTTGCTTGACCGGGAGAAAGTAACAGCCTCGCTGAAAGTGAACAAAGGACCGCTTTACAAAATAGACAGTATACGTATATATGGTGATGCCAAAATATCAGGCAACTATCTGCGGCAGTACCTGGAAATACCGGATGGCACCATTTATAGTAAAGAAAAATTATTGCGGATCAGCAAAAAGCTAAGGGAACTGCCCTACATCGTGGAAGAAAGGCCTGCGGATATAACATTGCTGGCCACCGGCTCGGTTGTCAATTTATACCTGAAGGAAAAGAAAAGCAGCCAGGTAAATGTGCTCATTGGCTTCTTACCCAACAACGATCAGCTGTCGAGTAAAAAACTGCTGCTAACCGGTGAAGCCAATATCCTTCTCCGGAATGCACTGGGCGAGGGCGAAACGATCGGGGTAAACTGGCAGCAGATACAGGTAAAGTCTCCGCGGCTGAACCTGTTGTACCAGCATCCTTATATCTTCCGTTTACCGCTGGGGCTTGATTTTTCGTTTGATATGTTTAAAAAGGACAGCAGTTTTCTCAATGTCAATTTTCAACTAGGGGCACAGTATACCCTCAATGCAAACCAATGGGGCAAACTATTCCTCCAGCGGTTCCAGACGATCGTGAGCCCCGGAGGAGTGGATACGCTGGCAATTATCAGAAGCCGGCAATTACCGGTGGTGGCTGATGTGAGTCTTGTAAACCTTGGGTTAGATTATGAATTAAATACCACCGATTACCGGTTCAATCCAAAAAAAGGGAATGAACTGCGAATTATAACAACGATTGGCACCAAAAAAATCAGGAAGAGTAATGATATCCTGGAACTGAAAGATCCATCAGATCCAACCTATGATTTTGATAAGCTATACGAAGGGGTGAAATTAAATACATACCAGTTGAGGGTGAAGGCAGTAGCCGCACGGTATTTTCCTGTGGGCAGGCAGTCTGCCGTGAAGGTGGCATTTAACGGGGGGGTGCTGCAAAGCGGTAATGTATTCAGAAATGAATTATTTCAGTTGGGCGGGTATAAACTGCTCCGTGGCTTTGATGAAGAAAGCCAGTATCTGTCGCATTATGCAATTGGTACGGTGGAATACCGCTTGCTGTATATAACAGGACAAAACTCCTTTCTGTATGCATTGGCAGATGGCGGCTGGGGTCAAAACAGCAGTATAAGCGGGAAACCAGGATATACTTACTTTGGTACAGGTCTCGGTATTGCATTTGAAACAAAGGCGGGTATATTCAATCTTGCCTGGGCAATCGGGAAACGGAATGATACAGAATTTAACCTGAGGCAATCGAAGATACACTTCGGGTTTATCAATTATTTTTGACCGTAATTAAAATAAAGCTCCTGCCTTCAATATTTTTGCAAAATAATTCTCTCCGTTGAACCGCACTCTTCTATTTGTCTTTCTGTTTCTCTTATCTGCTGCTGTGCAGGCCCGGCAGCCGGTAGATTCATTGCCCGGCCGGCAGCCGGACAGCCTGGTGCAAAATAAACCGGGTTTATTAAACGATACAGCCGGGGTAAAGCAAAAAGAAGATTCCATAAAGAAAAGGATACCGGTGGCAACAGATTTTGAAAACCTTACCCCCGTACACCTGTATTCATTTAACCCGGCCAACTGGCAACTGCAAGAGACATTTGTATCAAGAAAGCCTACGCAAAAAAGTACCGCAAAGTTTGAAGGGGCAGGAGATATACACAATGTATCCGGGAAGGAGCTGTTGTTTTACCTGATCGTTTTCCTGCTTGTAATACTGGGAATACTCAAGAGAGCCTTTCCGAAATATTTTGATGACCTTTTCCGGCTTTTTTTCCGGACAACCCTGAAAAAGAAACAAATCCGGGAGCAACTGATGCAGACGCCGCTGCCATCGCTGATGCTGAATGGTTTCTTTGTGCTGAGTTTTGGTCTGTATCTCACTTTCCTGCTAAAGCATTTTGCTATAGACCCGCTCGGCAATTTCTGGCAGCTGCTTATGTATTGCTGCCTGGGGCTTTCGGTAGCTTATTTTGTCAAATTTGCCAGCCTGAAGATATGTGGCTGGCTGTTCAGCATGGAAGAAACGGCAGATGCATACATTTTCATCGTATTTGTCATAAATAAGATGATAGGGATACTGCTGATCCCATTTTTGCTGGTTTTGGCTTTTTCAGAACAACATATTTATTCGGCCGGACTTACAATTTCCTGGATATTACTGGGAGGCCTGCTGATTTACCGGGTCATTCTAACCTATGCTTCCGTTCGTAATCAGGTCAGGGTCAATCTTTTTCATTTCTTTCTATACCTCTGTGCTTTCGAGCTGGCTCCTCTTTTACTGGTTTACAAGGCATTGATGATATTTTTAAACCAAACTGCTTAACTTCGCAGCCAACTTTAGGCGAACCGAACATGAGTAAAAATGGGGTTACCAGGGCCGCAGATACGGCCAAAATAAAACAGAAAATCCTGATTACCCAACCCAGACCTGATAGCGAGAAGTCTCCCTATTTTGAGCTGCAGCGCAGGTATGATATTGAACTGGATTTTCATCCTTTCATCCGCCTGGAGGGTATTCCGGCCAGGGATTTCCGTAAGCAAAAGATTGAAATTCAGCACTACACGGGAGTGATTTTTACCAGCCGGAACGCCATTGACCATTTCTTCCGCACCTGTGAGGAAATGAAAGTAAGTGTTTCCCAGGATACCAAGTATTTCTGTATAACCGAGGCTGTAGCCCTTTACCTGCAAAAGTTTATACTGTACCGGAAAAGGAAGGTGTTTTATGGTGCTGATGGCACGAACAAAAGCATGTTCGATGTTATCAACAAGCATAAGGCAAACGAGAAGTTCATGTATGTGTGTTCGGAAAACCAGCAGGATAACGAAATAGTAAACTGGCTGAAAGCAAACAATTGCGAATTTGTTCTCGCCTTCATGTACCGCAGCGTAAGCAGCGATGTAAAGGAAGTACTTACAAAAACTGAATATGATATCATCTGCTTTTTCACACCCAGCGGTGTGAAGAGCCTTTTTGACAATGTGCCTAAATTCAAACAAAATGGTACGGTGATCGGCGCATTTGGCAACAATACCTCAAAAGCAATAGAAGATGCAGGCCTGCAACTGCAGATAAAAGCCCCGCAACCCAATGCCCCCAGTATGGTAGCGGCGTTGGAGCAGTTTTTGGCGGCCGCTTTAAAAAAGAAATAGACAGACTCACCTGTTGGTAAGAGGCTATTTCAAAAGCTATTCAATACGGAGATACAGGGTAAAAGAGATACACAGCGGTTTGATTTGCAAAATGGTCTTCTCTGTGTAACTCAAATCCTCAGTTTCCCTGTGTTGAAGTTTTTGCTTTTGAGACAGCCTCTTTTCTTTTTCGTAGATTGTCCTGCTTTTTTCAGACTGCAAAAAATCCCCGAATGTCTCACCAGTATACCAATAAGCTGATAAACGAATCCAGCCCATACCTCCTGCAGCATGCACACAACCCGGTGAATTGGTTTCCCTGGGGCGACGAGGCCCTTGAAAAAGCCCGTAAGGAGGATAAACCGATCCTGGTAAGCATCGGATATGCCGCCTGCCACTGGTGTCATGTAATGGAGAGGGAAAGTTTTGAAGATGAGACCACCGCCCGTATCATGAATGATCATTTTATCAATATCAAGATAGACCGGGAGGAACGGCCAGACCTTGACCATATATATATGGATGCCGTTCAGGCTATGACGGGCAGCGGAGGCTGGCCACTGAATATTTTCCTTACACCGGATCGCAAGCCATTTTATGGAGGAACTTATTTTCCACCCCGCCAGGCATTTAACAGGCCCTCCTGGCAGGAAACCCTGTATGGCGTGATACAGGCTTTTAGAGAAAAGCGCCATGAAATTGAAGCACAGGCTGAAAACCTCACACAGCATATCGTGCAGTCCAACGCTTTCGGGATGCAGCCGCCATCAGATGCTTTTTTCAACAGGGAGAGCTCAAAGCTGGCCTATGAGAACATTATGAAAGCGGCAGACACAACCTGGGGCGGTTTTGGAAGGGCTCCCAAGTTTCCCCAAAGTTTCACTATCCAATACCTGTTGCGCTATTATTATTCTACCGGGGAAAAAGAAGCGCTGAACCAGGCATTGCTTAGTCTTGACAAAATGATAGACGGAGGTATCTATGACCAGCTAGGCGGCGGGTTTGCCAGGTATTCAACCGATACCGAATGGCTTGCGCCGCACTTTGAAAAAATGCTTTATGATAATGCCTTGCTGGTTGCGGTGGCAGCAGAAGCCTTTCAGCTCACAAAATTGCCCCGCTACAGGACGGTAATAGCTGATACAATGGCATTTATTCAGCGGGAACTGATGTATGACAAAAAAGGGTTTTATGCAGCATTGGATGCCGATAGTGAGGGGGTGGAGGGGAAATATTATGTATGGAGTAAAGAGGAAGTGGACCAGTTGCTGGGTGATGATAGCAGCCATTTCTGCGGTTATTATGATATCACTGAAAAAGGCAACTGGGAGCACACCAATATACTTTGGGTTAAAAAACCGCTCAGTCAGTTTGCAGCAGAAAATGACGTCACTGAGGCCGAATTGACACAAGTAATAGAAAGCGGCAAGGCTAAACTGATGGCAGCCAGGGCAAAACGGGTACCTCCCCTGCTGGATGACAAGCTGATACTGGGATGGAATGCCCTGGTGAATACAGCCTGCTCGAAGGCATTTGCAGCTACCGGCGATAATGAATACAGGGAACTGGCGAAGCAGAATATGACCTTTTTGTTAGAAACATTTACAACAGGCACTGAGGGCAGGTATCACCACACCTGGAAGGAAGGCCAGGCAAAATACCCGGCCTTTTTAGACGATTATGCTTACCTGGTGCAGGCCCTGCTTCATTTACAGGAAATTACCGGCGACAGGCATTGGTTGGAAAAGGCAAGATCGATCACACAAACGGTGATCAGGGATTTTAGCGAGGAGGGAAGTGGCTATTTTATGTACACACCAGTTTGGCAGCAGGACGTGATCGTAAGGAAAAAGGAGGTGTATGATGGCGCTACCCCATCGGGGAATGCGGTGATGGCCATGAATTTATGGCGGCTGGCCATTTTATATGATAAACCGGAATGGCGGGAGAGGGCCGGCAGGATGGTCGGTTCCCTGGGGAATGCCATAACCCGGTACCCCACATCCTTTGGAAACTGGGCATGCCTGATGCAGGAAATGATCTCGGGCACTGAAGAGATAGTCTTAATAGGAGCGGACTGCCAGGAAGCGTTGCCAGGTCTGCTGGCTGAGTATATACCACACCGGGTCTTAATGGCATCCGGTTCAGGGGATGATGACTACCCCTTATTGACAGGCCGGGAAGCATTGCAAAAAACTACTATCTATCTCTGTCGTAATAACACTTGTTTGGCCCCGGTATTTTCCACAAGTGAACTTATCTCCCTGATAAACAGAGAACAAAACCGCAATAAATTTTAACGTTATACAATAAAGCGGGCTTGGCAACCGTTAGAAATTCTACCTTGGAAAATACGCTTTGATTTTTAAAAATAAATGATAACCTTGTGTTTGCGAACAGCTCAAAACATTATATTTGCCCAATACCCCTTAAGTGTATGAAAATGAAAAACCTTTATTACACCCTGTTTACAGCGGCCTGCATGACTATGCTGGCAAGTTGCGGTATACTGGGAGGAAAGAAAAACGGAAAAGGCGGAAGCCTTCCGAATGATGGCCAGGTACATGGCGTTGCCCCGGGCGGGAAGTACTCACTTCCGAAACCGCCGGGCATGGTATATGTTCCCCAAGGTACATTCCATATGGGTCCCAGTGATGAGGATCCTGCCTACGCATTCAGTGCAAGAAACAGGTCAGTGTCTATCAGCGGCTTCTGGATGGATGCCACTGAGATCACCAACAACGAATACCGTCAGTTTGTATACTGGGTACGTGACTCTGTGGTGGCTAAGAAACTGGGCTATGTAAGATCCGGCCAGGATGGTAACGAGTATGTTGACTGGCAGAAGATGAAGCAACTGAAGTGGAATGATCCCAAGGTAAT
The DNA here is from genome assembly GCA_016787125.1 of Chitinophagaceae bacterium. Classification (GTDB taxonomy): domain Bacteria; phylum Bacteroidota; class Bacteroidia; order Chitinophagales; family Chitinophagaceae; genus JJ008. Next base: position 1,046 of record JAEUVM010000599.1, on the reverse strand, counting down.
GGAGCAGCTGGCAGGTACAGATGTTATTCTTCCTCCGGATGACAGGATTTTTGGAAAAAAAGAAATTGATCCTTCTAAGATTGTATATCATATTGAATACTTTGATCTGAAAGAAGCGGCAAAAAGAGAAAATGCCGGCAAAGCCCGCTCTGCATTTATTATTAAGAAAGATCAGCCTATTTACCCCGATACATTGGCGTGGATCCGCGATTTCGCCTATTCTTACAATGAGCCGATGACCAAGAGATATTTCTCACACCCCGCCTTTGGAAACTATCCTGTGGTGGGAGTGAACTGGAAAATGGCTGAAGCCTTCTGTAACTGGAGAACGCATTACCTGAATGCCTTCCTGGATTCAAAGAAAAGGGCACAGGAGTCAGACTTCCGCCTGCCAACAGAAGCACAATGGGAATACGCTGCCCGTGGCGGCCGTTCACAATCAATGTTTCCCTGGGGTAACTACTACCTCCGCAATAAGAAAGGATGCCTGATGGCAAACTTTAAACCCGGCCGTGGAAACTATCCCGAAGACGGTGGCTTCTACACAGTGCGGGCAGATGCATACTGGCCTAATGATTATGGTCTGTATTGCATGAGCGGTAACGTGGCAGAATGGACCTCTTCTATCTATTACGAAGGACGCAACAACTTCCAGCATGATATGAACCCCGATGTACGGTGGAATGCAAAAGATGACGATCCCCCGCTGATGAAACGTAAAATTATCCGCGGAGGCAGCTGGAAAGATGTTGGCTACTACCTGCAAACCGGTACCAGCACATACGAGTACCAGGATTCAACCAAATCTTACATTGGCTTCCGTTGTGTAATTGACTTGCCTGCCGCACCTGCAAAGGGCCGCAAATAGTAAACTTGAAATTCAATTAAATCAATAATCTTACTGAGAGGGCAGCGAACTGAAACTGTCCTCTCATTCTTCTCTTCTTTTTGTAAAAATTTAAACCACTATTAAAAAATCCAATTATGGCAGCAGCTATTCCTTCCAAAGTAAGTAAATGGGTAGACGTAGGCGTTTCATTCGGTGC
>JAEUVM010000595.1 GCA_016787125.1 Chitinophagaceae bacterium | reverse complement strand
ACCGGCAGTATGATCTCCCAGTGTGGTAACCTGGCAAGCCCAAGGAAGTTGAACGTGTCGATAAAGAAATTGTAATACTTGAAAAAGAATAATACAAGGCAGGTGTTGATGATGCCGGCCAGTAACAATGTTTTTCTTTTTTGCTGTGAGTGGCTGTCCTCCATCTTCAGGGCTGCGAAATAATCAATCAGGATAGTGATGAAGAGTATAAAAATGTAATAAGGAATGAACCACATGTAAAACACACAACTGCCTGCAAACAGTAATATTTTCCTGTACGTGCCGGGCAGAAAATAAAAAAGCGGGAAGAAGATGGCGAAGAATACCAGGAAGTCAAATGAATTGAACAGCATACTGATTTACCGTGCAGAAGCCGGTACTCCGTTTTTCCTGGTTGAATAAATAAGTTTATTTATCTCCGGTAACAGCAGTCCGGCTATTTGTTCAGCCCCTTCATTGGTTACATGCACAAAGTCATAGAAGAGCGAAGAGTTTTTCGGCATCAGCCGGGCAAGATCAATTACCGGAACCCTGCCGGCAAATGAGCGCAATACATCGTTGTATGCTTCCAGCACCTTCTCCATCAGGGCACAATTTTCACCGGCAGCATTTTTCTCAAACCACTTATCGGAGACATTTACCTGAGTGACCGGATCAGTATAGGTGCCATATAACGAAGGCTGTGTAATAAGAATGGGAGTGATGCCTGCATTCAGGCAACTGGTAATGATCTGTTCCAGCCGATGCCGGTACGCTTTAAGATAAGGCTCCTGCAGCACCAGTTTGTTTTTTATTACAGAATCAGCAACCGGGTTATCAACCAATTTGTTCAGGCTTATCTCCCGGTGAACGAGGCCTTTTTTAAAAGAGACTTTCAATTGGTAGTAGTTCATTACAGCACGCCCCAGTTCAGTATGTGCAGCCAGTGATTTCAGCAGTGCTTTGGCCGAGCTGGTGTTGATCTTTTTTTCACTCATCTTATCAAACTCATCAGGCTGATCCAGTTCAACATCGTTCACACCTGTCATCAATAGAATATATCTCGGCTGAAGTTTCAGGATATATTCTTTCAACAGCAGCAGATGGCCGAAAGTGGTGTGCCCGTCAATACCGGCATTATTGAGCCAGATGGCAGGGTCATTCTCGTGCAGTTTTTCATACAGGCGTGCCGGCCAGGTGCAACTGTCAGACAGATATTTGCATTCAGTGGTACTGCCGCCCACGGTAAGAATGGAGATCATCCCTGCGGTATCGCCGGGTCTTTCGGGGCCACGGAAACCCAATGAGTTTTTAGAATAAAAAATCTTTTTATCAAGTTTGCTGATCCATTCATTATTAAACACCCGTTGCTGGTTGGCTGGAAGAATGAGTTTCCCGTTTTTTACTGTTGCGGGGCTGGGATTGTAAATGCGCAGGACAAGTTCACACATAACAATGCCGGCGACGATGCCCAGTGTGGCCCGTTTTATTCGTTTGATAATAATGGATCTGCCTGCCATAAACGGAATGAAGATAATGAAAACAGCGCCGCTGACTTTAGTGATATCAACTTCTGCCGGACAAATTCTTCTGTTGGACTGAAACTGCCACAGGTACACTGATACAAATTATAAGCGTGATAGTGGACTGGAGGCTTGTTCCCAGGATAAAATCAACTGGCGGCATATTCAAAACTTGTAATACTATATTACAGGTGGGTGAATTCTCTAACCCAGCCTTCATCGATCACGAACCCGAAACTTGCCTGCATGACATTGCTATCGTATTTTAGCCTTAGCATTTAAACTACCTGTTGTAATGGGAATTGACATTAAATATGTGAGAGAATACTACCAGGGTCTTACCAATGAAGCCATCATCAAAATACTTACACATGAGGCGAAAGGGCTTACCAACGAAGCGATGTCCGTAGTGAGGGAGGAGATCAGCCGCCGCAACCTGGATCCTCAATTGCATGCATTGGTCAATGCCCAGCAGCAAATCGAAGAGGAGGAGATGAAAACCTTTGACCCGGATGGCTCCCCCGTGGAAGAAGAAGAACGCCTTTGGCTGGAGGAAGCTTTTATATACCTGGTAAGTCTTTTTGGAAAGGCCGAAACACAACGCCGCAAGGTTCTGGTGCCGGATCGCCGCGACTTTCCCATCCGCTATGATGGCAGTGAACGTTGTGCAATTGAAACATTACACGTTGTGGCCAGGCAAATGGAAACAGATCCGGTACATATAAAACTTGATTTCTATGATGAGGATTTACGGGTGATCACTGACGGTACGCCCGGTGGCATGTATTGGGGTAAACAGGAGTCAGGGCATTTTGAGATCAGCATGGCGTTGAGAATTCTTCATGAGCCGGAAGAAATAGTATCCATACTGGCACATGAAGTGGCTCATATCAAACTGCTTGGCGAAAACCGCATGGAGGATAATGATGAGAAGCTGACGGATATGACCACCATATTTTTTGGTCTTGGCGTTTTTACCGCTAATAGTGCCTTCAAGACTTTTAATACCGGTTGGTCACAGTCAGGATACTTAACACAAATGGAATGGGGCTATGCACTGGCTTTATTTGCCCAACTGCGAAATGAAGATGAACCTGCCTGGCTGGAACATCTATGTACGAACGTACGGGCTGACTACTCACAGTCCCGGCATTTTATGAAACTTAACGGGATCGATATTCTCAGGCATTTATAGAAAAACAGAACACCGGCCTGTTATCCCAGGAGAAATAAAGTAGGTGATTGATATCTTCAGGTATTCTTGTCCTTACGACGGTCTGCCTCTTCCTTGGTTTCCTGGTTGCCCTTTTCTGCTTCCTCTTTCAGGTTTTGCACCAATGATGAAACGGGCCCTTGCATTTCTTCCTGCGGATCTGTTTTATGCAGGGTTTCCGGGTCTGGGCTCAGTGGTTTTTTTTTCGTTCCGGTTTGTTTCTTTTTTGAGATTGTGTTTTTTGCCATAAAAAGTATTAGTTCAATTCAATCAGGCAAATAGTGCTCCGACTGATATTACCGCACAAAATCCGATCAAAGCAGTGGCTGGCGTTTCATCTTGGGGAGACATTTGCCCGTATTGGGGAGATAATGCCGGCAGTCAACCGCTAACCTTGGTTGAACTGTTTTCGGGTATTACATGAGTTTGCGTTATCAATTGATGGTTCAAGCGATGGGAGTGTAATAAAATACTATCGTTTTAGCATGCCGGGTTACTTCCACATATTTTGTTCCGTTTAACCAAAGGGATTAACTTTAAGAACCTATACCAACGTTATGCATACAGACGATCAGCAACCCTGCCACAATGAAGGACGGCGCAATTTTCTAAAGCAATCCACGGCTATTGCCGCCCTGGCCACCATGACACCCATGCTGGCGAAAGCCGGAGAATATGATGAGCATATTGCCGGGTATTTTGAAAAGATACCCTTGCACCTGGAGATCAATGGCAAAGCGTATGATCTTTCTGTGGAGCCACGGGTGACCCTGCTCGATATGCTCCGGGAGCAACTGGGACTTACCGGTACCAAGAAAGGATGTGATCATGGACAGTGCGGCTGTTGTACCGTGCATGTGGATGGCCGCCGTATCAACTCCTGTCTTTCGCTGGCCGTAACCAACGAGGGTAAAAAAATTACCACCATAGAAGGGCTTGCCAAAGGAGATGAACTGCATCCCATGCAGGAAGCCTTTATGAAGCATGATGGCTTTCAATGCGGCTACTGTACGCCCGGCCAGATCATGAGTGCCATTGCCTGCATCAAAGAAGGACATGCTGATACACCCGAAGACATCCGTGAGTACATGAGCGGCAACATCTGCCGATGCGGTGCCTATCCGAATATTGTGGATGCTGTCATGGAAGTAAAAAAAGGAGGACAAGCGCTATGATCAATTTTGAATACATACGGGCAGCTTCTGCCAAGGGTGCGATTGATGCAAGAACAAAGAATGCAGCATCGCAGTTCATTGCCGGCGGCACCAACCTGGTTGACCTGATGAAGAAAGGGGTGACGACCCCGCAACGGCTGATAGATATCAACGGTTTGCCCCTGAACACAATAACGCATGATGCCAAAGGGCTCACTATCGGCGCCCTGGTGCCCAACAGTGCAGCGGCCGATCATGAACTGGTGAAAACAAAATTTCCCTTGCTGTCCATGGCCCTTAATGCCGGGGCTTCGGCACAGCTCCGCAATATGGCAACGGTGGGTGGCAATATCATGCAGCGTACCCGTTGCTCTTACTTTTATGATACCACCATGCCATGCAATAAACGGCAGCCGGGGTCGGGCTGTGGTGCAAAAGATGGCTACAACCGTATGCATGCCATCTTTGGCGCCAGCGATAAATGTATTGCTGTACATCCCAGCGATATGTGTGTGGCGCTGGCGGCGTTGAATGCCACGGTGCTGGTGAGTGGTTCCAAAGGAGACAAGAAAATACCTTTTGCCGACTTTCACCGCCTGCCGGGCAGCACACCGGAGCTGGATAATAATTTACAACCGGGTGAGCTGATCACCGGTGTGCATTTGCCTGCCAATAATTTTAATAAATATTATTACTTAAAGATCCGCGACCGGCTATCGTATGCTTTCGCACTGGTATCGGTGGCCGTGGCGCTGGAAGTAAAAGACGGTGTGATCAAAAGCGCTGCCATGGCGATGGGTGGTGTGGCACATAAACCCTGGCGATTGAAAGAAGCGGAAGAAAGACTTGTATCGCTTGCAGCAAACAAAGAAACGATTGGTCAGCCTTTGGAAAGCATTGCAACGGCAGCCATGCAGGGAGCGAACACGTATGCACATAACGGCTATAAAGTGAAATTGGGAAAAGCAGCAATCCGGGAAGCGGTAACCCGGGCTTTATTTTCATAAATAAATACTATGGACAAAGAAATCATTACAGATAACTGGCAGGCGGATGATGACCGGGCTGATGGTCTTGCGAAAGTAACCGGCAAAGCAAGGTTTACTGCAGAGCATAAGATACCCGGACTGGTGTATGGCGTATTTGTGTGCAGCACCATCCCAAAAGGAGCGATCAGCAATATGATACTCAGTGAGGCAAAGAATGCTCCCGGGGTAATAGATATTATTCATTACCTCAATTGCCCGCCGGTACCCGGCTATAAAATACAGGAAGGAAAGAATGTGCGGAATTACCAGGGATTGAAAGTGTTTTATAATAATAAGGTGGTAAGCAACGGTCAGCCCGTGGCACTGGTGGTGGCTGATACGTTTGAAAGGGCTGTACATGCTGCTTCGCTGGTGAGGGTGGAGTATGAGACAGAAGCATTTGAAACAGATTTTGACAAAAGCAAATCCAATGCTGCCTTGTTGAAAGGAAATGACCAGTACAGTCGTGGTGAAAAAGATGCATGGGCAACGGCAGAGGTGAAAGTGGAAGCGGAGTACGAGATCCCGATCGAAACACATAACCCGATGGAAATGCATGGTAGCATTGCAGTGTGGGAAGATGATACACGGCTTACCTTGTATGACAAATCGCAAGGGCCCAAAGGCGTACAGGGAGAGATGGCCCGTATGTTTGGCCTGGAAGAAAAGAATGTAAAAGTGGTAACGGAGTTTGTGGGTGGTGCATTTGGCAGTGCGCTGCGAAGCTGGCCACATGTATATGCCGCAGTGATCGCTGCAAGGAAACTGAAACGCCCCGTGAAAGTAACGCTGAACAGGGAGCAGATGTTTACCATTGTGGGATACCGTCCGCAGAGCTGGCAGAAGATCGGAATTGGTGCTGCAAAAGATGGT
>JAEUVM010000574.1 GCA_016787125.1 Chitinophagaceae bacterium | reverse complement strand
TCAATAGAGATAACAGGCGACAGACCGGTGATCTTATCTACATCGGGTCGCTCCATATCACCAATGAACTGGCGGGCATACGCACCGAAAGTCTCCATATACCGGCGTTGCCCTTCAGCATAGATAGTATCAAATGCCAGGGAAGATTTTCCGCTGCCGCTGATACCGGTGATCACCACCAGCTTATTCTTCGGAATGGAGATATCAATATTTTTCAGGTTATGCACACGGGCACCAAACACTTCGATCGATTCGTCCTTTTCTTCAGCCGTATTCCTTTCGTTGAGAGTAGTCTTAGCCATACAAATAGTGAACGAAGATAGGGATTCAGTTTTGCAGAAACGGTGGCTTTTCCAGCGGGTACCGGAGCTGGATGTTTATTAAAATACCTTTGCCCGGTTACGTGCCTCTTTCCGCATGCAGCTCAAGTTATCCACAAAAATTCACTCTGGCATAGTATTTTAAAGGGTTGCCCGAGTACCAATTCATTCATAAAAATATATCTCATGAAACAGACCATTGGAATAATGGGTGGAATTGTATTGGCTTTTGTAGCCGTATCTGTAAATGCGCAGGATACCACCCGGTGGAACCCGAGGAATAATCCCACAGTAGATTCAATAGTAAGTCCTTACCAGTCAAAAATGATCACAACCAAGGCCCCGCTCACCACTACAGATATTTTCCCGGTCATCGGCCGGTATGAATCGGCAACAAATACCGAAGCAACTCAGGTAAATGTCTCGCTGGATGAACAGAATAAAGGAATAGTGTGGGTGGAAGGTCTTCCGCAGGGCAAAGTAAAAGCCATGCTGCGCAAATCGCCGGCCATTTACAAGATACCTGCACAAAAAACTGAAGAAGGCAAAGATGTGCCAGAAGGAACGCTGATCTTTGATAAAGAAACCAACACACTCAGTATTTGCCTGGGCAAATCGTTCGTAGCCGAAGACCCTGCCTCGGTTTTTGCCACACCGGTTCCGGAAGAGCAACCGGCAACTGTCAAGACATCTAAACAGAAATCACAAAAACCTGCCCAGCCCAAAACCTGGATATATACCGGCACCAAGCAGGTAAAAGAAACGGTGATGAATTAAGGTATTCATTGGGACGGTTCAATACAGACAAAGAGGCTGCCATTGCAGCCTCTTTCCTTTTTTATGCTATATGCTTACATTTACAGGTAATAAAACAATACTGTGTTCAATATATTTAAAAGCAAGCCTGCTCCTACGAGGGTAACAGACAAAGTAACAATAGATGAAAAAGCCAAATGGCAGGCTCTTTTCAAACTATGGCAGGAAAACAAGAATACTGTATTCATCTTTTGGTTTAATGAAAGCCTCGAAGAAGCTGCGGCTTATTTCAGCAGCCAGACAACTGAGCCCGTACAACTGCTTACCTACAGGGAAGCTGCCGGTCCGCAGGCAGGAGGCAAAATCCCCATATTTGCCGAGCATTATCCCCTGCGAAGCAAAGAAAATGAGTTGTACGAAAAAATGAATCTGAAAGGCGTACAGGTATATTCCTCGTTGAAAGAGCCCTTATTCCTTCAATTTGGCGGCGAAAGAATAGTAGAGCTGATGAAGAAGCTTGGTATCAAAGAAGATGAAGTGCTCGAGCATGCTATGATAAGCAACGCCATTAAGAATGCGCAGGAAAAAATAGCAAAGAAGATCAGCTATGAACAATCAGCACAGTCGCAAGATGATTGGTTTAAAAGAAATCTGAACCAGGTGTGAATACGCTTGCCGTATCAGCTTTATGATGGAAATTACAGATCCTTCCAACCAGTAGTATATCATGCCCATACAAAAAAGCTGCAAAACTTCATCTTGGTATAGCTAAATTTATTTGGGACAGGCAGCGAATTCGAAAGAGATAAAGTCTGTAGACAATAACGTCTGTTATCAAAACCATCCTGCCAGATTTACAATGAACATTTTCAACAACACATTTCTGCTGAGGGTTGCAGTTGCCGTTATTTTATGCATGCATAGTATCCCCGGCATTTTTAACAACGGGATATATGAATTTGGGAAATTTTACCTGGATGAAAAAGGTTTTGCCCCTTCAGGCGTACCATTAGCCTGGGCTATCAAACTCTCACATATAGCTGCCGCCATCTGTTTATTAATCAATAAGTTTACCCGTGTAGCTGCGGCGGTCACCATACTTGTACTGATGGCCGGCATCATCATGGTTCATTACAAAGAAGGTTGGTATGTGGTAGGTGGCGGACGGAATGGTGTTGAATTTAATTTCCTGCTGATCGTTGTACTTCTCACCATAATGTTTCCCAATGGCTTAAAGGGCAGCAGCCGGCCTGCCTCAAAAGGTTAACCTTGCCGATTTTTGAAATACTGGTAAGGACAAAGCTGGTTGAATCAATACTTCGGCAAGCCTGCATTTAACGTTCAGCATATTTTGAATTTTGCAGTTTGAATATTTTGCCACTATATTTGCAATAGTTCTTTCGATTACTTATCAAGAAAGGCTGAGGGTAATGGCCCGATGAAGCCTTGACAACCTCTCCCGTTAGTGACGGGAAAAGGTGCCAAATCCATCCTGGATATGTCCGGGACAGATAAGTCAGATTTACAGCTTATGTATATACCTCTTTTATATAAAAGCTCATCTGGTTTATCGGGTGAGCTTTTATATTTGCACTCCCGATAGTCTTTTTTGATAAGGAATCCTGTATTACAATTTTCAACACCTGAAATCAAAAAAGATGTTCAACAACAAAACACCCCGAAAAACAAATTGTCATCCCTGTGCAATACCAGGTCGCACTGATACGAACGGTCATTTGCACCATTTTTCATTAACAATAATTTTAAAAGAAACCGGGAAATAAATTTGGAAACAACAGGCAAAGTCCACTACTTTTATAGAGTAATATGATACACCACAACAAATACATCACTTCACCCAAGGCAGCCTGCCTGTGTATTTGTTGCCTGTGTTGTATGCCGTAAGGCATACATACTACTCCTTCCGAAAAGGGCATCGCCCTTCACTTATTGCCTGCCATCTTTAGTAACCTGAATTGTAAACCAGTAAAATCATTTCAACATGAGCAACAATCACCGTTTTGAAACACTGCAGCTTCATGCAGGTCAGCAGATTGACCCCACTACCAAAGCACGGGCAGTCCCCATTTATCAAACCACATCTTATGGCTTCAATGATGCAGCCCATGCCGCCAACCTTTTTGGGCTAAAAGAGTTCGGTAACATCTATACCCGCATCATGAACCCCACCACCGATGTTTTTGAACAACGCATAGCTGCCCTGGAGGGTGGCGTGGCTGCTCTCGCCACCAGTTCTGGCCAGGCAGCACAATTCCTTGCGCTGAACAATATTCTGCAGGCCGGCGATAATTTCATCAGCACCTCTTTTCTGTATGGTGGCACTTATAACCAGTTCAAGGTAGCTTTTAAGCGGCTTGGCATTGAAGTACGGTTTGCCGACGGTGATGATCCGGAAAGTTTTGTAAAGCATATTGATAAAAACACCAAAGCTTTCTACCTCGAAACGATTGGTAATCCCCGGCTCAATATTCCTGACTTTGAAAAAATTGCTGCAATTGCCCGTGAGTACGACCTCCCGCTGGTAGTGGATAACACTTTTGGCGCAGCCGGTTATCTTTTCCGCCCGTTGGAACATGGAGCAAACGTGGTGGTTCAATCAGCCACTAAATGGATAGGTGGTCACGGCACCACCATCGGTGGAGTAATAGTAGATGGAGGAAATTACAACTGGGGCAACGGTAAGTTTCCACAATTCACCGAACCTGCTGAAGGATACCACGGCCTCAAATTCTGGGATATCTTCGGTGAAGGCAACCCGCTCGGTCTCCCGAACATTGCCTATGCCATCCGGGCACGTGTAGAAGGCCTGCGTGATTTTGGCGCATCACAAAGCCCGTTCAATTCTTTCCTTCTCATTCAGGGCCTCGAGACATTGAGCCTTCGGGTTCAGCGCCATGCCGACAATGCATTGGCCCTTGCACAATGGCTGGAAGAACATCCCGCTGTTGAGTTTGTGGAGTATCCTGGTTTGCAAAGCAGCCTTTATCATACACTGGCAAAAAAGTACCTGCATAATGGCTTTGGTGGCGTATTGAATTTTGGTATCAGGGGCACTAAGGAAAATGCCAGCCGTTTTATTGATTCACTTAAACTTGTCAGTCACCTTGCCAATGTAGGCGATGCAAAAACACTGGCCATTCACCCGGCATCCACGACGCATGAACAACTGAGTGCAGAAGAGCAGATCGCATCTGGTGTACGGCCCAACCAGGTACGGATCAGCGTTGGCATAGAACATATTGAAGACATCAAGGCGGATTTTGAACAGGCATTTCAGAAAGTGTCTGCAAAAGAACTGGTATGATGATTTCTCCAACACGGCAGCAAATCCCGTGTGCATCAATGTTGCGGCGTAATCCCGCCAGACAAAAATGCATCAGACTTTGCCTGCCTTCTAACTGAATTTATTGTGACTTCAATCTTCAAATACGAGAAACCTTTCAGGCTCGAGTCAGGTAAAACGCTCCCGGGCTTTCATCTTGCTTATACAAGTCATGGTAGTCTTTCTGGTGACAGGGATAATGTAGTGTGGATATTTCATGCACTTACCGCCAACAGCAACCCGCTGGAATGGTGGCCTGGTCTTGTGGGTGAAGGCCGTTACTTCGATCCGGCAAGGCATTTCATTATTTGTGTAAATAAGCCAGGCAGTCCGTATGGGAGTATTTCACCAGTAAGTAAAAATCCCGAAAGCGGCGAAGCTTATGGTCCCGACTTCCCGGTATTCACCATTCGTGATATGATAAGAGCCTATCAGCACCTGAAAGATCATCTTGGTATCACCAGTATTCATGTGGGCTTAGGCGGCAGTACCGGTGGCATGCAATTGCTTGAGTGGGCCATCCTGGAGCCAGAACTGTTTCAGCATATCGTACCGATAGCCACTAATGCAGTTCTATCTCCATGGGGCATCGCATTCAATGCCACACAACGGATGGCAATAGAATCGGATGCGACGTGGCAGCAGTCTCATGCAGAAGCCGGCCAAAAAGGGTTAGCCGCTGCAAGAGCTATAGCATTGCTTTCTTACCGCTATTATAATGGTTATGCAATCACACAACGCCGCGATAAAGCCTTTGTACCTATTGCTGAAGAGGTGCAGTATGCTGCAGATAATTACCAGCGATACCAGGGAAAGAAACTGGTAAACAGATTCAATGCGCTTTGCTATTACCGGCTTACACAAAGTATGGACAGTCATGATACCGGCCGCAACCGGCATAGTGTGGAAGCAGCGCTCAAATCTATACAGGCGCGGGCTTTGGTGATAGGCATTACATCGGATGTGCTCTACCCTATCGTTGAACAGGAATTTTTACAAACCCATATTCCGGGAGCTACACTTTTGAAGATCAGCAGCGACTACGGGCATGACGGCTTCCTTCTTGAATATGAAAAAATAGAAACAGCGCTTAAAGAGTTTATTGATGACCGGAAAAAAAATTATCTCAAAATTGTAAACGAATAAAATGCAGACACATAAACAATTAACGATCGGCCTCTTTGGATTTGGTGTAGTGGGAGAAGGACTATACAAAGTGCTTAAACAAACCCCTTCGCTGACGGCAACCATTAAAAAGGTTTGTATTAAGAATATTGGCAAAAAAAGAAATGCTCCTGCCTCCCTGTTTACCACAAACAAGGAAGACCTGCTGAGCGATCCTGATATCAATGTGATAGTGGAAGTTATTGATGATTCAGTGGCGGCATTTGACATTGTGTCTACTGCCCTTCGCAATGGTAAAGATGTGGTAAGTGCCAGCAAAAAAATGATAGCTGAAAACCTTGCCGACTTGCTTCAATTGCAGCAGCTTACAGGGCGGTCATTTTTATACGAGTCGGCTGCTTGTGCCTCGATACCTGTTATCCGGAATCTTGAAGAATATTACGACAATGATCTGCTTCACTCTGTAAAAGCAATTGTAAATGGCTCCACCAACTTCATCCTTACGAAGATTATTGACGAAGGGCTTGAATTCAAACAGGCCTTGTTGCTGGCACAGCAGGCCGGGTTTGCCGAAAGCAACCCGGTGCTGGATGTAGAAGGTTTTGATGCAGTAAATAAATGGACCTTCCTTCTAACCCATGCATACGGTATCACAGCCTCACCTGCATCAATACTTTTTAATGGCATCCAAAATATTGACATCAACGATGCAATAGTTGCCAAAAGCCGGAAACAGGAAATAAAGCTGGTAGCCCAGGCACAAAAACTGACAAACGGAGAAGTGGCGGCATTTGTATTACCTCAGTTTGTAAATCATGATGATCATCTTGCATTTGTGAAAAATGAATATAACGGGGTGGTGATCGAAAGCAGTTTTGCAGATAAGCAATTCTTTTATGGAAAGGGCGCCGGAAGTTTCCCCACCGCATCTGCCGTACTGAGTGATATAGCCGCTTTACGGTACGGATACAGGTATGAATACAAAAAACTGCGAGATCATACCCCTCACAAACTGTCCAACAGCATTTATCTCCGGGTGTACGTAAGTTTTGATGACATCTCCTATATACCCAAAGAACGATTTGAATGGATTGAGGAATGGCATGCCCAGGAGCAACGAAAATACCTGGCAGGTGTAATAGCGATCACAGAACTGCAGCACACCACCTGGTGGAAGGAAAATAACACTTCGCTGATACTGGCCACCAACCCGGTTATTGAAGAGGTTGAAACAAGGCGGTTAAAAAAGAAAAGCCTGGAACTGGCCGGAATAATATAACCATCGTTGGATAGGAAATGCTGAAGACGGAGGCTGCCTGTTCATTTCTTTTATGAACCCGGCAGCTTTATCTTTACGGCGTTACCTTTTTCATGCCAGAGCTTTCAGTTATCATACCAGTTAAAAACGAAGAAAAAAATATTGCTGCCCTGATAGCTGCAATACAAGCATCGCTCGCTGGTATTGATTATGAATTATTGGTTGTTGATGATGGCTCTGAGGACAACACAGACCAGGAAGTTCTTGATAATGCCGATCACCGCACGACCCTCATAGCCTTACAAAAGAACTATGGGCAAAGCGCTGCTATTCGTGCAGGCATTGACCATGCCTTCGGCCGTTATGTTGTCATGCTAGACGGCGACCTTCAAAATGATCCCTCAGATATTCCGGCAATGCTCAGCCTTTTGAAAAAAGGTGAGTGGGATATGGTGGCAGGTAACCGGAAAAACCGGCAGGATGGTTATTTTTTAAGGAAAATTCCCAGCCGCATTGCCAATGCACTTATCCGCAGCCTTACTGGCATACGGTTAAGGGATTTTGGCTGTACGCTGCGGATTTTCAAAAAAGAATTCGCCACCGGACTTGGTCTTCATGGAGAATACCATCGGTTTATACCGTTGCTTACACATATACAGGGCGCCCGAATCACCCAGGTGGATGTAAAGCACCACCATCGCATACACGGACAAAGCAAATATGGCCTGTCCCGCACTTTCAAAGTATTAAGAGATCTGCCCCTGATGATATACCTTTCTCATCAACGGTCAAATAAGAAAACAAAGACGATAATCGCAGCTTTTTGTATCGCACTCTTGTTGATTTCCGGTGTTTTCCTTTCTATTTCGTCTGTTACGAGCGGGCCAGTTAATTTATACAAGCTGGTCCCGGGAATTATACTGATAGTAACTGGCATTCTTTTAATACGTCTTGCTTTTATTCTCAAACGCAAGGCTGCCGATTTCCGATACCGTCAAAAACAGGTGCCCTATAGCATCCGTCAGATTCACAGGCCACGAAACTAAACTGCTCCTTCATTTGTCTTGCAGGCCGCTTCTGCTATCTTTATACCGATTTAAACTATCAGAACCCCTTCGTAAAAATGAAAGTTGCATTCATCACCAGGTCCACACTCAAAAGCATACCCGGTGGTGATACAGTGCAGGTAAGAGAAACGGCAAGGCAGCTTGAAGCATCCGGGGTAAGAGTTGATGTCTTGGCAGCTAATGAAAAAATTCTCTATTCCAGGTATGACCTGCTGCATCTTTTTAATATTATCCGCCCGGCCGACCTGCTCCTCCATGCAAAACGGTGCAACATACCGTATGTGGTGACACCCATTCTTGTCGATTACAGTGAGTACGATAAACGATTCAGGAAAGGCCTGAGCGGCCGTGTATTTAGATTGCTGTCGCCTTCTGCTATTGAATATGTAAAGACCCTTGGCCGATGGCTCACCGGAAATGATCCGCTCGTATCCAAAGCATATATATGGAAAGGTCACAAAAGAAGTATGCAGGAGATTTTGCAAAAGGCAGCCTGTATCTTACCAAACTCGGCCACAGAAGCCGCCACACTTGCCCGAAAATTCAAGAGGCTTTCTGCTATCAGGATAATACCCAACGGAGCTGATACTGGTCTTTTCAAACCTGATAATGCAATAAGCAGGGAAAAAGACCTTATTATTTGCGCAGCAAGAATAGAAGGCATCAAGAATCAGCTGAACTTAATAAAGGCGATGAACAACAGTGGCTTTAAAATGCTATTGATTGGGGCCGCCGCGCCAAACCAGGTTTCTTATTATCAGCATTGCCGCAAAATTGCCGGGGCCAACATACAGTTTACAGGAAACTTGCCGCAACATGAATTAGCCGCCTGTTACCAGCGGGCGGCCGTACACATTTTGCCCAGTTGGTTTGAAACCTGTGGGCTCTCCTCACTCGAAGCAGCTGCATCCGGATGCAATATTGTAATAACTGATAAAGGATTTGCAAAGGATTACTTTGGTAATGATGCCTTCTATTGTGATCCCGGTGATCCTGGTTCTATCCTGGAAGCTGTAAAAAAAGCAGCTTCGTTTCAAAATGATGGGCGGCTTCAGAAGAAGATCAGTGAAGAATTTACCTGGCAGCATGCTGCTGAACAAACGGTTGCAGTTTACAAACAAATTTTACAACATTGAGCAGGCTAAAGATCGGCATATTGGGTACCCGTGGTATTCCAAACCAATACGGTGGGTTTGAGCAATTTGCTGAGATACTATCTGCAAGCCTGGCCCAACGTGGGCATGAAGTATATGTCTATTGCTCATCCCTGCACCCATACCAGCAGCCGCAATGGAATGGAGTACATCTCATTCATTGCAAGGATCCCGAAAATAGAATGGGTACTGTTGGCCAGTTTCTATACGATCGCAGTTGTTTAAAGGACGCACAAAAAAGAAACTTTGATATATTGCTGCATCTTGGCTATACAAGCGATTCCGTCTGGCACAGACTCTGGCCGAAGAAATCTGTCAATATTGTTAACATGGATGGGCTGGAGTGGAAACGAAGCAAATACAACAGCATTACCCGGCGGTTCCTTCGTCATGCAGAAAGACTGGCAGCAAAACACGC
>JAEUVM010000516.1 GCA_016787125.1 Chitinophagaceae bacterium | reverse complement strand
TGAGCTGGGTGTATGATTACATTTATCAAATGATTAAATAAGCCGGTTTGTTATGGCACTGAATAAAAATCATGAATTCGAAGAACTGGATGGTGTAAAATGCGGCATCGTGGAAAGAAATGCCAGCGCAGAAAGAGTGAGTTTTCTGAAAGACCTGCTGGAGTTTAACGGCTATACCGTGGTAACGGTAACCACACCACCACCCAAAGCTGCAGTGCCGGCCAAAACAGCCGAAGGTGAAACCGCACCACCAGCACCTGTTGAAGAAAAACCTGCAACATTTACTATTGGGGTAACCGATTATACTTTTAATACCATCAACGCCATTTTCGGGCGGATGCTCAAAACCCGCGACGGGCATGTTGTAACACTGGCCTACTGGCAGCAAAAGGAAGCAAGCAGTCACGATGAGATACCCTATTACGAACAAACAAACTGATTCCATTCTGCTTCGCAAACAGAATGACCAGAATCAAGAACACCGTTGACCGGGGTTCTCATTTCACCAAAGCAGATGGGCTATCTATGCAGGGCACAAAAGCTCTTCATATATGGCAACAATTAAAAAAACCGGAAAGTATGTTTACTTTTTCGGCGGCGGCAAAGCCGATGGCAATGAATCAATGAAAAACCTGCTCGGTGGCAAAGGTGCCAACCTGGCGGAAATGGCCGGACATCCCAAACTGAAATTGCCCGTTCCCCCGGGATTCACCGTTACCACAGAAGTCTGCACTTATTATTATGCCAATAAAAAGAATTATCCCAAGGCACTGAAAGCACAGGTGCAGGATGCCCTGACCAAAATGGAAACACTGACCGGCAAAAAATTTGGCAGCCACGATAATCCGCTGCTGGTTTCTGTCCGCTCCGGTGCCCGCAGAAGCATGCCAGGCATGATGGAGACTGTACTAAATGTAGGGCTGAATGAAAATACCATCAAAGGAGTAATTGCACAAAGTGAAGATGAACGTTTTGCCTACGATGCATACCGCCGCCTCATTATGATGTATGCCGATGTGGTGATGGAAAAAGCCGGCGGCATTGAACCCAAGAACGGAAAAGGTATCCGCAAAATACTGGACGAAAAACTGGAGGAGATAAAATATCACCGCGGCTATGCCAGTGATACCAATCTTACCGCTGATGAATTGAAAAAACTGGTGGCGGATTATAAAAGCACCATTAAGAAAATACTGGGCAAAGAATTTCCGGATGACCCATGGGAACAACTATGGGGCGGCATCGGTGCAGTATTTTCCAGCTGGAATGGCAAGCGGGCCATTGAATACCGCCGCATAGAAAAAATTCCGGATGAATGGGGGACTGCCGTAAATGTGCAGGCCATGGTGTTTGGCAACATGGGCAACGACAGTTGTACCGGTGTGGCCTTTACCCGCAACCCCGGCTCCGGCGAAAACAAATTCTATGGCGAGTACCTGGTGAATGCACAGGGAGAAGATGTGGTGGCAGGAATCCGTACTCCGGCACCGGTGAATGAGTATTCGAAAAACGATCAGAGCCGCCAGTTTACCACATTGGAAAAACTGATGCCCGTACAATACAAAGAACTGAACAGCTACCAGCAACGGCTGGAGAAGCATTATAAAGACATGCAGGATATTGAGTTTACCATCGAAAAAGGAAAACTCTACATGCTGCAATGCAGGGTGGGCAAACGAAACGGTGTGGCCGCTGTACGGATGGCAACAGAAATGTATGCATCGAGGCTGATCGACAGTAAGACCGCCATTATGCGGGTGGCACCCAACCAATTGGTGGAATTGTTATTGCCCATGCTTGATCCGAAAGCGGAAGCACTCACCAAACCAATCGCCAAAGGATTGCCTGCCGGACCCGGTGGTGCCAAGGGAAGAGCGGTGTTTACCTCAAACGAAGCAGTGGAATGGGCCGCTAAAGGTGAAAAGGTGATACTGGTAAGGGAAGAAACCTCACCGGAAGATGTGGATGGAATGCATAAATCACAAGCCGTGCTGACCACAAAAGGCGGTATGACCTCCCATGCTGCACTCGTAGCCCGTGGCTGGGGCAAGTGTTGTATCGTAGGATGTGGTGATATAGAAATTCACATGGAGTCAAAATCATTCAAAGCGAATGATGGAACTATTATAAAAGAAGGCGACTGGATCAGCCTGAACGGAACGAAGGGCCTTGTATATGAAGGCAGCCTGGCGCTTACTGCGATTGATCTTGACAAAAACATTTCTTATAAAAACCTGATGAAGCTGGTGGATAAGGCCAAAGTGATGGGCGTACGCACTAATGCCGAAACGCCAGCGGATGCAGCACAGGGCTTTAAGTTTGGCGCCGAAGGCATCGGCCTGTTTCGTACCGAACACATGTTTTATGGAGAAGGCAGTGAAGAACCGTTGTTCCTGCTTCGCAAAATGATCGTCAGTAAAACAGAATCCGAAAGAAGGGCTGCGCTGAATGAATTATTCCGCTATGTAAAAAAAGATGTGAAAGACACCCTTACTGTGATGAAAGGCTACCCGGTAACGATCCGCCTGCTTGACCCGCCACTGCATGAGTTTGTACCGCATGATGCAGAGAAGCTTCAACAACTGAGCAAAGAACTCGGCATCCGGATGAGTGTATTAAAAAGAAGGGTGCTGGCACTGCATGAAAACAACCCGATGCTCGGACATCGCGGCGTGAGGCTGGGCGTGAGTTATCCAGAAATAACAGAAATGCAGGTAAAGGCCATTTTTGAGGCAACAGCAGAATTGATAAAAAAAGGTAAGAAGGCCTTACCGGAAATAATGGTGCCGGTAACCTGCGGCAAGCACGAACTGCGCCACC
>JAEUVM010000560.1 GCA_016787125.1 Chitinophagaceae bacterium | reverse complement strand
TGCGCTGCTGGAGAGTTCGCTGGTGGTGGCCATCACGATGATAGCGGGAGGTGTGGTGCTGCTCTTTATTGATAAACTTTTCAACCATCCCGTGGTGGAAAAGGAAGAGCAGATCAGCTTTGGCAAAGCCTTTATCACCGGTATCTGGCAATGTGTCGCGATGATACCTGGTGTAAGCCGGAGTGCGGCGAGCATTATTGGCGGCATGCAGCAGGGCATGACCCGCAGCCTGGCGGCAGAGTTTTCTTTTTTCCTGGCTGTGCCCACGATGGCAGCTGCTACCGGGTATAAGCTGCTGAAAGGATATGAATCTATTTCAGGAGAGAATATTAAATTATTTGTGATCGGCAATGTGGTGGCTTTTATTGTGGCAATGCTGGCGATAAAGTTTTTCATTGGCTTTCTGCAGAAGCATGGCTTCCGGGTGTTTGGTTATTACCGCATCATTGCTGGTATTATCCTGCTGGCATTGATTCTCGCCGGTGTGATCAGCCGGTAAAATACCGGAAACAGGGTACAACAGACAGTATGAGCTTTACCAATTTACAGACCTCCCGCAGCGGAGGTCTTTTATTTTTATACCCGCTGAATTCCTATTTTTACTGAAAGCATTACCATGCAAACTGCTTCCAAAAAAGTTGTGAACGGCTGGGCTATGTACGACTGGGCCAATTCCGCCTACAACCTGGTTATCACTTCTACTATTTTTCCTGCCTACTTCGAAGCAATAGCTGTAGACGACAAGGCTGCATCCAAAACGGCGGTTACTTTTTTAGGCCGCCAGTTCGAAAACACGGCCCTCTACCAGTATGCCCTGGCCTTTGCCATGCTGATTGTGGCTGTCGTTTCGCCCCTGCTATCTTCTATTGCAGATTACCGCGGGAATAAGAAGAAGTTTATGAACTTCTTTCTGACCATGGGCAGTGCTGCCTGCTGCCTGCTATTCTTATTTAATACCACCGGCGGCACCACCAGCACACCCGCCTCCAATATGATTCTTGGAATTGGCTGTATGATAGTAGCGTGTATCGGTTTCTGGAGCAGCCTTGTTTTCTATAATTCATTTTTACCGGAAATAGCTGCTCCGGAAGACCGCGACAGGATCAGTGCAAAAGGATTTGCCTACGGCTATGTCGGCAGCGTATTGCTGCAGGCGATCTGCTTTGTATTTGTTTTCTTTCCGGGTATACTTGGCGGATTTGAAAATAAGGACGAAGCAAGTACCATACAGTTCCGGCTTTCTTTTTTGCTGGTTGGCATCTGGTGGTGGGGATTTGGACAGTTCTCGCTTCGAAGGCTACCCAGGCCCATACCTGCCGGAACCGGTGACCTGAAAAGCAAAGCACTGTCGAAAGGTTATGATGAACTGCGAAAGGTATGGAACCAACTGAAGAAACTTCCATCGTTGAAAAGGTTCCTGTTTTCGTTCTTCTTTTTTAATATGGGTGTGCAAACGGTGATGCTGGTAGCGGCGCTGTATGGAAAAAGTGAACTGGAAATACCCACCACCAATCTTATCATTTCCATACTGCTGATTCAGCTCATTGCTATTCCAGGCGCCTATGCCATTTCGGCGATATCGGGCAAACTGGGCAATCTGAAAACACTGATGCTGCTGGTAGTGCTCTGGATACTGCTGTGCTTTGTTGGTTATTTATTACCCAAGGGAGGTATTTATGAATTCTATGCCCTGGCTGCAGGCTTTGGCTTTGTAATGGGTGGCACACAATCACTCAGCCGGTCTACCTATGCCAAACTGATGCCTGAAACAAAAGACACAGCTTCGTTTTTCAGTTTTTATGACGTGACCGAAAAGATTGCGGCAGTGGTGGGTATCTTCAGTTTTGGTTTTATTACAGAACTGACAGGCTCCCAACGTGGCTCTGTGCTGGCACTTACCTCTATCTTCTTTATCGGATTGTTGCTATTGTTTTATGCAAGGGCATACAAGCCAGGTCAGCGGTAGAAAAAGAAAGTAAAATTGATTACCCGCTAATGTTTTTCAAATGAAATTGTATTCTGTCAATACCGGTTACTTCAAACTTGATGGCGGTGCCATGTTTGGCGTGGTGCCTAAAAGCATCTGGAACAAGATCAACCCGGCCGATGAAAATAATCTTTGCTCCTGGGCACTGCGCTGCATGCTGATCGAAGATGGCAATCGACTGATCCTGGTGGATAACGGCAATGGTGACAAACAAGATGCAAAATTTTTCAGTCATTACCACCTGCATGGAGATGACACGCTGGATAAATCGCTGGCGGCTCATGGTTTTCACCGCGATGATATCACCGATGTGTTTCTGACCCACCTGCATTTTGATCATTGCGGCGGTTCTATTGTGCGGGAAGGCGACAAACTGGTGCCCGGTTTTAAGAATGCCCGTTTCTGGAGTAATAAAGAGCATTGGGATTGGGCAGTGTATCCGAATGAAAGGGAGAAAGCTTCTTTCTTAAAAGAGAATATTTTACCGATAGAAGAAAGTGGTCAGTTGAAGATGGTGGAAGTAAGTGGTATGCACGATGGCAGGCTGGGCTCCACTCCTTTCTTACCCGGTATTGATATTCGTTTTGTCAGCGGTCATACAGAGGCGATGATGCTGCCACAGATAAATTATAATGGTAAAACGGTGGTATTCATGGCCGACCTGCTTCCTTCGCAGGGGCATATTCCGCTGCCATATGTGATGGGGTATGATATGTTTCCTTTAACGACACTCAACGAAAAGAAGGCTTTTCTGAAAGAAGCGCTGGAAGGTGATTATATTCTTTTCTTTGAACACGACCCGGTATACGAATGCTGCACCCTGCAGCAAACTGAAAGAGGAATAAGACCGAAAGAGTTTTTCAAACTGGATGAAATGTAAAAAAGGGGTCTCAGGGGGGCCAACACAGGGATACAGAGTAACAGAGATACACAGAATTTTAGTT
>JAEUVM010000318.1 GCA_016787125.1 Chitinophagaceae bacterium | reverse complement strand
AAGGGCATGTTGCTTTCCTTTTTTAGGAGGAATGTATGCCTCAACTATATCGCTGTAGAATATCACTCCCACTTTATCCGCATTGTTCACGGCAGAGAAACTTAGCACGGCTGCTATTTCAGTAATGATATCCCGCTTGCGGGCATAGCTGGTGCCAAACAGGGAACTGTTGCTAATATCCACGAGCAGCATTACGGTAAGTTCTCTTTCTTCTTCAAACACTTTACTGAACGGATGCCCAAACCTGGCCGACACATTCCAGTCAATAAAACGGATATCATCGCCCGCCGCATATTCCCTCACCTCTTTGAACGACATCCCCTTTCCCTTAAAGGCACTGTGGTATTCACCGGTAAAGAGATCGGACGTAAGCTTTTTACTTTTTATCTCCAGCTCACGGACTTTTTTTAGTATTTCGCTCGTTGTTAACATTTGTTGACTGTTGACGGATGACAGTTGACCGGCGTATAGTCATTTGAGATCGGCTTTTTCATAATACCTGATCAGGCCATTTAATGTTTTTATGGTTTTGTTTATCAATTCGCTAATGCCAGAGGTTGATTCCGTACCCAGGTAACCCAGGTTGATGGCAATTTCAAGTAAGGTTTCAATTTCATACAAGGAGCCGCGGGCAATATGTAAAAACTGAACGGTATCTTTTTTATAATTTCTGCCAATACCCTCTACGATGTTTGCTGGTACAGAAATGGCAGCCCTTCTCATTTGTGAAGTCAGACCGAACATTTCTTCCCTTGGAAAAGTTCTTGTCAACTGGTATATGTCTGTAATTATTTGCATAGATTGTTTCCAGGCATCCAATTTTTTGTAGGTTGTCATGAATTGTATTTATAGGGTAAGGAATCAGAGGAACTATTTTTTTGGGACGACCGTCAACTGTCATCCGTCAACCGTCAACCATTTCACGGCACATTAATCGCCCGTATCACATCTTCAATCACATCTTCGGGTTTTACATTTTCGGCTTCGGCTTCGTAGGTGAGGCCAATGCGGTGGCGCAGCACATCTTTGCAGATACTGCGTACATCTTCCGGGATTACAAATCCCCGCTTATTCAGAAAGGCCTGGGCTTTGGCAGCGAGTCCGAGGTTGATACTGCCCCTTGGTGAAGCGCCATAGGAAATGAGCGGGTTTAATTTTTCCAGTTTATAATCACCAGGCTTGCGGGTGGCAAACACAATATCAAGAATGTACTGTTCAATTTTCGGGTCCATATATACCTGGCGGGTGAGGTCTTTGGCATTGATCACCTCCTGTACAGACACCACCTGTTTTACCGAAGGGAAGCTGCCCTGTACATTTTGCCGGAGTATCAGTTGCTCTTCACTCATTTTGGGATAGTCCACTATTACTTTCATGATGAAGCGGTCCACCTGTGCTTCGGGAAGCGGGTAAGTGCCTTCCTGTTCCAGCGGGTTTTGTGTGGCCAGTACGAGGAAGGGTTCATCGAGTTTGTAGGTGCTGTCGCCGATGGTCACCTGCCGTTCCTGCATGGCTTCCAGCAGGGCGCTTTGTACTTTGGCCGGGGCACGGTTGATTTCATCAGCCAGGATAAAGTTGGCAAAGATGGGTCCTTTACGTACCACAAATTCGTTGCGCTGCTGGTTGTATATCATGGTGCCGATCACGTCGGCCGGCAGCAGATCGGGGGTAAACTGGATACGGCTGAAGCGGGCATGGATGGCCTGGGCGAGTGATTTGATGGTAAGTGTTTTGGCAAGACCGGGCACACCTTCCAGCAATACGTGGCCGTTGCTGAGCAGGCCGATCAGCAGCCGGTCGAGCATGTGAGATTGGCCAATGATGACGTGTGCAATTTCTTCCCTGAGTTTATCGGTAAACTGGCCGGCCTGTGCGATCTTTTCATTCAACTGCCGGATATCTTCTGCGGTTTTAAGCATGCGGATAATTTAAATATGTTGCAAATTACGAACCTGCAGTATGCAAATAATTTGCCGTTATTATGAACGGCAGAAAATACGCAATCATTTGCGGTGTTTTGCGTTTAATTTACCGGAAAGAAAAACTACATTAGCTTAAAATCTGCTGATTATGCTGAAAAGGAGACTGCTTTTTCCTGTAATAGCCTTAGTGGCTGTTGCTGTTTTTACGGGTTGTGGTAAAGATGACCCCGATCCGGCACCGCCCCAGCGGACGAATACAGAGAAGATCACCTCTTCATCATGGAGGTTTCAAAGTGCTACAGCAGCGGGTACAGATATTTCCAGCAATCCGCAGCTTGCCTGCTTTGTTGATAATGTGATTACGTTCAACAGCAACCTTACGGGCAATATCTCCGAAGGCGCCAATGTATGCGTGCCCACTACAGCGGGTGCGTTTACCTGGAGTTTTGGAGCGGGAGAAACGACGCTTCAGTTGTCCACCGTATTATTTCCCGGAGGTTCCTCCACCTTTACCATTGTATCACTAACAGATGTCAACCTGGTATTGAGCCAGAACGTGGTAATCCCGCCTTCTTCATCACCCATACCTGTTACGGTTACTTTCCAGCATTGATGGTGAGAAGGATACTGGCTTTTTCAGGAAAGATATTTGCCAACTATCGGCACCCTTCTGCCCACACCAAATGCTTTGGGTGATATGCGGATGATGGGGCAAAACTGGTTGCGTTTATACTCATTTACATTTACCAGCTTAAGCACCCTGTCGGTAAGGGCAGCATCAAAGCCCTGTGCTTTGATCTCGTTCGGACCCTGCCGCCTTTCAATATATTGATATAATATCCTGTCGAGAATGGCATAATCCGGCAGCGAGTCAGAGTCTTTCTGCCCAGGCCGCAGTTCGGCAGAAGGCGGTTTTACTAAAATATTATTGGGAATGATCTCGCTGTTGCGGTTGATGTAGCGGGCAAGAGCATATACCTGCATTTTATAACAATCACCCAGTACACCTAATCCGCCGGCCATATCACCATACAGAGTGCCATAGCCGGTAGCCAGTTCGCTTTTATTGGAAGTGTTGAGCAGGATGTAACCAAATTTGTTGGCGATGGCCATCAGCAGGTTGCCGCGGGTGCGGGCCTGTATGTTTTCTTCGGCAAGGCTGAACGGCAGGTCTTTATAGATCGGCTTCAGTTCGGTGAGAAAGCTGTCGTAAATATTTTTAATGGGAACAATATCATACGGGTTGCCGAGATTTTTGCTCAGTTGTTCCGCATCACTTACTGAATGGCCGGTGGAGTATTGCGAGGGCATCAGTATGGCCCGAACATTTTCTTTTCCGAGTGCCTCGCAGGCAAGAGCCAGTGTGACGGCGCTGTCGATACCACCACTGCTTCCAAGTATGGCTTTGGTGAAACCCATCTTGCGGAAATAATCACGGATGGCCATCGCGATGGCATTGTATATTTCAGCAGTGCATAGTTCAGGATCAAGCTCTGCAGGGTTGAATTCCGCATCAGGCAATTGAGCAGCTTTTACCATTGCTGGTTGTACAAAACTGCCATCGTCTTTCAGTTCAACCAGTTCGATGGCTTCTTCAAAAAGCGGCAGTTGTTTTACCAGATCCGCATTTTTATCAAATACCAGTGAAGCACCGTCAAATACGATCTCAGTCTGGCTGCCCACACAATTACAATACAGCATCGGCAGTTTGTACTTGGTCACATTTAGTTTTACGATCGCCTTGCGGTCTTCCACATGGGTATAGTCAAACGGGGAGGCGGAGAGGTTGAGCATGATATCCGGCTGCTGCTTCATCAGCTCATCCATGGGGCAGTTGCGGTACAGCGGGTTGTCGCCCAGGTTCCAGATGTCTTCACAAATGGTAACGGCGAGTTTTTTTCCTTTGAAAGGGATCACATTCCAGTGGTAAGCCGGTTCAAAATAGCGGTATTCATCAAACACATCATAATTGGGCAGGCAGGTTTTATGTACCACAGCCTTTATTTCTTTTTCAAAAAGAAAATAGGCGGCGTTGAACAGGTCTTTTCCTTCCCGAACGGGGTTGCGGTCTGGAGCGCCTACCAGTACGGCAATGGTATCGGCATGTTCCTTAATGGCATCAATTGCCTGGTATGATTTGCGGATGAAATCATCAAACTCCAGGAAGTCGCGGGGCGGATAGCCGCATACACAGAGTTCAGAAAAAAGTACGAGGTCAGCACCTTGCTGTTTTGCCGTGGTAATGCCTTCGATGATCTTGCGGGTATTATCTTCAAAATTGCCGATGTGGTAATTCTGCTGGGCGATGGCGATCTTCATACAACAAATTTACGCAACAGGGCCTCGCCGGTAACGGTATTTTTTAAAGCAGTATTTTCGTAAAAGCAACATTTTTAATGGTATAACGTTCTCAGTAACTATGAAAAA
>JAEUVM010000289.1 GCA_016787125.1 Chitinophagaceae bacterium | reverse complement strand
TAACGTATGAATGTCGTTCCGATTGTGCAGCGAACGCAAATAAAACTTATCGTAATAGCTGAGTAAAATGGAAAAGCTCTCTGTGGTATTCCCTTCCTTCAGTAGTGCGATGGCGGCCTTGGCATGCTGATCGCCCAATTTGCGGCTGATGCGTTCAATGGCACCGATCATTCTTTCCTGGTCAAGACTGCCGTATTCCTGCACAATTTGCCGCAGCCGTTCTTCAAACGGAATGTTGAGAAACCAAACCGGGCTATTACGCATGGTAAGCCAAAGCTCATGCGGAATGTTTACATGACCGATACGTTGTGATTCATCTTCGAGCCATATCGGTGAATAGGCAATGGGGAATGGGGAATCGGGTTGTTTCTCTATTGCCAATTCACTATTCTCTATTGACCTGCGCAGCGCCATCGCCAGCAGGTTTTCAAACATTTCCTGAGTGGGTTGTTCTGGCATACCGATGTTGCCAAAGGCAGAACCTTTGTGCTTGGCAATATCTTCCAGGTCAATAACGATTTCGTTTTTTTCTTCTAACGCTTTCAGCAACGCTGTTTTGCCAGAGCCGGTATAGCCACCGAGCATATTGAAGCCGAATGGCTGTCGAAAGGTATCCAGCACATAGTTCCTGAATTTTTTATAGCCGCCTGCAAGCGTTATCACTTTAAATCCATACAAGTCAAGCAGCCAGGCCACGGCACCGCTGCGCATGCCACCTCTCCAGCAGTACACCAGGATGGTGCGGTTGTCTTGCACCGAATCAGCAGAGGAGTGCTTTTGTAGTAACGTCTCCACCTCTTCCACCATCTTCCTCATTTTTGGCCCGAAATAATCAAGACCGATCTTGATGGCGGTTTCCCGGCTCTCTTGTTTGTAAGCGGTGCCCACCACCTTTCTTTCTTCATCAGTAAAAAGAGGTAATGAATGAGCGCCGGGCAGGTGGGCATGGTTGTACTCACCGGGACTGCGTACATCAATCACCGGGTGCTGCTCTGTCAACAGAAGGAATTGTTCAATATCAGTTCGCTGAACGGCCATTTATTTAAAACGGAAAGCTACATCATTAAAAGAAAACGGGCTGCGATGAAACAGCCCGTGTGATAGTATTATTTGCAGAAAAAATTACCGGTTCATGCTTGCCAGAAATTCTTCATTGCTCTTTGTGCCTTTCATCCTGTTCTGCAGTTCACGCATGGCTTCTTCGGCATTCATGTCGGTGAGATAAACCCGGAGCAGGTTCATCCGTTGCAACACATCTTTTTCCAGCAGCAGGTCGTCGCGGCGGGTGGAAGAAGCCACCAGGTCGATAGCCGGATAGATACGTTTATTGGCAAGACGTCTGTCGAGCTGCAGTTCCATGTTACCGGTTCCTTTGAATTCTTCAAAGATCACCTCGTCCATTTTACTGCCGGTATCCACCAGGGCGGTTGCAATAATGGTAAGGGAGCCGCCATGTTCTATTTTACGGGCGGCGCCGAAGAATTGTTTTGGCTTTTGCATTGCATTAGCTTCCACACCACCAGAAAGCACTTTACCTGACGAAGGAGCCACCGTATTATGAGCACGGGCAAGGCGGGTGATGGAATCCAGCAGGATCACCACATCATGTCCGCATTCCACCAGGCG
>JAEUVM010000239.1 GCA_016787125.1 Chitinophagaceae bacterium | reverse complement strand
CGGCAAAATCAATATCCAGTCCGTCAAGCTGCTGTAATTGTTTCAGTTCTGTTATACCACAAACTTTAATATTCATATTTTCCTCCTGTTTCCCTTTCGGGAGATTTTATTTTAATTGAGTGATAAAATCTGCAAATGCTTGCCC
The DNA here is from genome assembly GCA_016787125.1 of Chitinophagaceae bacterium. GTDB lineage: Bacteria > Bacteroidota > Bacteroidia > Chitinophagales > Chitinophagaceae > JJ008. The sequence continues at coordinate 1,063 of JAEUVM010000239.1, read as the reverse complement.
CGGTATTTCCTCCTTCATAAAGTTCTCACCGATCAGGAAACCTCTGAAACCGGCATCCCGCAACTCCCTGATCGCTTCCGGACTGCTGATTCCACTTTCTGCTATGGCAGGTTTACCAGCCGGCACCTTATCCACCAGTTTTAAAGATGTATTAATATCCACCGTAAAAGTCTTCAGGTTCCGGTTGTTGATGCCGACCATTGTCACCTCCTCACAGCAGTGCCCCATTTCTTCTTCATTATGTACCTCCAGGATTGTTTCAAGTCCGATACGCATTGCGTATGCGGCAAACTCCTTTACCTGTGCCGGGGTAAGACAGGCCGCTATCAGCAATATCACATCTGCACCAAATGCCTTTGATTCTGCTATCTGCCATTTATCAATGATAAAATCCTTCCGCAGCACCGGTATATCGGAGATTACTTTTGTCTGTATCAGGTCGTCCAGGTCGCCACCAAAGAATTCTTCATCCGTCAACACAGAAATACCTGCTGCTCCTTTGTTATATTCACTCACCACCGGCTCCACCTCCAACTCCTTGGTCTTGAACCATCCTTTGCTGGGACTTCTCCTTTTGAACTCAGCAATAATACCATTACTTCCGGGAAATAACAGCGTGTCGGCAAGCGACCTGTTCCTGATGTTCCAGAAAAAACCTTCCCGCTCAAACCGCTCCACCGGGCTCATCTCCTTGAACGGTCCGATCTCTTTCTTCTTGGCTACTACTATTGTTTCTAAAATATCCATTTCATAATATTACGCTCCTGCGGCCACCAAAATGACGCCCTGATCGGGCTACCAAAATGGCGCCCCGAAGGGGCTCGTCAGGAGGCCTGTAGGGCGATCAGGTTTTTTAAACATGCGTTGGCGGCTCCACTTTCCAGGCTGGCGACCGCTGCATTATATGCTTCATCATAACTTTTGTATTTGCCGGTGCAATGTAAGGCCATCGCCGCATTTGCCAAAGCCACGGCATTTTGCGCCCATGTGCCCTCGCCTTTTAATACCAAAGCAAAGATCTTTGCTGCATCTTCCACGGTATTTCCTCCGCTGATGTCTTGTG
>JAEUVM010000218.1 GCA_016787125.1 Chitinophagaceae bacterium | reverse complement strand
CACATGACGTATAAAAAAGCAAAACCGCCCGAAGGCGGCTTTACAACAGAGTACCATTCATTACATGCATTTACTTTTAGGTTTCAAGAATGGTTTTCATCGAACCGGCATTCATTGGATTGGATCTCATCGGGTTTTTACACAGATACAGGATTTAGTTCTCAAAGGGATATTGGTATTATAAAACCATAAAGAGCTATATTGAACTTCCTTTTTAATAAGGAAAGATTCTTCTTCGTGATCCCGGTAAAATGTTAACTGGAAAATGGCAGACACGCCAATGATGTTATACTTTTTACACAGGGTTGAATTAACTATGGTGTTTCAAAGATACCGGCGGATAAGGTTTGAACTGTCGCGGCTTTCAGGATAGTAACACAAAGCTAACTTGCTGATGTTTCTTTTGCAATAGGAAAATCACTTTTTTACTATAGAAAAATCCATAGCTTTACTACGGCTCTCAAATATCCTGCTGTATGCGTAAATCGTTGACAAATAAGACCAAGATTAAAATGCAAACACGTATTTTCCCCACAGCGCTGTAGAGGGTGTGGTTTTACCAACGGGCACTCACGATAAATTTCAACCAATGAAAATCATTATTACCGGCGCTACAGGCCTTATTGGTGCGGAAACGGTAAGGGCTGCCATTGCTGACCAGGAAATAACTTCAATAGTGCTGCTTGTAAGAAGCGAATCAACACTCAAGCACCCCAAACTGACTATCGTACAACACAATGACTTTCTCAGCTACACTGGTTTGGAAAAGTATTTTGCAGACGCTGATGCTGTTGCCTGGTGTCTTGGCATTTCACAAACACAGGTAAATGCTGCACAATATCATGTTATCACTTATGACTTTGTAAAGTGCTGTGCTGAATTTTGTTTGCAGGTGAACCCGGGTATCCGCTTTTTGTTTGTAAGCGGTGATGGCGCTGACCGTACTGAAAAAAGCAGTACTCTTTTTAAACGTATAAAAGGGAAAGCCGAAAACTATTTACTGCAATGCGGTTTGCCAAATGTAATCATAGCAAGACCGGATGCGGTTCGCCCAAAGCATAAGAATCCGAAGGCGCCATTTGCATACAAACTGGTCTATCCGTTGTTTCCATTGGTTGCCTTTTTTACTCCCAATAAGATCATCTGGTCGGATGTGCTTGGCAGGGCTTTGGTGTGGCTGCTGAAAAAAGGTGTTGGTGGCAGCACCCATGAAAATGTTGAGTTGAAAAAGCTCGGACAAACACAGCCTGCCTGAGCCTTGTGGATTCAGGAATAAAATGTATTTATCCCTGGACAGTAGTTTGTGTTAATGATTGTCTCTTATCGCCGGTTTTGTTTACCGCCACGCTAAAAAAATTTACTACCAGTGATTATGTTAACAGGCGCCAGCCAAACGTATACTTTTCCAGGATAAACATGAACATCTTAACTTTATAAAAACCTCTGCCGCCATGAAAAAATCTGTATTGTTTGCAGCA
>JAEUVM010000148.1 GCA_016787125.1 Chitinophagaceae bacterium | reverse complement strand
TTCCGACCAACGAACCCCTTTGGTTTAGAGTAATGGTTCTTCATTCTCTCTAGTAGTCGTTCATCCGTCCTTTTTGTTTGGGTCAGTACAATCAAAACTCCCCCTTTGTCTTATCAATTACAGGTTCGTACCGCCACTTGTCCTTGCCGGCCATGATGGCGGTCCAGAGGACTGATCGGAGGTCGATGATTGCGCGTTTCATTATTGTTCCTTTAGTAATAATCGCTGCAACGATGAGGTACAAACGCCACCTCAATAAACCTTGGGGTTGTTAGAGGGGCATCAAACCCTTTGCCAAGGCGTTCGACAATGCTCTCAGCTATGTTGCATTGTGGGGAACCGTAATTATCGAAGAACAGCACTTCGTCATTTTCAGTAACAGCCCACCAACGCGGCCCATAGCAAAGTCGCCCCGGTTTTGGGGTTATAAGGTCTGAGACCGGCACCTTGATCCAACGCCCTTCTTGCTTATGGGATTCTTCAACTATTACTTTAGCCATGATCTTTCCTCTCTATCAAAGGTTAGTACCGCCAAACATGCTTGCACTCCCGGCACTTCCAGGTTGCTGCTGACTTATCGTTCACCTTCTTCGCCGCCCTCGCCAGGCACACAGGGCACCTTGGCGACGTAGGCGCTTTCACTTCCTTCGCTCCTGCTCCGTGGCACAGTAGATGCAAAGGGTGTTTTTGATCGCTACCCTCAGTCTCTGCTCTCCAATTTTGTCGCCACACTCCACGCACTCAGTAATGGCAAAGTTGTCGGCAGCGTCAGGAATCTGCTGAGGCCGAGCCTTTTTGCGCTGCTCCCTGACCGCGTCCTCGGTGGCGATGCTCTCGTTGCGCGAGGCAACGTCGAGGGGGTCGCTGTATTTCTCTTGTTCCAAAGTTGTCAATCCTCCGCCTTCTGCAACGCTTCAATCTTTTCTATCAGCGCAAGCACTACAGCAGGGTTCGCCCCAGCGTAGAACTTCGCCAATTTGAGGGAGTCCTGCCCTTGGTAATACTGGTCGCAGTCAATCACTGCCACAGGGTATGTTTCGCCGTCCTCGCTGATGTGTCCAACTACTGCTGCGGAGTCATCCTCCGAAGTATCGAGCCACGCGCTGTTGCAGTTACTCCAACCAATAGCATCTTGCGCCAGTGACTTTAGCTTCTCGATGTTTAGCGTTACGCCCATCTCAATCCTTGTTGGAAGGCAGAGTTGCCAGTAGTGCCCTAATCCCGTTGATCGAAACAACTTTGTCGGCTTCCGGGGCTGGTAAAAGACGCATCATGGCCTCCATTTCGCGCAACTCCTGCTCAGTGTCGGCGCCGATCAA